>JBAXOZ010000042.1:0-17127 GCA_037132975.1 Comamonadaceae bacterium
GAATCGGGGTTGAGATGTTGTACGGCAGGTTGCCTACCACTCGAAGTTTTGATGCCCCCACGCTTGTCGCTTCGCGTACTGCGCTGCCCCCCGAGGGGGCTGTTTCGCCTTGGGGCGGCCCGGCGGCGAAACCTTCCGTTGCCAACGAGCTTGCCAGTTCCGCAAAATTGACTTTCAGCACATCCGATTCAATGACGGTCAGCTTGGGGTGTGAGCGCAAGCGCACTGCCAGATCGCGGTCCAGCTCGATCACGGTCAGATGCGACAGACGCTGCACCAGCGGCTGGGTCAAGGCCGCCAGACCGGGCCCGATTTCGACCATCACCTGCCCGGGCTGCGGATCAATCGCGTCAACAATCGCATCAACAATACCCGCATCGGCCAGAAAGTGCTGGCCAAAGCGCTTGCGCGGAATGTGCTTCATTCGCTATGCATGATGAACGCCGCCGCGCCGGGGGGTATCACTGCGGTGGCTCGCGCATTTCCACGTAGGCTCGACCGCGCAAATCCTGCGCCCAATTGACATAACCTTCATCGAGCTTCTTTTCACGCAGCACAGCGCGCACCGCCTCGCGCTGCTCGCGCAGGCTCAGCACCGTATCGCGGCGCTCCATCAACTGGATCAAGTGCACGCCAAAGCGCGATACCAGCGGGTCGCTGATCTGCCCCGGCGCCAGGCGACCCATAACCTCCTCAAACTCGGGCACATACATGCCCGGATTGGCCCAGCCCAGATCGCCGCCCTGGGCCGCACTGCCATCCTGTGAATTGTCACGCGCCAGCGCCGCAAAATCAGCCTGACCAGCTTCAAGTCGCTTCTTGAATTCGACCAGCTTGACCCGCGCAGCCGCCTCGCTGAGTTGCGGGCTGATACGCAGCAATATATGACGCGCCCGACTTTGTGTGACCGCCATCGGCGGTAAGCCGGCATTCCTTTTCTCAAGCAGCTTGAGAATATGAAAACCGGCCCCTGAACGCACTACAGCGGAGACGGCGCCGACCTCCAGGTTTTGCGTGGCCTCCAGAAACAGGGGTGGGTAGCGGTCGGCCGTGCGCAAGCCCAGTTGGCCGCCATTGGCTCGATCCGTCGCGTCGGAAAACTCGCGCGCCAGAGCAGCAAAGTCGGCACCGGCGCGCGCCCGCTCCAGCGCCTGTTGCGCCTTGCCCTGCAGAGCAGCAATCTGCTGCGCAGTGGCGCTATCCGGAACCGACACCAGAATCTGCGCCAGATTGATCTCCGTGCTGGCCGGATCGGTATTGGTTTGCTGATCGCGCAGGTACTGATCGACTTCAAGATCGGAAACCCGCACCCGCGGTTCGACTTCCCGCTCCCGCAAGCGCGTCAGTATCAGTTGCTCGCGCAATTGAGCGCGAAACTGACTAAACACCAGACCATCCTGCGCAATACGGCGCTGCAGCTCAGCCACGTCCATCTGGTTTTGGCGGGCGATGTTTTGCACCGCCTGGTCTACCGCCGCATCATCGACCCGAATGCCGGTTTCGCTGGCCGATTGCAGCTGGACTTTTTGATTGATCAGATTCTCCAGGACCTGGCGCGCCATCTCCTTGCGATCAGGTAGCGGTCTGCGCTGTTGCGTCATCTGCTGCACCAAGCGCTGCAATTCACGTTGCACCTCACTGTTGGTGACAGGCTCCGAATTGACCACCGCCACAATGTAGTCGGCTGCCTGCTGGACCTCGGCTTGCGGCCGGGTCGCAGCCGGAACCGAACTCAATCCAAGCGACGGCCGCAAACCCTGCGCCGATGCTGGCAAACTTGCAAGGAGGGAAAAGCTGGCCACAATCAGGGCGACAAGGCGATGGGTCATGATGGATTATTCGTAATTGCTGAAACGACTGGGAGAGCCACCCTGCTCGCGCAGGTACTGGTAACTTGGAATATTGTCTTTCAATGTTTTCAAAGGGCTCGCGCCCAAACGCGCCAAGCCGACAAACTCGAGCTGAAACATGACACGCTGACTGGCCGTTGAAGTGCTGGTCTGCAGCTTTTCCAGCACTGCCCGGCCAAGCCAGCACCCCGCATCGTACTCAAATCCGATAACGGCGTTCACCAGCTTGCCTTCATCGAGGCTGTAATTGAGACGTCCCACGCTGTACCAGCGTCCATCGCCCTGACCACGCCCGGGTCCCAGGTCCTGCCCCCGGTCACCCCACAAATCGTTCAGTGGCCACTGCCAGCCAAGGTCGATTTGCTCGCTCACATCCCTCTGATAGCGGTAGGTTCCGCTCACCACCCGATAGTTGCCAGGGCTGTAGCGAGCACCGATCGTTGCCAGCGTCGACTGCTCTGTCTTTGGGTTGAACTGGACTGTCGAATCAAACGACCACCTGGGGTCCCAATTGATCGATGCACCCAGCAGGACGTCGCTGATTCGGTCCAGCACCGGCGGATCGGTCGGCAACAGCGTCACGTTCTGGTCCTTGAAGCGCAGGCGTTGTGCAATGCCAAAACGAGCCGCTTCAGCGCCGCTGTCGGGATGCAGCAGGCGGGTCGAAACGCCGAGCGTCAGCAGGTTGCTGTCGGAAATGCGGTCGTTGCCGACGAAAGCATTGTCTGTGTAGATGGTCGCAAAATTGAAATCCTTGGCACCCGAGTCGTAATTGGGCAGCAGGCTCTGCTCGCGGTAAGGCGTGTTCACATAGAAAGCGCGCGGCTCCAGGGTCTGGCGAAAACGCGTGCCGAAATAGCTGATGTCGCGCTCGAACACCAGGCCACTGTCCAGACTGAAAGTCGGCACCACCACACTGGCCGAGGTGGCCGCATTGGACAACGGTGCGTCAAAAAGATAATTCGCGGTATGCAGTTGCAGCTTGGGCGTGATGAAGCCGGCCCCGCCGATCCAGGGCCGACTGATCTGGAGCAAAGAAAAAATCCGCTGGGCGTTGGGCTGCAAGGTAGAAGCGCTGTCGGACTGAAACCGGGTGTAATCGGCTTCGAGCGAATAATCGAAGCCGGCCACGTCATTTCTCGCAAAACGCGTCGCCAGTTGCGGCAAGCGATCATAAGGCGGCGTGATGGGCGCCGTCAGGTCCTGCAGCGTCTGCCACTTGAGCACTCGCAAACTGTTGGAAAAATAACCATTGCTCCAAGAGAAAGCAGCATCGTTGGCCAGCAGTCGTTGTGTCAATGAAGCCGAAGTGCCCGCAAAATCGCGCCAGTAATTGTCGTCACTGACCCGGTTCAAACCGAGATTGAAGGCCAGTCCACCGTCTGTGATGACTCTGGTCAGGCTGTTCCTGAGGGTGCCCTGGTGCCCGAGTGCGATACCCCAGCGATTGCTGTCGCGCAGCAGGTCCGAGGGCATCAGATCGAACCGCACCTGACCCGAATAGTCAGGCTCCAGGTAACGAAACTCACTGGCCAGATTCACGCCGCGCTTGCTCATCAGCGTTGGCGTCAGCGTGGCATCCAGGTTGGGCGCAATGTTCCAGTAATACGGAACGGCGATCACCGCGCCATTGACGTTGTCCAGGCCCAGCGTGGGTGGCATCAAACCCGATTTGCGTTTGTCGCTCAAGGGAAAACTGAGGTAGGGAACCGGCAGCAGGGGCACGCCCTTGAAAGTCAGCAAGGCGCCTTCTGCCGTGCCAACATCCGATTCATTGTCGATGTGGATCGTTGCCGCCCGCAAAATCCAGTCCGGCAGCCAGTCCGGACCCGGCAGGCGACGGCAGCTGGTCAGACTGGCATTATGAATAACCGATCGCTGCTCATCGATGAAATCGACGCGATCGGCCTGGCCGTTGGCGTCATTCTTGGGAAAGTAGTAACTTGGCTGACTAAAAAAACCCTTGAAAGCGTCGAGCTGGAGCTCCAGCAAAGGGCCTTCATAAACATTGCCAGCGCGATTGATGCGAACTTCGCCGCTGGCTCGGGCCAGGTCCGTGGGTCGGTCATACTCGAGCCGAGCGGCCTTGATCAGCAGGTCGCCCCGGCGCAACGTGGCCCGGCCTTCCACCACCGTTTCCAGATCGGGGTGGCCAAACAGGCGCTCACCGGAAACAAAGGTCGGCAGGGCGCTGCGCGGCACTGCGATCTCCTCCTGCAACAGGGGACTGGGGCTGAGTGTCAATGGCGCCTGATCCGTCTGCCCGTGAGCGCATAGCGATGTCCCCTGCAACACGGCGCAGGCAAACAGGGCAGTCGGGCTGCATTTCAGGTTGAGCAGCAAGTTGCGCATGAACTCAGGGGTAATGTCACTCTGGCAGCGGGTTGGAAACGAAGCGGAACCGTTCGGCTTTGTAGAATGGATTATCCATGAGCCATGCCCCGTCCACCGAACCCACACCAAGCACCGCATTGGACTGGCCTGACTTGCAGCGCAAGGCGGACTTCACGGCCTGGCTGATGGCACTGGCACCGAGCCAGGGCTTGCAGATCAACTCACTGCGCAGTGCCTCCGCTGACGCCAGCTTTCGACGCTATTTCCGGATCGACACGCCACACGGCAGCCGCATCATCATGGATGCGCCGCCCGAGCAGGAAGATTGCCAACCGTTTGCCACCGTGGCCGAACTGATGCATGCAGCGCAGGTCAAAGTGCCGCAGGTTCTGGCCTGGGACCAGAGCAAAGGCTTCATGCTGCTGACTGACATGGGCGTGCAAACGATGCTGCAAGGTATCCATCGCGATGACCCGCGCGCCAATCAATCTAACTACCTGCAGGCCATTGAAGCCCTGATTGCATGGCAGCTTGCGTCCCGACCGGGCGTCCTGCCACCCTACGATGAGGCTTTGCTGCGCCAGGAAATGGAGTTGTTCCCTGCCTGGTACCTGCAACAGCACCGCGGCGTCGCCGTCGAGGGCGACTTGCGGCGCACACTGGACACTGCTTTTTCTCACATCATCCGGGAGAACCTGAGTTGGCCCAGCGTTTACGTGCACCGCGACTTCATGCCCAGGAACTTGATGGTCGGCAATGCCCCCACGCTTGCCACTTCGTGTGCTGCGCTGCCCCCCGAGGGGGCTGTTTCGCCTTGGGGCGGCCCTGCGGCGAAACCCTACGATACTCGGATTGGGGTATTGGATTTTCAGGATGCGGTCTACGGTCCGATCACCTATGACATTGCCAGTTTGATGCGCGATGCCTTCCTGAGCTGGGAAGAAGACTTCTGTCTGGACATCACCATCCGGTACTGGGAAAAGGCGCGCAAGGCCGGGTTGCCGGTCGGCAATGACTTTGGCGAGTTTTACCGTGGCGTCGAGTGGATGGGCCTGCAGCGCCACCTGAAAGTGGCCGGCATCTTTGCCCGCCTCACACTGCGCGATGGCAAGCCGCAGTACCTGGCAGATACTCCGCGCTTCATCAGCTACATCCGTTCCACCTGTGCTCGCTATCGCGAGCTCAAGCCGCTGCTGCGCCTGATCGAGCGGGTCGAGGGTATCGAAGTCGTGAATGGCTATTCCTTTGGTCCGCTGCAGACACCGTCCTGATTTCCATGCCCCGCTTCTATTGCCCCGCGCCCCTTGTCATCGGCGAGCTGTTGACCCTGCCGGCGGGCGCTGCGCGTCACGTGCAGGTGCTGCGCCTGCAGCCGGGCGACAGCATCACCCTGTTCAACGGTAACCCGGCCTTTGCAGGTAGCGCTGGGGAATTCAGTGCGGCGATCACGCAGATGGGACGCAGCGAGGTTCAGGTACGAATTGGAGCGCACCAAGCCGTCGAGCGCGAAGCGATTCGCGCCGTGCATCTGGCACTGAGCATGCCGGCCAACGAACGCATGGACTGGCTGGTCGAAAAAGCCACCGAGCTCGGCGTGGCCAGCATCCAGCCACTGATGAGCGAGCGCAGCGTGCTGCGCCTTAGCGCCGAACGCGCTGCAAAGAAGGTCGCTCACTGGCAAAGCATCGCCGTATCGGCCTGCGAGCAGTGTGGTGGCAACCGGGTGCCGTTGGTCCATGAAGTGACCGGATTTTCTGCCTGGGTTGAAAGAGGCAATCAGACCGCCGACAAAGCTGCAGGCGGCTCCTTTTTGTTGACACTGCGCCCGGGCGCGCGCGGTCTGCGGCAGGCAGCGCAGGCCTTGGACGCCTCACACGCCATCACGTTTTTGTCAGGCCCCGAGGGTGGATTGAGCGGTGCCGAAGAAGACAGAGCCCTGGCCTGCGGCTTTTCGCCAGTGACGCTGGGGCCGCGCGTGCTGCGCGCCGAGACCGCCGCCTTGTGCGCCCTGGCTGCATTGCTGGTTTAAGCGCCGAGGCGCACCAGTCGACTGGCCAAGCGCTAAAAAACAGAATCGCCCGAGGCCGCGCCGCTGGCGGGCAGCCAGATCGTTACCGTGGTACCCAAACCGGCGGTGCTAGCGACATTGACTTTACCGCCGTGCAGGCTAACTATTTCCTGCACGATGCTCATGCCCAGACCTGTTCCGGGAATCCTGCCGGAAGTATCCGCGCGATAAAAGCGTTCGAAGACCCGCGCCAGTTGCTCCGGCGTCATCCCCATGCCGTGGTCAGCGACGCGAATTCCCAGCGCTGCCGCACCGCTATCGAGAGGCGACTCAGCACCGGGCGCGACCTGAACCATATCGAGTTCAACCGCCCCACCACCGGGTGAATATTTGTAGGCGTTGGAGAGCACATTGAGCACCGCCTGGATCAGCTTCTTGCGGTCTGCCTTCACCCATGCCGGCTGCTCGAAAAGGCGCGCGGGCGTCACGGCCCTGCCCTCAGGCGGCTTGAAGCCTGCCACAATTTCATGCAGCAATTCAGCCACATCAACCTTGACGATCTGGAAGTCCGTGCCATGACGCGCTTCAATGCGCGCCAGATCAAGCAGTTCGTTGATGATGGACATCATCAGTTCCGTGTGCCGAAAGATGATGCCCAGGTAGCCTCGCCAATCGGCTTCGTCAAACTCTTGCGTCAGCAGAAGTTCCGTGAAGCCGTAAATACTGGTCATCGGCGTGCGCAATTCGTGCGCCGCGGTAGACAAAAACTCGCTCTTCAGACGATCCACTTCGGTCTCATGCGTGATGTCACGCAGGTACAGAATCGTCTTCACGCTTTCCGTGTTCTTTTCGCGCAGCCTGACTTCCAGCACCCGTTTGCCAGCGCCAGCTATTTCGATCTTCAGTTGCTGCCCACCCGCGTCCGGAGACTCCTGACGATGGCTGGCCGTCTTTTTGCTGCGAAGGGCTGCCAACCCTGGAAAGCCTGCCTCGGGTACACAAAGTTGCGCCAGGCGTTCCGAGAATTCACTCTCATCGAGACCAACCAGTTCGGGCTGCGCCAGACCGGTCAGACGGGCAAAGGCGGGGCTGAGGTACTTGACCCGGCCTGCGCCATCGAACGAAACAAAACCGTCCGGACTGAGCTCAAAGATGGCTCCGAGCTGTTCTGCATACTCGCGTTCACGCGCCGCCAGAGCCCGGCGCTCGCTAATGTCGCTGTGCGATCCCAGCATGCGCACGGCCTGCCCCTGCTCATCAATCAGAGCGCGGCCACGATCCAGGATCCACCTGTACTCGCCATTCTTGCAACGCATCCTGTGCTCATTCTGGTAATACTCGGTTTCGCCGCGCAGATGGCGCTGCACTTCGCTCATCGTCAATTCCAGGTCATCCGGGTGCACACGCGAAACCCACTCGTCCACCGAATTGCCGATTTCATCGCTGCGGTAACCCAACATGGTCTTCCAGCGTTCTGAAAAATAGACCTCGCCGCTTTGCGGATTCCAGTCCCAGATACCATCGTTGGAGCCCGTCACCGCCATCTCCCAGCGCTGTTCATTGTCCAGCAGCGTCTGCTCGAGTTGCTTGCGCTCGGTGATGTCAATCCGGTTGCCAACGATGTAGCCTCTGGGCGTGCGGTACTCCACAATCAGCAACCAGCGACCATCGGCCAAGCGCTGTTCCAGCATCTCGCCGCTGGCCTGTTGATGTTGCTCCACACGTTGCCTCACCCAGGCATCCACATTGCCAAGGGCGGCGCTGTATTGGCCCCGCTCAGCGCCCTTGCGCACAATCTCTTCAAAGGTCTGACCCGGCACGATCAGGTCACGACTGGATTCATAAAAGCGCAGATAGGCTTCGTTGCAAAGCACCAGGCGATCCTGTTCGTCGTAGATGGTGAAGCCCTGCGGGATGCTGCTGACCGCCTCGCGCAACAGGTTTTCGGCCCTTTCAGCCGCCTCCATCGCGTCGCGCCACTTGCGGTTCTCTACCTGCAGCTGTGCGCGGTTCTCGCTGAGTTGCTGCGCCATGGCATTGAAAGCGTTCGCCGTTTGCGCCAACTCGTCGTCACCCTTGACCGCAACCCGATAGCCAAAATCACCAGCTGCAAAGTGCTCACTGGCCTGCCGCAAGGCCCCCAACTGGCGCACCAGATAGGTACCGAGCAGCCAGGAAAAAAGGGCGACCAACAGAATTTCGAGTGCTGCCACACTGCCGGCCCAGCGCTGCGCAGAAGCCAGTAGCACCTGCAAGCTGTTGACCGAGACGCCGATCTGCACTTCGCCATGGCGGATCCCGCCTGCCAGCACCGCTTGTGACTGTTCGAAGATACCGTCTCGAGCCTGATCCACCGTCTCTTCCTGATGGAACGGACGCCCCAGAATTTTCGCGTCACCCCTTTGCGCCAGCACGCTGCCATGGGCATCAAGAATGCGTACATACTCAACCTGCCTGGAGCTCATGGTCTCGGCCACCAGACTGTCCAGCGTTGCCAGGTCCTGCGAGATCACGGCGTCTTTCGCAGCCACCACCAACAAGCGGGCACCCAGTTGCACGCGACGCACCAGTTCGGCCTCATTCGACTCGCGCAGGATCGACAGCGCGCTACCCACCAATACCGCCAGCAGCGCGATTTCGATCAGGGCAACGCCGACGATGGTTTTGGTGCGAAAGCGCATGGTGGACCGCTCTACAGGGAAGCGCCGCAGCTCATTGCCTGCCGTAACGCTCCAGCAAATTGATATCCAAAGCCCGGATATCACTCCACTCCTTGTCCTGCGCCGCCGTGATGCCCTTGAAGGCCAGCGGAGCAAGCAAACGTTGGCCGTTCTCATCGCCAGCCAGCGTCGTCATCGCCGCCAGGACTTTGGAGACAGCGAGCGACGGCACGCGCGAATGGGCGGCAAAAGCATGCGGCGTGTAGGCCGGTGTTTCAGACAATACACGCAAGGCATCCCGAATTTCCGCCGGCATCGCCTCGAAGGTACGCTGAATTCCACCCCCTGCCTCCTGCAGACCCGATGCCACGGCACGGTAAACAGAATCGTGGGATGCAACAAACCTGGCGTCAATCGCAATCTTCAAACGACCGAATTCCGCCTGCGGCAGGATGCTCGCAGCAAACGCGGCGGGCGCTGGAAAGACCACGGTCTTGCCTGCCAGGTCCGCCGGCTTGCGATAGGCGCTGTCCTTTCTGACGATGAGGATGCCCTTGAGTCGGCGATCCTGCTCTTTGGCAAAAGCCTGATAACTGGCAGCCGCATGAAAAACCACATAGTGATAAGGATTCATGTAGGCCAGGTCATACTCGCCCTTGGCCAGGCGTTCTTCAAATACCGGGATGCTGGGCGCGGTTTTGAAGACCAGGGCAACACCCGAGCGGCGACTGATCTCGGCCAGCAGCGGCCCCCACTCCTCGGCCAGCCGGGTCGCTGATTGCTGCGGCACCACGCCAAACGACAGCGACTTCTGGGCTTCCTGCGCCAGCGCCTGCAAGTTCGTGCCCCCCAGACAAAGCACGAGAAGAGAGCAACGCAGTACAGCGCGCGAATTTTTTAACCAGTTCAATAGGGGCTGCATCCCCCGCAGTCTAGCGGATGCGCGGTTCTGCCAGCAGTTGTTCGGGCAAGGTGAAATAGGCGGCGGTGGCACCCCGGTTCTCTTTCGCCTGCGCCAGTTCAGCGCGCGCGACGCTGCGCAGGTGCACTTCGTCCGGACCGTCGAGCAACTGCATGGCGCGACCCCAGGTCCAGAAGTAGGCCAGTGGCGTATCCGGCGACAAGCCCATGGCGCCAAACACCTGCATCGCGCGGTTCACCACCCGTGTCTGCAGCCGTGCCGTCACCACCTTGATGGCGGCCACATCGGTACGCGCCTCTTTCTGCTGGCCCTGATCAAGCCGCCAGGCGGCGCGCAACACCAGCAGACGGGCCTGGTCAATCTCCAGCCGCGACTCGGCAATCCACTCCTGCACATTCGCAAAGTCGGCCAGGTATTTGCCAAAAACGTGCCGCTCCAGCGTGCGCTCGCACATCAGGGCCAGCGCCAGTTCGCACTGCCCGATGGTGCGCATGCAGTGGTGCACCCGCCCCGGGCCCAGCCGCGCCTGCGCCATGGCAAAGCCTGCACCCGGCTCACCCAGCAAATTGGCGACGGGCACGCGCACGTCGCGGAACACGATTTCGCAGTGGCCTTCTGGTGTGTGGTGTTGCATGATGGCGATGTTGCGCTCCAGCGTCACGCCCGGTGTGTCCAGTGGCACCAGCAACATGCTGTGGCGCTCGTGCTTGGCGGCTTCGTCATCGCCGCTGCGGCACATCACAATCAGGAGCCTGCAATTCGGATGCGCCGCGCCGGTAACAAACCATTTGCGCCCGTTGAGCACCCACTCGTCGCCATCCCGGTGGATGCGCGTCTGCAGATTGGTCGGGTCGCTCGACGCGACGTCGGGCTCCGACATGGCAAAGGCGCTTCGGATCTCGCCCTCAAGCAAGGGGCGCAGCCAACGCCGGCTTTGCTCCGGCGTGGCAAACAGATGCAGCAACTCCATGTTGCCGGTGTCGGGTGCGCTGCAGTTGAAGACTTCCGAGGCCCAGGGCATGCGTCCCATGATCTCGGCCAGCGGCGCGTAGTCCAGATTGCTCAGGCGCAAACCCGGCTCATCCTGACGCAAGCCGGGCAGAAAGAGATTCCACAAGCCTTCTGACCTGGCCAGGGCCTTCAGGTCTTCCAGGAACGGTGGCGGATAAACGCCCTGCGCCACCGAGCGGTGCCAGGCCGCGTTATAGGGCAGCACATAGTGATCGATGAATTCTTCCAGCCGCTGACGCAGCTCCAGCACCTGCGGCGAGTACTCAAATTCCATGACCGACCTTTCTGGCGAGGTGAGGACTGCCCTCACAAACCCGCAGTCTGCCAAAGTTGATGCACTTTGGCTGTCACTTTGGCGCTCGCCGGTACGGGGGCAGACCCTACCGGCAACTCATCGCCAATTGGGTGTTCTCTGCGCCAGCCACCCGCTGCTCGGGGCCGTCACCACAGCGGTAGACGATGGTCAAGCGCTTGATGCGACCGGATGCCGGATCGCCGCACAGATCGTTGTTGACCCGTATATCGACATGTCGACGCATGGCAGCGGCTTGCTGGACTGACTGACGCGCATCGCACACGTCGCCGCGAAACCCATACTTTGCGTCCACCACCGTGATGTACCCCCGTGCCGGCCCGGAAGGACCATGCTGGTCCCGGGATGCCTCCATGGCATCGCGGTACCCCTGGTCATAACCTCTTCTGTAGTCTGCCGTCTGTGCCGACGCCGACCCGGCCAGCAGACCCAGCGTCGCAAAAACGAGAACCGAAACGACTTGTTTCAAAGGATAAGGGCTGTTCATTCGGGACCTCCATGGATGTTATAGCTTGCAACTATACACAGCCAGACGGCACAACGGACGCAGGAAACTCAAATGTCCTATTGACAGAACAATAGGACTGTTCTTAGGATGCGGTCATGCCGCAGTCCATGCCCATGACCAAATACCACCAGATTTATCTGCTATTGCGCGAGCAGTTGCACGAAGGCAGGTTTGCGCAGGGGTTGCCAGGTGAATTGGCGCTGATGAAGCAGTTTTCCGTGGCCCGTGTCACCGTACGCCGTGCGCTGGAACAACTCGCGGCCGAGGGCATGATCTCCAGGGAGCCGGGCCGCGGCACGCGCGCCCTCAATGTCGTCGCAGCAAACGCTTCGATTGGCCCTGAAAAAGGACAACGCGCAAGCCTCACCGGCCTGCTGGAAAACCTGGTCAGTATGGGCCTGCAGACCAAGGTCAGCGTGCTGGAGGTGGAAACCGTGACGGCCTCTGCCAGCGTGGCGCAGGCCCTGCAGCTCAGCCCGGGTGACCCCGTACAAAAGGCGATTCGCGTTCGCAGCACCAAGGAAGGCCCGCTGTCGCACATCACTACCTATGTGCCGGGCGACATTGGCCGCAGGTTTGGCCGGCGCGAACTCGCGCGCAAGCCGATTCTGCTGCTGCTGGAAGAGTCCGGCGTCAAGGTCGGTCGCGCCCAGCAAACCATATCGGCCAAGCTCGCCGATCTGCTGGTGGCCAGGCACCTGGACGTCGCCGTCGGCTCCGCCCTGCTGGCCGTGCGCCGGCTGATCTACGATGAGCAGGAACGCCCGATCCAGTGGCTGCACGGCCTGTACCGGCCCGACCGCTACGAATACGAAATGCAGTTGTCCCGCGTTGGCAGTATCGATGCCAAAGTCTGGGTCAGCACGGAATTGTCAGCGCAATTTAACTAAAACCCAAGGAAACACCATGACCACTCGTCGCCAGTTTGTTACTTCCACCGCTGCCGCCGCCTCGGCGCTTGCCTTTCCCCTGGTCGGCGGCGCCCAGCCCAAGACCGTCAAGATTGGCGTGCTGCACCCGGTCACCGGCTCGCTGGCCTACTCCGGGCAGCAATGCCGCGAGGGGGCCCTGATGGCGATCGAGGACATCAACAAGGCCGGTGGCATCAAGTCCCTGGGCGGCGCGAAGATCGAAGCGCTGCTGGGCGATGCGCAATCCACGCCGCAAGCCGGCAGTGCCGAAATCGAGAAGATGAACGAGGCTGGCGTTTCCGCGGTGGTCGGCGCTTTTGCCTCCGCCATCTGTCTGGCCACGACCCAGGCCGCCGCCAAGTACAACCTGCCACACGTGGTGGACGTCGGTGTGGCTGACCAGATTGTCGAGCGCGGCCTGAAGAACACCTTCCGCTTTGGCCCGGGCTACCGCAAGTGCGCGGAAGTGGCGGTGGCGAACCTGCACGTGCTCAACACCGCCGCCGGCAAGCCGGCGCGCACGGTCATGATCATCCACGAGGAGTCGCTGTTTGGCTCCGGCACGGCCCAGCTGCTGGCGCGCGAGTTGCCGGGCTATGGCTACGAGGTCAAGGAAATCATCAAGCACGCGAATCCGACGCGTGATTTCAACAACATCGTGCTGCGCATGAAGTCGGTCAACCCCGACATCGTGATTCCGGCCAACTACTACAACGAATACGCGCTGCTGGTGCGCACCATGCAGCAGCAAAAGGTAACGCCCAAAGCCATCTACTCGGTGCTGGGTGGTGCCGCTTCAAGCTACAAGTTTGTCAAGGAGTTCCCGGAAGCGGCCAACGGCATCATCGACTGCAATCACTGGTTCAACCCGAAAGACAAGCGCAGCGCGGACCTCAAAAAACGCGTGGAAGCCAAGGGCCTGTTCTTCAGCTACGAGGTCTTCATGACCTACACCTCGATGCGGGTGCTGGCCGATGCCATCGAACGCGCCAAATCAACGGATCGCGCCGCCATCATCGACGCGCTGGAGAAGAGCGCCTTTGCCGATCACATCATGCCTTACGGCGCTACCAAATTCGTCAACGGCCAGAACATGGGGGCGCAGCCCTTGATGACGCAGGTGAGCAAGGGCGACATCAAGGTGATCGTGCCGCGCGAATACCGCGAGATCGACCCGATCTTCCCGCTCAAGGCCTGATTCCCCGCCGCTGATGCTTGATCTCGGGATCCTGTTCCCGTCGCTCCTCAACGGCCTGACGACCGGGGCCGTCTACGCCCTGATCGCGCTCGGCCTGACGCTGATTTACGGCGTGCTGCACATCATCAACTTCGCGCATGGCGCGTCCTTGATGCTGGCGCTCTACGGCGTCTATTTCCTCAAGGAGCGGTTCGGGCTCGACCCCTATCTGGCGCTGCCGCTGGTGGTTCCCGCCATGTTCGTGCTCGGCTATGGCTTGCAGCGCGTGGTGATCAACCGCGCCAGCCATGGCCGCGACGAGAACATCCTGCTGGTGACACTCGGCCTGTCCATCGTGATGGAAAACCTGGCCCTGCTGTTCTTCAAGTCCGACACCCGCACCATCGACACCGCCTACACCCTGACCACGATCCCGATCAACATCGGCATCGCCCAAGCCATGATCTCGCTGCCCAAGCTGGTGGCGTTTGGCGGGGCACTGGTAGCCTCCGCGCTGCTGATCCTGATTGTCGGGCGCACCGACCTGGGTCGCGCCATCCGCGCCGTGGCCAAGGAAAAACAGGGTGCCAAGCTGATGGGCATCGACGTAGATCATGTCTATGCCATGAGTTTTGGTATTGGTCTGGCCTGTCTGGGTGCTGCTGCCTGTTTTCTGTTGCCCGCCTACTACGTCAACCCGCAGGTCGGCGCCGGCTTTGTGCTGGTGGCCTTCACCATCGTCGTGCTCGGTGGCATGGGCAGTTTCACTGGCGCGCTGCTGGGCGGGTTGCTGATCGGAATGGTCGAGTCCCTCGGCGGTCTGATTCTGGGCGAATCGCTCGGTCAGATCGGTATCTTTCTGATCTTCATTGCGGTGCTGCTTTTCAGGCCACAGGGCATGTTCGGGGCCAAAACATGACGGCCCTGCAAAAGGAAGTGTCGCGCATCGCCCTTTTTGCGCTGGTCGTTGCCCTGTTTCTGAGCAGCACTTCCTCGGGCGTGGTGCTCAATTTCGTCATGATGGCTCTTTATGCGGCCCTGCTGGCTCAAGCCTGGAACATTCTGGGTGGCTACGGTGGACAGTTTTCCTTTGGCCACGCGCTGTTCTTTGGCACCGGTGCCTACATGCAGGCCATTGCACAGATGCAGGGTGGCCTCAATCCCTGGCTGGCGCTGCCGCTGAGCGCGCTGGCCAGCGCCGGCGTCGGTCTTTTTGTCGGCGCCCTGAGCTTTCGTTACGGCCTCAAGGGTTCCTACTTCGCGCTGGTCACGCTGGCCTTTGCCGAGGTCTTTCGCATTGTGGCCCTGTCGGTTCCCTTCACCGGTGCCGGCGTCGGCCTGATGGTGCCTTTGCGCGAGGGCTTTGCCAACATGCAGTTCGACTCCAGGCGCGGCTATGCGTTCCTGATTCTGGCGCTGGTGGTGCTGGCGCTGTCGGTCAGCTGCTGGCTACAACATTCACGCTTTGGCGCCTATCTGCAGGCGGTGCGCGACAACGAGGACGCGGCGCGCGCCAGCGGTGTCAATCCGTTTCGCATCAAGCTCGGCGCGATTGCCCTCTCCGGCGCCTTCATGGGTGCCGGCGGTGCCTTCTACGTTCAGGTGTTCCAGTACCTGGACCCTGGCATTGCCTATGGTTCACACACTTCGGTGGAGGCGCTGGTGGGCGCCATTGTGGGTGGCCTGGGCACGCTGTGGGGGCCGGTGCTGGGGGCGTTGGCACTGCACGCCCTGGCCGACCTGACACGCAATCTGTTTGGCCAGTTGCCCGGTATCAATATGGTGATTTACGGCACGGTGCTGGTACTGATGATCATGTTCGCGCCGCGCGGCCTGAGCGGCGCCGGCAAAAGCCTGCGTGCCCTCTGGAAGGGCAGGACACCATGAGCACGGCTCTCTTGACGGTGAGTCACGTGTGCAAGAGTTTCGGCGGTCTCAGAGCCGTGCATGACGTCAGCCTGGCAGTAGCACCGGGCAGTCTGACGGCGCTGATTGGCCCCAACGGTGCCGGCAAAACCACGCTGTTTTCGCTGATGTCGGGTTTCTATTTGCCGGACGCCGGCCGTATCGAGTTTGACGGCCGCGACATCACGGGACAGGCACCCGACGCCAATGCGCGTGCCGGCATGGCGCGCACCTTCCAGATCGTGCAACCTTTTGCAGCGCAGACGGTGCGCGAAAACATCGCCGTCGGCGCCCACCTGCACGAACCCCGGCGCGTCGCCGCACTGGAAGCGGCACAGAGTGTGGCGGAGCGGGTTGGACTGGGCTCCCAGCTCGACAAGCCGGCGGCAGACTTGACGGTGTCGGGGCGCAAGCGGCTGGAACTGGCGCGGGCCCTGGCGACACAACCCAAGCTCTTGCTGCTCGATGAAGTGCTGGCGGGGCTCAATCCGCAGGAAATCAGCGAGATGATTCCAGTGGTGCGCGGCATCGCGCAGTCAGGCGTGACGGTGCTGATGATTGAGCATGTGATGCAGGCGGTGATGAATCTGGCCGAACACGTCTGGGTGCTGGCGCAGGGGCAGTTGATTGCCGAGGGTTCGCCAGCCCAAGTGACCTCCAACGCCGCTGTCATTGAAGCCTATCTGGGTCATGGCACGGCTGCCAAGCTGCGCCAGATGGCCAGCGACAGTGGAGCGGCAACGGCATGACGGCGCTGCTCGACATCCAGGGTCTGCGCGGCGGTTACGGCGCCGTTGAAGTGCTGCGCGGCGTCGATCTGCATGTCAACGAGGGCGAAATTGTGGCCCTGCTGGGCAGCAATGGCGCAGGAAAGTCAACCCTGAACAACGTGCTGTGCGGCATCTACCCGGCCTGGGCCGGTCGCGTGCACTTTGACGGCCAGGACATCAGTGGTGCGCATTACCGCGATGTGGTGAAGGCCGGCTTGATCCAGGTGCCCGAGGGGCGCAAGATTTTTCCCAACCTGTCGGCGTTGGAGAATCTGGAACTTGGGTCGTTTACGCGGGCGCGGCAACGTCGTGCCCAGAATCTGGAGCGCGTGTTTTCCATTTTCCCGCGTCTCAAGGAGCGTGCCACGCAACTGGCCGGCACCATGAGCGGCGGCGAGCAGCAGATGCTGGCGATCGGGCGTGGCCTGATGGCCGAGCCGCGTTTGCTGATCCTGGATGAACCCTCGCTCGGACTCTCGCCCCTGCTGGTGGAGGAGATGTTCACGCTGATCTCGCAACTCAACACGCAGGGGCTCGCCGTGCTGCTGGTGGAGCAGAACGTGGGCCAGTCGCTCGAAGTCGCGCAGCGAGCCTATGTGCTGGAAAACGGTGCCCTGCGCTTTTCCGGCTCGGGCGCCGAACTGCTGGCCAGCGATACCTTGCGCCGGGCCTACCTTGGAGTATGAATGAAATATCTTGGATTGCCACGCTTCGCTCGCAATGACAGCCCCCCTCTCGTCACTGCGAGGAGCGCAGCG
>JBAXOZ010000043.1:0-17041 GCA_037132975.1 Comamonadaceae bacterium
AACTGGTGGCCCGCGGCGGCGTCTACGCCGGTCTCGCCGCCCTGCAGTTCAATGCCTGACTCGCTACGTCATTGCGGGCCCCGACCCGCAATCCAGGGTAGGCGCAGCACTGGATCCCGGATCACGTCCGGGATGACGATCGCCACGGGCTTCGCCCTCGCGATAACGCAAGGGAAGCCTCGCAATGACGAAGGGTGATGCACGCAATGACGAAGGGCCATGCAATGACAGCTGATGTTGCCCCTCAGGCCAACTGACGTAGTTCGCGCAAGGCGACCGAAACCGGCGCCAGGTCGGCGCTTTGGGTGCTGATGTCGCTCAACAGGCGGCGCAGACGTTCAATCTCGGGCGCTTGCTGGGCGCGCCAATCCGCCAGTTGCTGCTGCTTTGTCAGCAGGCCGCGCGTGATCTGGCTGGCAATGGAATAAATGTCATCCCTGGCACTGGCCCGGGCCTGCGTCTGCCACAGGGTTTCGGTAGGCAGGCGATTGATCTGCGCCCGCCAGGCGGTCAGGCCAAGCTCGGCATCGATCGCGAAATAGGCACGCGCCGCCTGTTCCAGGTCGGTTTTGGCGTGCTGCGCCAGATCGACCAGATCGAGCGCCGGGAAGATGAAATCGAGCGCGCTCAGGTTTTCTGCCAACACCGGCTCGACGCCGGCCTCGACCAGTTTGGCGGTGGCTGCTTGCCAACTGGCATGGGCTGTTGAAGGCAGCCAGTCTGCCAGATGCTGGCGCAATTCGCGCGCGGCCGGTTGATAGGCCTGAATCAGGGTGGGCAAATCGCTGCTTTGGCCGCGCGCGCGCAGCATCCAGCGCGACGCGCGCTGGGCGATGCCCGTGAGACGCGCCAGCAGATCAAGCTGCAAGCTGGCATCAACCTGGTAATCCAGCGCGTCGATCTGGTCCCACAGCGCTTCCAGGTCAAAAACCTCGCGTGCCAGCGTGAAGGCACGAATCACGTCAGCCGCTGTGGCACCTGCTTCCGAAGCAATAAAGTTGACGAAAGTCGCACCGGTGCGATTGACCACCGTGTTGGTCATGAAGGTGGCGATGATCTCGCGCCTGAGCGGGTGAGCGGCAATGGCCGGTGCGAATTTCTCGCTCAGCGCTTTCGGGAAGTAGGCAGCCAGCACGCGCTTGAAATAGGGATCGTCGGGCAGGTTGCTGGTCAGCAACTCATCAAACACGGACATCTTGGCGTAAGCCAGCAGCACCGAGTTTTCAGGCGCACTCAGACCTGTCTTGTGTGCCTTGCGCCGGGCGATTTCCTCGTCGGTCGGCAGGAATTCGATGGCCCGGTTCAGGTGCCCATAGCGCTCCAACCACTGCAGCAGGCGTTGCTGGCCGTCGAGCAGGTACTGCGGTCGGTGCGCGGCAATGTCAAGCGCCTGTGTCTGGTAGTAGTTGTCGGTCAGCACCAGCAAGCCGACCTCATCGGTCATGGAAGCCAGCAAGTCGTTGCGCTGCTTCAGGGTCAGGTCACCGGACTCGACCACGCTGCCGAGCAAGATCTTGATATTGACCTCATGATCAGAGCAATCGACCCCAGCAGAATTGTCGATTGCATCGGTATAGATCAGGCCGCCCTTTTGCGCAAACTCGATGCGGCCGTTTTGCGTGCAGCCGAGGTTGCCGCCTTCTGCCAGCACCTTGCAGCGCAATTCGTTACCGTTGACGCGAAACGCATCACCCGCCTTGTCACCGACCTGGGCGTGACTCTCAAAAGCCGCCTTGACGTAGGTGCCGATGCCGCCGTTGTAGAGCAGGTCCACCGGCGCCAGCAGAATCGCCCGCAACAATTCAGTCGGCGTCAACTCTTCGGTCTCTATGCCGATGACGGCGCGCGCCTCGGGGCTCAAGCGGATTGACTTGGCAGAGCGTGCGTAAATACCGCCGCCCTCTGAGAGCAAGCGCTTGTCGTAGTCGTCCCAACTGGAGCGCGGCAAGGAAAACAGACGCGCTCGTTCGGCATGGGAGCGTGCCGCATCCGGTGACGGGTCGATGAAGATGTGCCTGTGGTCAAACGCCAGCAGCAGTTGGATGTGCGGCGACAGCAGCATGCCGTTGCCGAACACATCACCCGACATGTCGCCGATGCCGGCCACCGTGAAGGGCGTGGTCTGCGTGTTGATAGACAAGGACCTGAAGTGCCGCTTGACCGATTCCCAGGCGCCACGCGCCGTGATGCCCATCTTCTTGTGGTCGTAGCCAACCGAGCCGCCCGAAGCAAAGGCATCGCCAAGCCAGAAACCGTAGTCGGCCGAAACACTGTTGGCAATATCCGAAAAGCTGGCTGTGCCCTTGTCTGCTGCCACCACCAGATAAATGTCGTCGGGGTCATGGCGAACCACTTTGGGCGGCGGCACGACGAGGCCCTTGACCAGGTTGTCAGTGAGGTCCAGCAGGCCGCAAAGAAAGAGCTTGTAGCAGGCTATACCCTCGGCCATCGTGGCTTCGCGGTCAGCGGCGGGCGGCGGATTCTTCAGCACGAAGCCGCCTTTGGAACCGACAGGAACAATCACCGTGTTCTTGACATGCTGGGCTTTCACCAGACCCAGAATCTCGGTGCGGAAATCTTCACGCCGGTCCGACCAGCGCAGGCCGCCGCGTGCCACCTTGCCGTTGCGCAGATGAATGCCCTCAACGCGCGGCGAATAGACCCAGATTTCAAACAACGGTTTGGGCTCGGGCAGACCTGGCAACTGGCGCGAGTCGAGCTTGAAGCTCAGGTATGGCTTGTGTGCGCCGTCAGCGGCCCGTTGCCAGAAGTTGGTACGCAGGGTTGCCAGCACGCTGGCAAAAAACTGGCGCAGGATGCGGTCCTCATCCAGACTTGCCACCTCGGCCAGATGCGCCTCAATCTGCTGCTTCAGCAAGTGCTGCGTGGCTTCCCTGTCGCCGGTCGCGGCGGGGTCAAAGCGGGCATGGAACAATTCCACAATCGCTTGCGCGATCAGGGCGTTGCGGTTCAGAGCAACTTCGATGTAGTTTTGACTGAAGGCAAAACCAAGCTGCCGGAAGTAGCGCGTATAGGCGCGCAGCACGGCGATGGCACGGGCGTCCAGCGCGCTGCCGAGCGCCAGTTTGTTCAGGTCATCGCTCTCGACTTCACCGCGCCAGGCCAGGCAAAAAAGCTCTTCAAAACGCTGCTTGACACAGGCCAGATCGGTCTCGACCGGCAACTGCAAACCGAGATCGTGAATCCAGAGCAGCGCATCGGCGCTGCCAATGTGGTAGGGGTGTTCATCGAGCACCAGGGCGCCCATGCGCTCCAGCACCGGCAAGGAGTCCGACAACGCGACTTTGCCGGTACTGTAGATCTTGAAACGCAACTGACCCGGACTGGCATCAAGTGCTCGGTAAAGCTTGACAGCCAGCGGCGTTGCTGGCGACAAGCCGGCCAGCATATCGGCATCCTCGGCCGCGACGGCAGCGGAAAAATCTTCGCGGTAAGCAGTCGGAAAGGCATTGGCAAAGCGCCGCGCCAGCAGCAGCCCCTGACCTTCGCCATGAGCGCGCAACAACTCGTTGCTGCAGTCGTCCTCCCAGCGTTGCGCCAATTTTGCGACGCGCGATTCCAGCGCCGCCAGGTTGACATTCTGGGGCGCAGTGGTCCGGGCCCGCACCAGGTAATGGATGCGCGCCTGCGCGCTGTCGGTCAAGGTCGGGGTGAACTCGATCGACTGCCCCTCCAGCGCACTCATCAATTCGTTACCAATCCGGATACGTAACTCGGTGTTGAAGCGCTCACGCGGCACGAACACCTGGGCCGAGGTAAACCGGCCAAACGGATCGCGCCGCAGGAAAACGCGGGTGCGCTGACGTTCCTGCAAGCGCAGGATGCCCATGGCGTGTTCGGTCAGGCTGGCGACGTCGATCTGGAACAACTCGTCGCGCGGATAGGCGTCCAGAATCGCCTGCAGCGATTTGGCTGCATGACTGTCGGGCACCACACCAGCGCTGTTCATGACCTGAGCGGCCAGCCGGCGCACGCGGGGAATCTGGCTGACCGCAGCCGAATAGGCGGTTGAAGTGTAGAGACCGAGAAAGCGCGTTTCGCCCACCAGTTGACCGGCAGCGTCGAAGCGCTTGACCCCGATGTAGTCAAGCCAGGCCGGACGGTGCACGGTGGCGCGCGTCATGGCCTTGGTCACCAGCACCAGTTCATTGGACTCCAGCAGGGCCACGGCGCCGCTTGGCAAGGGCGTCTCCAGGGTCTGTGCAGGTCCGCGCAGAATGCCCAAACCTGAATCCGGGCAGGCGATCAGGCTGACACCGCCGGCGTCGCGCCTGAAGTCGTAATCACGGGCACCCAGGAAAGTGAAATGACGGTCCTGCAGCCAGTGCAAAAAGTCAATACCTTCCTGCCGACTGTCGGCTGGCAGCGGTGAATTCTTCGCCGCATCGCTGACACCTTGGACGCGCTCCAGCATCGCAGACCAATCCTGCACGGAACTGCGCACATCGGCCAGCACCCGGGTCAACTCCTGCGCCAGTGCCTGGCGCTCTATCTCACTGACAATACGGTCGCACTCGACCAGAATGAGCGACTCGACCGGATTTTTTTGTCCCAGAGCCGCAGCTGCGGCCACGCTGCTGGCACGGGCAACCCGGCCCGCGGCGTCACGCGTCACACTCATCAACGGATGCACAATCCAGTGCGCCGTGCGACTGCTGCGGTTGACCGCCATGGTGACAGAGTCGACCAGGAAAGGCATGTCGTCATGCACGATCTGCAGCACCGTGTGCTCACTGACGAATCCGTCTTCTGCCAGCGTCGGGTTAAAGACCCGCACCCTGGCATGCTGGGCGGCGTGCGGCGCATCAAGCAAGCGCCAGTGCGCATTGGCAACGGCATACAGTGTGGCGGGACCGCGCGCCGCCAGTTCGTCGGGGTCGGTGTTTTCAAAATAGGCCGCTACAAAACTGCTCTGCCGCTGCGCTTCAGCGCCCGCGTGTTCCTGCATGTAGCTCAGCAATTCATCAACGTGGGAACTCGTCATGATTTTTCCAGAAGTACTTTTATTAATCGTTCCTCGTCATCGCGAGGCCGCAGGTCGTGGCGATCCATGTCCCCGGACTTCCTGGATTGCCGCGCTTCGCTCGCAATGACGATCGAATATTCATGTTCTATGGAAGGCTGAACATTCTTATTGCAGAGGGCCTTTGAGTGCCTCCGGCAGGGGCAACTGCATCACGGCAATCCCCTCTTCAAGGAGGGACTCGGTTTCTGCACGCGAGGCCTGACCGCGGATGCCGCGTTCCTTGGCCTCACCATAATGGATCTTGCGCGCCTCTTCAGCAAAGCGCTCGCCGACGTCGTCGGTGTTGGCCAGCACCCGCCGTGCCATGGTCATCCAGGCAGCTTGCAGAGTTTGCTCAGCGCCCGTCACGACAACCGTCTGCTGCGGCGCTGCGGCGCTTTCTGTAGCAGGCCCCGCGAGGTTCAGGCGTGGCGCGCTGAGCTTCTTGGAAACACTTGCTGTGCCACAAACCGGGCACTCGATCAGCAAGCGCTCGCGCTGGCTCTGAAAATCTTCTTCCGACGCAAACCAGCCCTCAAAGACGTGGTTCTGGCAACACGCAAGGTCGAGAACTTTCATGCTGACATTATCGGGCGATATCGGCTTCGACAACACCCTGCCAGATCAATGGCCAGCTACCGCAAAGGACGTTCTGCAACCAGAGTGCCGCCGTCAGGGTCTTGCCATCCGTCACCTGACCGTCACGGCACCACGCCAGCAGTTGCGCTGGGCTGGCAGTGAACACCTCCAGAAACTCGCCCGCATCCAGTTGGCTCTCGCCTGCGGTCAGACCACGCGCGAACCAGATGTCAATGAACTCGGTGGAGTAGGAAATAACCGGGTGCAAGCGCCCGGCCAGCGCCCACTCCTGCGCCCGGTAACCTGTTTCTTCCAGCAGTTCGCGCTGTGCGCAATGCTGGCTGGTCTCGCCGGGGTCGAGCTTGCCGGCAGGGAACTCGATCATGACCTGGGCCACCGGATAGCGAAATTGCCGCTCCAGCACCAGCTGCATCTCGCCCTGGGCATCGCTCAGCAAGGGAACAATCATGACGGCACCAGGGTGGCGCACATACTCCCGCACAGCGCTTGCACCATCAGGCAGTCTGACGGTGTCGCGAAAGGCGTGCAGAAAATCGCCCTTGAACAGTTCCTTGCTGGAGAGCTGGTGCTCGGTCAGATGGCGATCATCCATCGACGGACCAAAAAATACCGTGTCAGGTACCCAGCATCTGCACGATGGCGTTGGCGCACAAAGCCATCAGGCCACCGGGGACGAGTCCAAGCACCAGCACGAGTGCGCCATTGACCGAGAGAACGGCACGCACGTCCAGCGGTGCCGAGACATCACTGGCGCTGATCGGCTGATCAAAGTACATGACCTTGACGACCCGCAGGTAATAGAAGGCGCCAATCAGTGACATCATGACGGCAAAAATGGCAAGCCCGAGATCAAAGGTCTGACCGGACGCCACCAAAGCCTGCAGCACCGAGAGCTTGGCGTAAAAGCCGACCATCGGAGGTATGCCGGCAAGCGAGAACAGGCAGATCGCCATCACCGCCGCGTAAAGCGGGCTGCGCTGGTTCAAACCGGCAAAATCACTGATCTCTTCGCTCTCGAAACCGTCACGCGAGAGCAGCAGAATGACGCCGAAGCTGGCCAGCGTCGTCAGCACATAGGTGACGACGTAAAACATGGAGGAGCTATAGGCATTGGCCGCGGCGTTGCTGTTGCCGTTGATAACGCCCGACATCATTCCGAGCAGCACAAAGCCCATATGCGAAATGGTCGAAAACGCCAGCATGCGCTTGAGATTGGTCTGCGCGATGGCTGCCAGATTGCCAATCAGCAAGGAGCCGATCGACAGCACCATGAGCATCTGTTGCCAGTCAATCGCCAGCGGCAGCATGCCTTCCACCAGCAGACGGATCATGATGGCGAAGGCCGCCAGCTTGGGCGCACCACCAATCATCAGGGTGATCGCTGTGGGCGCACCCTGATAGACGTCCGGGATCCACATGTGAAAGGGAACCACACCGAGCTTGAAGGCCAGACCGGCCACGACAAAGACCAGTCCAAACACCAGCACGCGGTGGTCGACCTGGCGTGAAGCAATGGCCTTGAAAACGGCGTTGATGTCGAGCGAACCGGTCGCACCGTACATCATGGACAAGCCATAGAGCAGGAAGCCCGAGGCCAGCGCACCCAGTACAAAATACTTCATGGCGGCTTCAATCACCACCGCGTTGTCACGCCGCAGCGCCACCAGTGCGTAACTCGACAGCGTCAGCAACTCCAGGCCCAGGTAGATAACCAGAAAATTGTTACCCGAAATCATGACGAACATGCCAAGCAGGGACAGTATGCTCAAGCTGAACAGTTCACCGCCGCGCAACATGCCACGGGCCGCAGCATAGGGGCGGCCATAAACCAGGGTGACCATCACGGCGATGGTGGCAAAACACTTGAGCCAGTTACCCATCTGATCGCTTACCACCATATTGCCAAAGCCATAGATGGTGGTGCCAGCACTGGCATAAGTGGCTTGCAGCGCGGCGATCACAGCCAGTGTCAACAAGGTCAGCAAGTAGGTTCCGGTGCGCTGCGCACTCTTGACGCCCAGGTCAACCAGGGCAATTGCACAGGCCATGGTAAGCAGGATGATTTCGGGGTAAACCGAAATCCAACTGAGTTTATCGATCATTTTCTGTTTCTCTGTTCAATTGGGTCAAGTCAGACTGATCAATTCAGCTTGGACAACGCCACGTGCTTGAGTAATTGCGTCACGGACGAGTCCATGACATCGGTAAACGGCTTCGGATAGATGCCCATGTACAGGACGGCCACCGCCAGCAGACTCATGACGAGAAACTCGCGACTGGAAATATCCAGCAGTTCCTTCACATGCTTGTTGGCAACCGGTCCGAGGTAAACGCGCTTGAACATCCACAAGGTGTAGGCAGCGCCGAAAATCAAGGCACTGGCGGCCGCAAAGCCGAGCCAGAAGTTGCTCTTGACTGCACCCAGAATCACCATCCACTCACCGACAAAACCGGCGGTGCCCGGCAAGCCGCAATTGGCCATCGCAAAGAACAGGGCGAAGGCGGTGAACTTGGGCATGGTGTTGACCACACCGCCATAAGCAGCGATTTCACGTGAGTGCACGCGGTCATACAGGACACCGATCGAGAGGAACATGGCGGCCGAGACAAAGCCGTGCGAGATCATCTGCACGATGCCACCAGCAACACCCAGATCGTTGAAGATGAAGAATCCCAGCGTCACAAAACCCATGTGCGCCACCGAAGAGTAGGCGACCAGTTTCTTCATGTCCTTCTGAACCATGGCCACCAGGCCAACATACACGACGGCAATCAGGGACAGCGCAATCATCAGCCAGGCCCATTCACGGGCCGCGTCCGGCGCAATCGGCAGTGAAAAGCGCAGGAAACCGTAGGCACCGAGTTTGAGCATGATGGCAGCCAGCACGGCCGAGCCGCCGGTAGGCGCCTCCACGTGCACATCAGGCAACCAGGTATGTACCGGCCACATCGGCACCTTCACCGCGAAAGCGGCGAAGAACGCAAAGAACAGCAGCGTCTGCGTCGTGCCACCCAGCGGCATTTTGTGCCACAGCGCCAGATCGAAACTGCCACCGGACTTGGTGTAGAGGAAGATCAGGGCAACCAGCATCAACAGCGAGCCCAGCAGCGTGTACAGGAAGAACTTGAAAGCCGCGTAAATCTTGTTCGGACCGCCCCAGATACCGATGATCAGGTACATCGGAATCAGCGTGGCCTCAAAGAACACATAGAACAGCATGCCGTCGAGTGCGCAGAAGACACCGATCATCAAGCCGCTGAGAATCAGGAAAGCGCCCATGTACTGGTTCACGCGCTTGGTGATGACTTCCCAGCCGGCAATCACGATGACCACATTGATGAAGGCGGTCAGCAGCACAAACCAGAGTGAAATACCATCAACGCCGAGGTGGTAGTTGACATTGAAGCGGGCAATCCAGGGTGCTTTTTCAACGAACTGTATGGCAGCGGTGCCGAGTTTGAAGCCGTCATACAACGGCAGCGTCACCAGAAAACTGGCAATTGCACCAATCAAGGCGACCCAGCGCACGGAGCGCGCCTGATCGTCACGACCCAATGCCAGCAGCACAACACCAAAAGCAATTGGTGTCCAAATAGCCAGGCTCAACAATCCCATTTTTCTTATTCCTAATCAGTTGGGTACAGAGGGCATCATTTCAGCCATACAAAATACGTCATGAGCACAAAAACACCCAGGATCATGCCCAGCGCGTAGTGGTAGAGATAACCCGTCTGCACCCGACGCACGGTGCCGGATACCCAGTCAACCAGTTTCCACGAGCCGTTCACGAGCCCGCCATCAATCACATATTCGTCGCCACCCTTCCACAACCCGGTGCCGAGTGCTCTGGCACCACGTGCCAGCACGTTCTCATTGAACCAGTCCAGGTAGTATTTGTTCTCAAGCAGGGTGTAAATCGGCATCACGGCCTTCTTGATGGCCGTCGGCAATGCCGGATTGATCATGTACATGTAGTAGGAAGTCGCGACACCGGCCAGCGCCAGCCAGAACGGCAGCGTGGTCAGCGCATGCCACGCCATTTGCACCGGGCCGTGGAAGGCCTTGGCCATTTCCTCCAGCGCCGGATGCTTTTCTGCATTGATGAAGATGGCGCCCTTGAAGAATTCGCCAAACAACATGGGCTCAATGGTCATGAAGCCGATCACCACCGAGGGGATGGCGAGCAGGACCAGCGGCACGGTAACCACCCAGGGCGACTCGTGCGGATGCTGCGGCTCGTTGTGGTGACCATGGCCATGACCGTGATGGGCGTCCGGGTTCTGGTCAAAGCGCTCCTTGCCGTGGAACACCAGGAAATACATGCGGAACGAGTAGAACGCCGTAATGAAGACACCGGCCAGCACGGCAAAGGAAGCGAAACCCGCGCCCGGCAGGTGGCTCTCGTGAACCGCTTCAATGATGCTGTCCTTGGAATAAAAGCCGGCAAACAGCGGTGTGCCGATCAGGGCCAGCGAGCCCAGCAGGGATGTGATCCAGGTGATGGGCATGTACTTGCGCAGGCCGCCCATCCAGCGGATGTCCTGGTTGTGATGCACACCCATGATGACCGAGCCAGCGGCCAGGAACAGCAGCGCCTTGAAGAAGGCATGGGTCATCAGGTGAAACACGGCCACCGAGTAGGCTGAAGCGCCCAGCGCCACCGTCATGTAGCCCAACTGCGAAAGCGTCGAATAAGCCACGACGCGCTTGATGTCGTTCTGGATGATGCCAAGAAAACCCATGAACAAGGCCGTGATGGCGCCGATCACCAGCACAAAGTTGAGTGCGGTCTCGCTCAGCTCAAACAGCGGAGACATGCGTGTCACCATGAAAATACCGGCCGTCACCATGGTCGCCGCATGAATCAGGGCAGAGATCGGTGTCGGGCCTTCCATCGAGTCAGGCAACCAGACGTGCAGCGGAAATTGAGCTGATTTGCCCATCGCGCCGATGAACAGACAGATGCAGATGACGGTGATGAGCATCCAGTCGGTGCCGGGAAAACTGAGCTTGGCCAGATCGGCCGCCTTGGCGAAAGCTTCGGTGTAATTGAGCGTGCCGGCGAAGGCAACGATCAGACCGATACCCAGGATGAAACCAAAGTCGCCGACCCGATTGACCAGGAAGGCCTTCATGTTGGCAAAAATAGCGGTCGGCTTGTTGAACCAGAAACCGATCAGCAGGTAGGACACCAGACCCACCGCCTCCCAGCCAAAGAACAGCTGCAGCATGTTGTTGCTCATCACCAGCATCAGCATGGAGAAGGTAAACAGCGAGATGTAGGCGAAGAAACGGTTGTAGCCGTCATCTTCTTCCATGTAGCCCACGGTGTAGATGTGGACCATCAGCGAAACAAAGGTCACGACGCACATCATCATGGCGGTCAGGCCATCGACCAGAAAGCCAATTTCCATCTTCAGACCACCGACCACCATCCAGGTGTACAGGGTCTCGTTGAAATGCGCGCCGTCCAGCGCCACACTCTTGAGCGTCATCGCGGACAGCACAAAGGACAGGAACACGCTGAAAATCGTCAGCGAATGCGACATGCGCCGACCGATCCAGTTGCCCCCAAACTTGGTGCCCAGAATACCGGCGGCCAGCGCCCCAACCAACGGAGCCATGGGCACCGCGAGCAGCGTCGAGAGAGAAAGGGTTTGACTCATCTTATTAACCCTTGAGCATATTGAGTTCGTCCACATTGATGCTGGACCGGTTACGGAACAGCAGCACCAGAATGGCCAGACCGATGGCAGATTCGGCAGCAGCAACGGTCAGAATAAAGAAGACGAAGATCTGGCCGTGCATGTCGCCCAGGTAATAGGAAAACGCGACGAAATTCGTGTTCACCGCCAGTAGCATCAGTTCAATCGCCATCAACAGCACGATCAGGTTCTTGCGGTTCAGAAAGATACCGATCACGGACAGCGCAAACAGCATGGCCCCGAGCGATAAAAAGTGTCCAAGAGTCAGGGTCATGCTTTGTTCTCCGCAGTAGGTGCAGCGCCGGCGTCATCCAGGGGCGCCACCTGGGTGGATGCCATCTTGAGCACCGTCATCCGATCCTGGGCCTTGACCCGGACCTGCACCGTGGGGCTGATATGTTTGCTGTCCTTGCGCTCGCGCAGTGCCAGCGCAATCGCCGCCACCATCGCCACCAGCAAGATGGCCGCAGCAATTTCAAGCGGGTAAAGGTATTGTGTGTAGAGCAGTTTGCCGAGCTCGCGTGTGTTGGATAACTCCACCGTGGCCTTGCCCAGCGCCGCAGCGGCGTGGGGCTCCTCGTTGACCCGGAAGCCCCCCATCAACACCGCTGCCATCTCCAGGGCAATCAGCACGCCGACCACGGCCGCCAGCGGAAAGTGCTTCCAGAAGCCCTGTCGTGCGCTGTCGACATTGATGTCGAGCATCATCACGACAAACAGGAACAGCACCATCACGGCGCCAACGTAGACCAGCACCAGGGCGATGGCGAGAAACTCTGCCTTGAGCAACAGCCAGAGTGCAGCAGCCTGGAAGAATGCCAGCACAAGGTACAACACGGCATGCACCGGGTTGCGCGCAGTAATCACGCGAAATGCTGCGATGAGCAGCAAGATCGCGAAGAAATAGAAGAGACCGGTCTTGACGTCCATGTGTCGTTACTTTTTTTCGATGGTCTTAGGGTTGTAGGTAAGGCTTGGCAGCGTTATCTGAATTTGGCATCGGCGGCTCTGGCCGCGGCGATCTGGCCTTCGTAGCGATCGCCCACGGCGAGCAGCATCTCTTTGGTGAAATACAAATCACCTGGGGCTTCACCGTGGTACTCAAAAATGGAGGTCTCCACGATCGAGTCGACCGGACAGCTTTCTTCGCAGAAGCCGCAGTAAATACACTTGTTGTAGTCGATGTCATAGCGCGTGGTGCGGCGTGAGCCATCGGCACGAACGTCGGATTCGATCGTGATGGCCATGGCCGGGCAGACGGCCTCGCACAACTTGCAGGCGATGCAACGCTCTTCGCCGTTGTCGTAGCGACGCAGCGCGTGCAGGCCCCGAAAACGCGGCGACAGCGGCGTCTTTTCTTCCGGATACTCGAGCGTGATCTTGCTGCGAAAGGCGTACTTGCCGGTCAGGGCCAGACCCTTGAACAGTTCGAGCAACATGAAACTGGACAGGAAGTCCGTCAGCGAAAAAGAACTTTCGTTCGGCGCTGCAACAGAACTTGAGGTGGTAGTAGACATAGACAGCTCGAATTACTTCCAAATGTTCCAGGGGGTCTGCATCCACAGGCCGACCACGACCAGCCAGACCAGGGTGACCGGAATAAAGATCTTCCAGCCCAGGTGCATGATCTGGTCATAGCGATAGCGCGGGAAGGAGACCCGCACCCAGATGAACATGGTGACCACGGCAAAAGATTTCAGACCAAGCCAGATAAAACCCGGAATCCAGTTGAAAACGACACTGTCAACCGGCGACAGCCAGCCGCCCAGGAACATGATGGTGGCCAGTACCGACACCAACCAGATGTTGGCGTACTCGGCCATCTGGAACATGGCCCAGGACATGCCGGAGTATTCGACCATGTGACCGGCGACGATTTCCGACTCGCCCTCGATCACGTCGAACGGCAGCCGATTCGTTTCGGCCAGACCGGAGATAAAGTAGACAACAAAGATTGGCAGCAATGACAACCAGTTCCAGGACAGGAAACTCAGGCCCATCTGGGCAAAATAACCCTTGCCCTGCCCGGCGACGATGTCGGTCAGGTTCAAGCTGGCCGAAACCATCAGCACGATAACCAGACAGAAACCCATTGCGATTTCGTAGCTGACCATCTGTGCGGAAGCACGCATGGCTCCCAGGAACGGGTACTTGGAGTTGGATGACCAGCCGGAAATAATCACGCCGTAGACTTCCATGGAGGTCACCGCCATCAGAAACAACAGGCCAGCATTGATGTTGGCGCAGGCGATCTCCGGGCTGAATGGAACGACCGCCCAAGCCGCCATGGCCGGCATGACGGTCATGACCGGACCCAGATAGAACAGGACCTTGTCGGCCGCCGCTGGCCTGAGAACTTCCTTGGTCATGAGTTTGAGCGCGTCGGCGATCGGCTGCAGCAAGCCCCAGGGGCCAACCCGGTTCGGACCCATGCGCACCTGTGCCCAGCCCAGCAATCGGCGTTCCCACAGCGTGGTGTAAGTCACCAGGCCCATCACCAACATCAGAACCAGCACGACCTTGACGAGCGCCCAGAGCACCGGCCAGGCCAGACCTGTCCACCAGGAGGCTTCCAGCAAACCCTGACCCAGGGCAAAAATTGTGTCAATCATGCCGTCACCTCCTGCGCAGCATTGCTTCGTTTGGCATCGGCCGTGAGCTGCAGACTGGTCGAACGGCGCAGCAGCCCGTCGAGTGCATAAATGCCGGCAACCACCGGAGACCGCAGCGCGGGCTTGAGATCAATCGCAGCTTGCGTTGCATTGTTCAAAATCTTGTCGGACAAAGTTGTCTGCCCCTGAGGCGGCAGACCACAGACCTTGCCCAGCACTTCCTGGGAAGACTCAAAATCGAAACCCGGGATCTCCAGCAGATTGGCCAGAACCCGCAGCACTTTCCAGGCGGGCCTGGTTTCGCCCAGCGGCTTGACCACGGCATGGAAACTCTGGACACGTCCTTCGGCGTTGACAAAAGTACCGGACGTTTCAGTGAACGGAGCAATCGGCAGCAAGACGTCGCTGAATGCCATGTTCGTCTTGAACGGGCTGAGCGTGACCACCATCCCGGCCTGCTTCAGACCGTCCACCGCAGCGGCGCCGGCGGCTGAATCAAATTCAGGCTCGTTGTTCAGCAAAAGCACCGCCTTCAGGGCGCCGCCGAGCATTTGCCCTGCGTTCTTGCCATTGGCGCCTGGCAGCGCCGCAGCGAGTTGGGCACCCACCGTGTTGGCAGCCTCTGTCAAATACCCCACGCTGGCGCCGGTTTGTCCGCCAATCCAGTTGGCCAGCGCAAGCAGACTCGATGCACGCGCATGATGAGCGGCGCCGTTGCCGAGCAGGACTGCCTTGCGCTCGCCCGCCAGCAGGGACCTGGCGATCGCTATGGCCGCATCGCTGGCAACGCCAGCAGCGGGTGCCGTGACACCCTTCTCGGCGGCGACGGCCGTCGCGACGTCGGCGAGTGCCTGCACCCAACTGGTGTCGCTCGACAGAAGCGTGTTCGCCACCGGCATCGCCCAGTCTTGTGCGGCTGAACCAATGACACTCAGCACACAGCCGCCGCGCACCGCCTGGCGAATTCTTTGCGCAAACAGCGGATGGTCCTTGCGCAGGTTGGATCCCACCACCAGCGCGCTTTGCAAGCTGGACAGGGAAGCGATGGAACGCCCCAGATGGCGAATCCCCTCAACCGCCGGAAACTCGGCGTTACGCAGACGGTAGTCGACGTTCGGGCTGCCCAGCGCACTCATCAGGGAACTGGTCAGAAACAATTCTTCCAGCGTGCTGTGCGGACTGACCAGCGCGCCTATGCTCGCCGCGCCGTGCTCCTTCTTGATTCCTTTCAATCCCTTGGCAACATAGGCCAGAGCCGTCTGCCAGTCGACGGCAACCCAGGCACCGCCCTGCTTGAGCATGGGGCTGGTCAAGCGCTCATCGCTGCTTAATGATTCGTAGGAGAAGCGATCGCGGTCCGCAATCCAGCATTCGTTGACTGCTTCGTTCTCCAGCGGCACCACACGCATGACCTTGTTGTTCTTGACCTGCACAATCAGATTGGCGCCGGTCGAGTCATGCGGGCTGACCGACTTGCGCCGTGCCAGTTCCCAAGTACGGGCGCTGTAACGGAAGGGCTTGCTGGTAAGCGCGCCGACCGGGCAGATGTCAATCATGTTGCCTGACAGTTCAGAGTCCACTGACTGGCCGACAAAAGTTTCGATTTCGGCATGCTCGCCGCGGTGCGTCATGCCAAGCTCCATCACGCCGGCCACTTCCTGACCAAAACGGACGCAACGGGTGCACTGGATGCAACGGCTCATTTCCTGCATCGAAATCAGGGGGCCAACGTCTTTTACCGCGACAACCCGTTTTTCTTCTTCATAGCGGGAAGCGGAGCCACCGTAACCGACCGCCAGATCCTGCAGCTGGCACTCGCCACCCTGGTCGCAAATCGGGCAATCCAGCGGGTGATTGATGAGCAGGAACTCCATCACGGACTTCTGCGCCTTGACAGCCTTCTCGCTGCGCGTGCGAATCACCATGCCCGGGGCCACCGTGGTGGCGCAAGCCGGCATCGGCTTGGGCATCTTCTCCACATCGACCAGACACATGCGGCAACTGGCTGCGATGCTGAGCTTCTTGTGATAGCAGAAATGCGGAATGTAGGTGCCCGCCTGATCGGCCGCATGAATGATCGTGCTGCCTTCAACAACCTCTATCTTCTTGCCGTCGAGTTCAATTTCAATCATATTGGGACTCGTTCAGACGTAAGCCGGGACCATGCAGGTCTTGTGCTCAACGTGATACTCAAATTCAGGACGGAAATGCTTCAACATGGCCCGCACCGGCATCGCCGCTGCATCGCCGAGTGCGCAAATGGTTCGCCCCATGATGTCCTCGGCCACGTTATCCAGCAGATCCATGTCGCTTGGCCGCCCCTGCCCGTTTTCAATACGTTCCACCACCCGGTACATCCAGCCGGTACCCTCGCGGCACGGTGTGCACTGGCCGCAGGATTCATGCATGTAGAAGTAACTCAAACGCTGCAGGCTCTTGACCATGCAACGGCTGTCGTCCAGCACGATGAGTGCCCCGGAGCCCAGCATGGAACCGGCCTTGGCAATGGAGTCATAGTCCATCGTGCAGTCCATCATGATCGAGCCCGGCAGGATGGGTGTCGACGAGCCCCCCGGAATGACCGCCTTGAGTTGACGACCCTTGCGTACACCGCCAGCGAGTTCCAGCAACTTGGAAAAAGGCGTACCCATCGGGATTTCGTAATTGCCCGGCAGTTCAACGTCACCACTGACGGAATAGATCTTGGTGCCGCCGTTGTTGGGCTTGCCGCATTCCAGATAGGCCTTGCCGCCGTGGTTGATGATCCAGGGCACGGCAGAAAACGTTTCGGTGTTGTTGATGTTGGTCGGTTTGCCGTACAAACCATAGCTCGGCGGGAACGGCGGCTTGAAACGCGGTTGCCCCTTCTTGCCCTCGACCGACTCCAGCAAGGCTGTTTCTTCGCCACAAACATAGGCGCCGAAGCCGTGAAAGGCATGCAGCTGAAAACTGAAACCACTGCCCAGAATGTTGTCGCCCAGCAAACCGGCCGCGCGCGCTTCTGCCAGCGCCTCTTCAAAACGTTCGTAAATCTGGAAGATTTCGCCGTGGATGTAGTTGTAGCCAGTGCCGATATTCATCGCATAAGCGGCGATCA
>JBAXOZ010000044.1:0-17013 GCA_037132975.1 Comamonadaceae bacterium
GCAGCGGCATAAAGGCGGAGGCCGAAGGCCGGGGGACAGCCGCGGAGCTGAGTGCGTCGCCAGCCTGATCACCCCTCATGCCCTAGTCCTCGATCCACACCACCTGCTTGCCTTCACGCTGCCATTCCTCGTAACGCTGCGCAAACGCGTCTTCGATCCGATTGCGCTTGACCTTCAGCGTTGGCGTGACAAAACCGTTCTCCGGGGTCCAGGGTTTGGTGACGACGGCCAGACAACCGAGCTTCTCGTGCGGTTCCAGACCCTCATTGACCGCCTTGAGGTGCAGCTTGAGGGACTCGGTGATCGAGTTCTTGGCCTCACTGTTGGCAGAGCGCGTCACCGCTTCCTGCGACAGCATGACCAGACCCAGGGGCTGCGTCAGCGTGGCGCCGGTCACGACACAGGCCTCGATGTCGGGGTGCATGACCAAGCGGTCTTCGATCGGGGCCGGTGCCACGTACTTGCCCTTGCTGGTCTTGAAGATGTCCTTGACCCGTCCGGTGATCGTGAGGTAGCCCGCGGCATCGATGCTGCCCTTGTCGCCGGTACGCAGCCAACCATCGGCCGTCATGGCCGCAGCGGTCTGCTCCGTCTCGCGGTAGTAGGCCTTCATGACAGACGGGCTGCGCATCTGGATTTCGCCCGTGGCCGGGTCAATGCGCTGTTCCACGCCGTCGTAGGGCAGGCCCACGGTGCCGATTTTGGTGTTGCCCGGCAAAGTGGCATGCGAGATGGCACAGTTCTCGGTCATGCCATAGACCTCAACCAGGTCGAGCCCTAGCCGGCGATACCAGTGCAGAACCTCGGCCGGCATGGGCGCCGCACCCCCGGCGGCGATACGACATTGATCGAGCCCCAGACCTTTGAGGATCTTGCGCCGCACCAGCCAGCCCACCAGCGGCAAGCCAAGCAGTTTCTTGAGTTTTTCGGCCGGCATCTTGCTGTGCACACCCTGCTGAAACTTGACCCACAGGCGGGGTACCGAGAAAAAGATGGTGGGGCGTGCGCGTTGCAGGTCCTGCACAAAAGTGTCCAGCGCCTCGGCAAAGAAAATGTGACCGCCATAGCGCAGGCAGCCCTGCTCGATCAGCATGCGCTCGGCCACGTGGGCCAGTGGCAGGTAGGAGAGATAGCGGTCCTCGGTACTCATGGGCACGCGCCGTCCTGCGCTGGAGAGGCCCCAGGCGATGGTGTTAAAGGTATGCACCACGCCCTTGGGCTTGCCGGTCGTGCCTGAGGTGTAGATGATGGTGCAAAGCGCTTCGCCATCCGGCGTTGGTGACGCCTTCAGGGGTTCGCTGCTGACTACCAGATCGGTCCAGAGCAGGGCTTTGATGGACGGTGCCAGCGGCAAGGCGATCACTGGCAAACCGCCGGGCAGTCCGGTCTGCAAGTTGCCAACCTCGTCCATCTTGCCGACAAAACAGGCGCGCGCCTCGCTGTGCGCCAGGATGTAGGACAAGGCTTCGCCATTGAAGGTCGGGTAGATCGGCACCGAAACATGGCCCGCCATCAGGATGGCCAGGTCCGCCAGCACCCAGTGCGCGCTGTTCTTGCCAATGATGGCAACGCGACTGCCCGCTGGCCAGCCCTGCGCCTGCAACCAGCTGGCGATGCGACGTACCTGATTGCCGGCTTCGCCCCAAGTGATGTCCTGCACCGCGCCACCGCCCACCGGCTGCGTCAGGAAGATCTGCGCGGCACGCTGCCGCTCCCAGCGGTAAAAACAGGGCAGTGTCAGATCATCAGGCGATACGACAACGGGTGCGACCATGGATCTCTCCAATCAAAAGAAGAGACCATTTTGATGAAAAGAGTCACACTGGCAATAGTGTTGACCCTAGGTGACGTAGAAATTCAGGCTTCGCCGCCGAAGCGTTTGGTCAGGTTGGCGATGTACTGTTCGATCATTTTTTCAAACTCGGACTCGACCACGGGCGCTACGACCATTTTCATGAGCCCCGGCAGCGGCAGCGTCAGTTCGCCGTTGATCTGCAGCACGATCAGGGTTGACTTCTTCTTGTCGGTAATCTTCCAGTTGCCCGACACCAGGGCATTGCCTTCGCCCTTGATCGGCGTCCAGACCACCGTGCCCTTGGCCTTGTTGGAGACGTATTTGGAGGCGTAGATGGTTTGCAGGTTGATTTGGGCGATGCCAATCTTGGCCATTTCCCAACGATAGGCGCCGCCGCCCAGATCAACCAGCTTGTCCACCTTGGGAAAATGGCTGGCAGAAGTGGGTACATCGGCCAGCACGTCAAAGACGTCTGCTGCTTTCGCTTTGACTTCAAACTCATAGCCAAGATCAATGCTCACGTTGACGGTCATGGAAACCTCACTAATTTAGTCATGGTGACAGGGACTCGGCTCAAAGTATAAAGTGCTTGGCCACTTCAGGTAAGCATGCGGTCTCTGGCGACAAAATACTTGCGCGCATAGGCTACAACCTGGCCGTCACTGGGATGATCGACTGTTTCAACGCCGAGCACCTTGGCCGCCATGGCGTGATCATGTGAATGCAGATGCTTGATGAACTGCAACTTGGCCTGCCCCGGGCCGAGCACCAGAACTTCCTCTGCTCCAGCGAGCGCCAGTGCAATGGCGTGATAGTAGTCCGGATCCTCGGCCTGGCGACCCGCACCCAGGGTAGCTCTGCGGGAGTGCAGTTTGTGTTGATGCTTGGCCGGGTGAACCACGAATTTTTCTACATCGTCGGGGCTGACGTGCATCACGTGGGCTTCAGAGTGATCGAGCCAGACAACAGCGTGATAGTGAGACATACGGATCCTTAGTGGTTTACTGAGAGAACCAGCTTATGCCCTTGTCGCAATGCAGTGCTGACCCAGGTCAATCGTGTCTGAATGACGGCACTTATTCCGGCCTTCATTGAGCTTATCGTGGTCTGCTACACGCTAAACTCCTGACTCAGTCCCCAAGGAGAATTTCAACAATGGCATCCGGAAAAATACTCGTGGCCCAGGGTGGTGGCCCCACTGCCGTCATCAACCAGTCCCTGGTTGGTGTGGCAATGGAGGCGCGGCGCTTTGGCTCGATTGAACGCATTTACGGCGCGCGCCACGGCGTGCGTGGCATCATCAACGAGGACTTTGTCGACCTGACGCAGGAGACGCACCACAACCTGGAACTGGTCGCCAGCACGCCCTCCTCTGCGTTGGGCTCGACACGCGACAAGCCCGACCTGGCTTACTGTCGGGAGATCTTCAAGGTGCTGCAGGCGCACGAGATCGAGCATTTTTTCTACATTGGCGGCAATGACTCCAGCGATACGGTGCGGATCGTCAGTCTGGAGGCACAGAAGGCGGGCTACCCCTTGCGCGCCATCCACATTCCAAAAACGATAGACAACGATCTGGTGGGCAATGACCACACCCCTGGATTCCCGTCCGCAGCGCGCTTTGTGGCACAGGCTTTTGCTGGCGCCAATCTGGACAACGCCGCTCTGCCCGGCGTTTATGTCGGTGTCGTGATGGGCCGCCATGCCGGGTTCCTGACCGCAGCGTCGGCGCTGGGCAAGAAGTTTCCGGACGACGGCCCGCACCTGATTTACCTGCCGGAGCGCACGTTTGTGCTGGAGAAGTTCCTCGCCGACGTGAAGGCGGTCTACGAGCGCTACGGACGCTGTGTGATTGCCGTCTCGGAAGGCATCCACGATGCCAGCGGCAGCCCCATCGCCAGCCTGCTGGCCAAAGACCTGGAGCACGATGCGCATGGCAATGTGCAGCTCTCGGGCAACGGTGCGCTGGCCGATCTGCTGTGCGAGGAGATCAAATCCAAGCTCAAGATCAAGCGGGTCCGCGGTGACACCTTCGGTTATCTGCAAAGATCATTCATCGGCTGCGTCTCGGACGTCGATCAGCGCGAGGCGCGCGAGGTTGGAGAAAAGGCAGTGCAGTTTGCGATGTGGGGCAAGCGCAATGGCTCGGTCGCCATCAAGCGCACCGGCTTTTACTCGGTTGACTACGAACTGCTGGAACTCGACGCCGTGGCCGGCAAGACGCGTGTCATGGAGGATGAATTCATTACCGCCAGCGGCACCGACGTGACCGACGCGTTCCGGCTCTATTTGCGTCCGCTCCTGGGCTCGGGCATGCCCGACGCCTTCCGGCTCCGCCACCACCCGGTGGCCAAGGTTTTACATCAAGGAAAACAAGCATGACTATCGAATTCAAGGGCCAGGTGGCCATCGTGACAGGCGCCGGCGGTGGCCTGGGTCGCGCCCATGCGCTGGCGCTGGCAGCGCGTGGCGCCAAGGTGCTGGTCAATGATCTGGGCGGAGCGCGTGACGGATCCGGCGGCTCGGTCAGCGCTGCGGAGGCGGTGGCTGCAGAAATTCGCGCCGCTGGCGGCGAAGCGCTTGCCAACGGCGCTTCGGTAACCGATTTTGCTGCCGTGCAAGCCATGGTGCAACAGGCCATGACGGCCTGGGGCCGCGTTGACATTCTGGTCAACAACGCCGGCATCCTGCGTGACAAGACTTTTGCCAAGATGGAACTGGCCGATTTTGAACTGGTGCTGCAGGTGCACCTGATGGGCGCCGTGCATTGCAACAAGGCGGTCTGGCCCATCATGAATGCACAAAAGTATGGCCGCATCCTGATGACCACCTCATCGACCGGCCTGTTTGGCAATTTCGGCCAAACCAACTATGGTGCAGCCAAGCTGGCGCTGGTCGGCCTGATGCAGACCCTGGCACTCGAAGGCGCCAAGAACGACATCCGCGTCAACTGCCTGGCGCCGACCGCTGCCACCCGCATGACCGAGGGCTTGATGCCGCAGGCCGTGCTCGATGCGCTGCAGCCGGAAGCGGTGGTGCCAGCCATGCTGGTGCTGGTGTCAAAGGATGCCCCGACCCGCACCACGCTGTGCGCCGGCGCGGGCACCTTCGAGGCGGCTCACATCACCATGACCAGCGGTGTCTGGATCGGCACCGATGCGAACGCCCCAGAGCGGCTGGCCGAACAGTTGGCGCAGGTGACGGACCGCACTGGCGACAGCGTGCCGCAAAGTGGCGCGGCACAGGGCAGCAACGAGGTTGGCAAGGCGATGCAGAACGTCGCTCGCTGAGGGCAGCGAATGGTCTGGGACTAACGCATTTTCGACTGATCGCCGAAAACACCCCAGACCAGTTTTTCCGGTTTCACAAACTTCTTCCAGGTGCTGTTGACCTGCTCCAGGGTCAGTGATGCGATCATGGCATCGCCTCTTTCGTAGGCATCGGGCGTCTGGTCGAACTCCATCCGCTCACCCATGAAGGCCAGCGCCCAGTTGTCGCCGGAACGGCCACGAAGACGATCGGCCAGATACTGCTGTTTGAATGTTTCCATTTCGGCTGCCGTGAAGCCCTCGCTCAGCGAGCGCAGCAGTTCTTCCTTGAGTGCCGATTCGGCAGCGCTGACTTTGGCTGGCGAAACCTCGGCGCTGAGTGAAATATTGGCGTTGGCCTCGTAGCGACTGGCGTTGTACGAGGCACCCGCGCTGTAGCTCAAGCCGCTGGACTCACGCAAACGCAGCCACAGCCTGGACCCCGGCCCACTGCCAAAAATGCGGGCAGCCAGGGACATGGCGTAGTCCTGCCAGTCAAACTGCCCAGCGCGAAGCGGCAACGCGTGGTAGGCAGTCAGGCTGGTGTTGGTCTTGTCGGGCGTATCAAAAACCAGACGCGCCGGTGTACGTGCGATCAGCGGCTTCTCGACACGTTGCCAGGCTTGTGGCGCCTGCCAGCCATCGAGCGCCAGCGCCAACTGTTGTTGATATTGCGTGACATCCATCGGCCCCAGCACGGCGATCTGGGCGCTTTGCGCACCATAAAAGCGTTGGTAGAAGGCATAGGCCTGATCCCGCGTCACCGACTTGATTTCCTGGAGCGTCTCCTCCAGTGTGTAGACGTAGCGCGGATCGCCTTTGGCGTAAGGATTACCGTAGCGGCTCCAGGCGTTATGTGCCTGCGCCGCCTTGTCCTTGAGCTGCCCTTCCACTGCCTTGATCTGGGCCGAGCGGATCTCCTCGAATTCCGCAGGCGGAAAAGTTGATTCCCTGAGCATCCGCTTGGCCAGTTCCAGGGCCGCCATGACCTTGTCCTGCTTCACCGTCAACGTCAGCGCACCGCCCTCCTCGCCAAAATGCATTGACAGAGCGGCGCCGAGTCGGACCTGCTCGTCGTGAATCTGCTGACGCGTCATGCTCACCGTGCCCTTGTCCAGCATCTGACCCGCCATCATGGCGGCGACATCCTGCTGGCGCAATGATTCGGCACTGCCAAACTTGAACGAGACACTGAGCTTGACCAGATCACCGCGCACCGGCTTGGACAGCAGTGCCGTCTTGATGCCACCCGGTGTGCTGGCGAACGAGACTTTTTCATTGAGCGAGCGGGTGCTGAAATCAAAGGCGCTTGATTCCAGCCCCTTTTCGCTCAGCGTGTAACCCTGCAGATAGCTGGTGACATCAGGCAGACCCATTTCGGGCGCGCGCACGGGCGTCCTGGTCGGAACCAGATGGCCCAGCGTCCGGTTGTCAGCCAGCAGATAGCTGCGCGCCACCCGATTCACATCGTCCAGCGTCACCGTTTTCATGCGCTCGCGGTCGACAAACACGGCGCGCCAATCCCCCAGCACCTCGAAGTGCAGAGCGCCCTGCGCCACCGCAGCCGCATTGGCAAACGCCAGTTCCTGACCCTTCTCGATCCTGGTCTTGGCCCTCTCAAACTCATCCTGACGCAGCGGCTCTTTCGCCAGGTTCTCGACGACGTCCAGCAACAGTTTCTGGCGTGGCAAGGGGTCATCGTCCGGGCCGAACGCGGTGCCGAACACCAGACTACCGGCTTCGCGCTGGCGGTTGGCACCGGCAAACGCAGCCTGTGCGAGCTTGGATTCGACCAGCGCCTTGTGCAGGCGACCCGAAGGCACATCACCCAACGCGGTCGCCAGCACCGCCAGCGCACTGTTGTCCGGATGCAAGGCCGCCGGCGCGCGGTAGCTGACCAGCATCAGCTGAGCGCTGGCAGGTCGGCGCACCACCACACTGCGCTCGCCATCCTGCACCGGCTCCAGCGTGTAGGTCAGTGTCACCGGCAACGGGGGCTTCTGCAGCGCACCAAACGACTTCTGGATGCCAGACAAGGTGGTCGCGGGATCGAACTTGCCGGCCACCATCAGCACCGCGTTGTCCGCTCGGTAGTAACGCTTGTAGAAGGTCTGCAAGCGGGCAATGTCGACGTTTTCAATATCTGCCCGGTTGCCAATGGTCGCCTTGCCATAGTTGTGCCAGGGATAGGCGGCGGCCATGACGCGCTGTGACAGCGTGGCAAACGGATTGTTGCCGGCGATCTCGAACTCACTGCGCACCACCGTCATCTCGCTGTCCAGATCCTTCTTCGCAATGAAGCTATTGACCATGGCGTCAGCCTGCCAGCCAATGTACCAATCCAGCGACTCCTGACTGGAAACAAAGGTGGCGTAGTAATTGGTTCGATCTGCCGTGGTCGTGCCATTGAAGGTGAAGCCGCGCTTGCGAAACTCTGCCTTCGGGTCGGGCGTATTGGGCGATCCCTTGAAGATCAGGTGCTCCAGCAAATGCGCCATGCCGGATTCTCCATAGCCCTCGTGACGGGAACCGACCAGGTAAGTGAGGTTCACCGTCACCCTCTCGTCGGCCAGATCGGGTGCCAGCAGTACTTTCAGCCCGTTGGCAAGTTGGTACTGTGTGATGCCCTCGACCGTCTGTACGCGCGTCACGCCAGGCGGCAGCGCAACCGTCTGCTGCGCCAGCGCTTGCCACGCCAGCAAAGCAGTAAAGAAAAACAGCGCGGCCGCTCGGGTGAAGCGGCCGCCAGTGCACTTGAGAATACTCATCGACGTCTCCCTGTCAGGAATTCGCCGATCGATTTAGCCGGCTGGTAAAACTCCTGAGGCCGATGATACGTCGTGGATCAGTGCACAACGCGCTCGAAAGTGAACTGCCCGGGCGCGCGGATCGGATCGACATCGACCGGAATCACGTCTTTGGGTGCAAACTTGCCTTCGAGCAGCAACCTGGACAGCGGATTCTCGATGCGCTGCTGAATCGCGCGCTTGAGCGGCCGCGCGCCAAACACCGGATCGAAACCGACCTTGGCCAGTTCCGCCAGTGCCGCGGGCGACACTTCCAGGATCAGGTCCATCTTGGCCAGACGCTCCTGCAGCACCTTGATCTGGATGGCGGCGATCTTGGCAATGTGCGACGCATCCAGTGCATGGAACACCACGGTCTCGTCAATGCGGTTCAGGAATTCCGGCCGGAAGTGGTTCTTCAGTTCGCCCGTGACGGCGTCCTTGATGTCCTCGCTGTCCTGCCCGACCATGCCCTGAATCATCTGCGAACCGATGTTGCTGGTCATCACAATCACCGTGTTCTTGAAGTCCACGGTGCGGCCCTGGCCATCGGTCAAGCGACCATCGTCGAGCACCTGCAGCAGCACATTGAATACATCGGGGTGCGCTTTCTCGACCTCGTCGAGCAGCAGCACGCTGTAGGGCTTGCGCCGCACGGCTTCGGTCAGATAGCCACCCTCCTCGTAACCAACATAACCGGGCGGAGCGCCAATCAGGCGTGCCACCGAGTGCTTCTCCATGAACTCGCTCATGTCGATACGCACCAGGTGGTCCTCGCTGTCAAACAGAAAGCCGGCCAGCGCCTTGCACAGTTCGGTCTTGCCAACACCGGTCGGACCCAGGAACAGGAAGGAGCCGGTCGGACGGTTCGGATCGGACAGGCCGGCGCGCGAGCGACGGATGGCGTTGGCCACAGCGCGGATCGCTTCGTCCTGACCGACCACGCGCTGATGCAGCTTGTCTTCCATCAGCAGCAGCTTGTCGCGCTCGCCCTGCATCATCTTGGACACCGGAATGCCGGTGGCGCGGCTCACCACCTCGGCAATTTCTTCGGCTCCGACCATGGTGCGCAGCAGTTGCGGACGGCCACCGTCCTTGGCATTCTTGGCCTTGCCGGCTTCCTTGGTCTGCGCGTCCTTGAGCTGCTTTTCCAGCCCCGGCAGCTTGCCGTATTGCAATTCGCCGGCGCGGTTGAAATCGCCCTTGCGTGTCAGTTCCTCGATCTCGAAACGCAGTTTTTCGATCTCCTGCATGATGGCCTTGGAGCCTTGCGCCTGCGCCTTTTCGGCCTTCCAGACTTCGTCCAGATCGGCAATCTCCTTCTGCAGTTTGGCAATCTCTTCCTCAATCAGGCCAAAGCGCTTTTGCGAGGCTTCGTCCTTCTCGCGACGCACCGCTTCGCGCTCGATCTGCAACTGGATCAGGCGCCGGTCGAGCTTGTCCATCACTTCAGGCTTGGAGTCGAGCTCGATCTTGATCTTGGACGCCGCCTCATCGATCAGGTCAATCGCCTTGTCGGGCAGGAAGCGGTCCGTGATGTAGCGGTGACTGAGTTCGGCCGCAGCCACGATGGCCGGATCGGTGATCTGAACGCCATGGTGCGCCTCGTAGCGCGCCTGCAGTCCGCGCAGAATGGCAATGGTCGCTTCCACTGTGGGTTCGCCCACCAGGATTTTCTGGAAGCGCCGCTCCAGCGCGGCGTCCTTCTCGATGTACTTGCGGTACTCATCGAGCGTGGTGGCACCGACGCAATGCAGTTCACCGCGCGCCAGTGCGGGCTTGAGCATATTGCCGGCGTCCATGGCGCCTTCTGCCTTGCCGGCACCGACCATGGTGTGCAACTCGTCAATGAAAACAATGGTTTGACCCTCGTCCTTGGCCAGGTCCTTCAGCACGTTCTTCAGGCGCTCCTCGAACTCGCCGCGGAACTTGGCGCCGGCCAGCAGGGATGCCATGTCAAGCGACAGGACACGCTTGCCTTTCAGCGAATCGGGCACTTCGCCTGCCACGATGCGTTGCGCCAAGCCCTCGACGATGGCGGTTTTGCCAACACCGGGCTCGCCGATGAGTACCGGGTTGTTCTTGGTGCGGCGCTGCAACACCTGAATGGCGCGACGGATTTCATCGTCGCGACCAATGACCGGGTCGAGCTTGCCCATGCGCGCGCGCTCGGTCAGGTCCAGGCAGTATTTCTTGAGCGACTCGCGCTGATCTTCGGCGTCGGCACTGTCGACGTTCTGGCCACCGCGCACGGCGTCGATGGCCGCCTCCAGCGACTTGCGGTTCAGGCCATGCTCGCGCACCAGACGGCCAATATCCTGCTTGCTGTCGGTCAGGACCAGCAGGAACAGTTCCCCGGCGACAAACTGGTCGCCGCGTTTGATCGATTCCTTCTCGGCCGCCTGCAGCAGACTGACCATGTCGCGCCCTACCTGTACCTGCTCCTGGCCCTGAACTTCGGGCAACCTCTTCATCGCCAGTTCGGCGGCACCGAGCAAGCCTGCCACATTCACACCGGCACGCTGTAACAGGGCCTTGGGTCCGTCTTCCTGGCGCAACATCGCTATCAGGACGTGCACCGGCTCAATGTAGGCGTGGTCCTGGCCCAGGGCCAGCGTCTGAGCCTCGCTCAAGGCTTCCTGAAACTTGGTGGTCAATTTTTCCATTCGCATGACAATCCCCTTGGTCTTTGATTGCCACCCACCTTGGGCTGAGCGGGGACTTTTCAAGTGGCAGGCGCGTGGGCAAGTCTGACTAAAATCAAACCATGACCATTCATCAGTTACAGGCAAGCTATGTTCTGGAGCAGGATCGCATCCTGGTGCGCATGAATACGCTCGCCGGCGAGGAGTTGCGCCTGTGGTTGACGCGTCGCATGGTCAGAAACCTGTTTCCGCACATGCTGCAGGTCACTGCCGATCTGGCGGCGGATCAGGCCCAGGGTGCCAGTCACGACGGCGCTGACCGCCATGCATTGACACAGTTCAAAAAACAGGAATCACTGCAAAAGGCGGACTTCCATACGCCCTTTAACAGCCAGGCCGCCAGCCTGCCCATCGGGGACGCACCGCTGCTGGCCAGTCGTGTGCACATCACGGTCTGTGACGGTGGCGCCCTGCGCATCGGCTTTGAAGAGGACGTGGCGGGCGCGGCGACCAAACGAAGTTTTGAAGTGACGCTGGGTCAGGATCTGCTGCACGGCTTCATGCATCTGCTGGAAGCGGCACTGCAGCAAGCCGATTGGGGCATCACGCTGGAGCCTGGCACTGCAGGTGGCGAGCCACTTGCGGCAGATGTTTTTGCCAATGCCAAACCGCCCCAGTACCTGAACTGAACAACTCAGAGGTTGGACGCCGAAATGCCCCAGCGCGCGAGCGCAGCGTCGTCGGCAACGCGCGCGTCGACCCAACGCGCGCCCTGCGGCGTCTGCTCTTTCTTCCAGAACGGTGCCTGGGTCTTGAGGTAGTCCATCAGGAACTCACAGGCGGCGAAGCTCTCGCCACGATGCGCTGAGGCAACTGCCACCAGCACGATCTGATCCATCGCTTGTAACAGACCAATGCGGTGAATGACCCTGGCATCGAAGATATCGAAACGCTGCAGCGCCTGATCAATCATGGCCTCGATCGCCTTCTCGGTCATTCCGGGATAGTGCTCCAGTTCCATAGCCAGGACTGGCTCGGCCTCAGCGATACCCGGCGTCGCGGCGTGACGGTCGCGCACGGTGCCGACAAAGCTGCAGACGGCACCGATGCCGGCATGGCCACCGCGCAGGGCAGCCACTTCAACGCCAAGGTCAAAATCCTGCGTCTGAATGCGAACGCGCGCGCTGGCGGATGAAGCTGCGCCCATGCTCAACTCAACCGCCCGTGACCGGCGGAAAGAAGGCCACTTCCGCACCCTCTTGCAGACTGGCGGTTTCTCTGCACATGACCTGGTTGAGCGCCATGCGCAGTGCCCGACCCCGCGCCAAAGCCTGCGCGTGCGGCGCATCCCTGGCGATCAACTCGTCGCGCAGTTCGGCCAGCGTGCTTGCCCTGGTCTCGACCGATTCGGCAGCAACACCAACGGCTTCACGGATCGATGCGAAATACCTGATCTCCACTTTCATCCCAGCATCTCCATCAAGGGAATAAACCGGACCAGGTCGCCATAGGCAATGGTCTGCCCTGGCGGGTTATCCACCAGTCCATCGGCCCAGACCGCCGAGGTCAGGACGCCTGAACTCTGATTGCCAAACAAATCCAGCCCGCCCTGCGCGTTGCGCCTGGCGCGCAGAAATTCTCGCCGCTTATCCGCTTTGGGAAGTGTGAAATGGGCCGGCACAGTGATCGAATGGGCAGCCACTTGACGCGCCCCCTGCAGGCGCAACAGAAACGGCCGCACCAACAGCAAGAAGGTCACAAAGCTCGACACCGGGTTGCCTGGCAGGCCGATGAAGTGCGCATCCTGAACACGTCCATAAGCAAAGGGCTTGCCCGGCTTGATGGCCAGATGCCACAGGTCGAGCGAGCCCAGGGACTGCACGGCAGGTTTGATGTGGTCTTCCTCACCGACCGAAACACCACCGCTGGTCAGAATCAGGTCGTGCCCGCGGGCCGCCTGCTGCAAGGCCTGCACGGTCGCATCGAGCCGGTCCGGCACGATACCGAGGTCACTGACTTCGCAGCCCAGACGCTGCAACAGGGCGCGCAAGAAGAAACGGTTCGAGTTGTAAATGCTGCCGGGCTTCATCTGAGCGGGCGCTATTTCACCGGGCATCACCAGTTCATCCCCGGTAGAAAACAGGGCCACCCGGGGACGGCGCAGCACCGCCAGGGTACTCATGCCGATGCTCGCGGCAAGGCCCAGGGCAGCGGGCGAGAGTCGCTCTCCTTGCGCCAGGATGACCGCGCCTGAGGCAATATCCTCGCCGGCGCGGCGTATCCATTGACCCGGCGAGACCGACGCGTTGATGCACACGCGCTCGCCCGGCAGCGCCTCGCAGTCCTCTTGCATCACGACCGCATCAGCGCCTGGTGGAATCGGAGCCCCGGTAAAGATACGTGCTGCACTCATTGGACCGAGTGCCAGGCCGGCACTACCCGCTGCGATGCGCTGTGTCACCGGCAACACCGTTGCCGCCTGCAATAGATCAGCGCAGCGAACCGCGTAGCCGTCCATCGAACTGTTGTCCTGTGGCGGCACCTGGAGCGCCGACACAATGTCCTGCGCCAGCACGCGACCATCGGCATCAAAAGTGTTGACCACCTCCTGCTGCTTCAGCACGCTGGCATATTGCATCAGTTGCGCCAGCGCCTCATCGAGCGGCTTGAGCGCCTGACGCTGCGTCACAGAGCGACCCCGGCAAAGTGAACCCGCTTCATCTGCAGTGCTGCGCAATATAGGCCTTGATGGCAGCCGGATCGGCTGCCATGCGCGTCACCCGCTTGGGCAAAGCTTCAATGCCTTCAAACTGGGGCGGTCGATCAGGCTCACGACCCAGCGCTTCGACGATGGTGGCGGCAAACTTGATGGGCAAGGCCGTCTCCAGCACGATCATCGGCACGCCCGCTTGCCGGTGCTCGCCGGCCACCTTGAGCGCATCCGCCGTGTGCGTGTCAATCAACACGCCAAAGCGCTCGAAGGTCGTGCGGATCGTGTTCAGGCGATCTGCATGGGTGCTCTTGCCGCTTTCAAAACCGTAGACCGTGGCTGCCTTGCCAAAAGCGGGGTCGGCGCTCAGGTCAAAGCGGCCTGACTGCTGAAGCTCGGAACCAAACAGGCTCTTCAGGCGCGCGCCGTCGCGGCCCAGCAGGTCAAATATAAAACGCTCGAAATTCGATGCCTTGGAAATATCCATCGAGGGGCTGGATGTCTCGTGCGTATCGGCGCTGCTGCGCACCCGATAGACGCCGCTGCGGAAGAACTCGTCGAGCACATCATTTTCGTTGGTGGCCACCACCAGCGCGGCAATCGGCAAGCCCATCATGCGCGCCACGTGGCCGGCGCAGACATTGCCGAAATTGCCCGACGGCACGGTGAAACTGACCTTTTCGGAATTGCTCGTCGTGGCCAAAAAGTAACCGGCGAAGTAATACACCACCTGAGCCATCAGGCGTGCCCAGTTGATGGAATTGACGGTCCCGATCTTGTACTGACGCTTGAAATCGAGATCGTTGGAGACGGCCTTGACCATGTCCTGGCAGTCATCAAAAACGCCCTCCACCGCGATGTTGTGGATGTTCTCATCCATCAGGCTGAACATCTGTGCCTGCTGGAACGGACTCATGCGGCCCAGCGGACTGGTCATAAAAACGCGCACGCCTTTTTTGCCGCGCATGGCGTACTCGGCTGCGCTGCCGGTATCGCCGCTGGTGGCGCCCAGGATGTTGAGTTGCTCGCCACGGCGCGCCAGTTCGAACTCAAAGAGGTTGCCCAGCAACTGCATGGCCATGTCCTTGAAGGCCAGGGTCGGGCCATTGGACAGCGCCTGCAGAAACAGTGGCGCCTGCCCGGCAGGCGTCAAGGCGTCCTGCAGCCGCGTCAAGGGCACGATCTGAGGTGTGCCAAAGACCGCCTGGGTGTAGGTCTTGTCGCAAATCGCTCGCAGCTCAGGGGCGGGAATGTCGTCGATGTAAAGAGACAGCACTTCAAAGGCGAGTGCACCATAGCCCTGCTGCTGGTACACGTTGCGCCAACGCGCTAGTTGCGCCTGATCAACCTGCGGGTAGGACTCAGGCAGGTACAGGCCGCCATCGGGCGCCAGACCTTCCAGCAGGATTTCACAAAAATGCTTGCGCCCCGACTCATCCTGGGCCAGTGCGCGCGTCGAGCAGTACTTCATCAGGCCAGTTCTTCCTTGCGAATGCGGGTGATCGGTGCCAGCACGGTGGGCAGCAACTGCATCTGCGCCAGGGCAGCGTTCATTTCAGCTTCGACACAGTCGTGCGTGAGAATGATGAGATCGGTCTGGGTCGCGCCTTCACCGCCCACTTCGTCGGCTTCGCGTTGCAACACCGCGTCGATGCTGATGTTCAAGGCTGCCAGTATGCCGGTGACACGGGCCAGCACGCCAGCCTCGTCCGCGACGCGCAGACGCAGGTAGTAACTGGTCACCACTTCGCTCATGGGCAGCACGTTCAGATCGCTCATGGCATTGGGCTGAAACGCCAGGTGCGGCACACGATTGAGCGGATCGGCCGTATGCAGTCGCGTGATGTCGACCAGGTCGGCAATCACGGCGCTGGCGGTTGGCTCCGACCCGGCTCCCTTGCCGTAGTAGAGCGTCGTTCCCACCGCATCACCCTGCACCATGACGGCGTTCATGGCGCCTTCCACATTCGCGATCAGGCGTTTGGTGGGCACCAGGCTGGGATGCACGCGCAGTTCGATACCGGCCGCCGTGTTCTTCTTCGGATCAGCGGCGCGGCGCTTGGTGATGCCCAGCAACTTGATGCGGTAGCCGAGTTGTTCGGCGTACCGGATGTCGGCCCCGGCGAGCTTGGTAATGCCCTCGACATAGGCTTTGTCAAACTGCACCGGAACACCGAAACCGATGGCCGCCATGATGGTCGCCTTGTGCGCAGCATCAATGCCCTCGATATCGAAGGTCGGATCGGTCTCGGCATAGCCCAGACGCTGCGCCTCTTTCAGCACGACATCAAAATCGAGTCCCTTGTCGCGCATCTCCGACAGGATGAAGTTGGTCGTGCCATTGATGATGCCGGCAATCCATTGAATGCGATTGGCGGTCAGACCTTCGCGCAAGGCCTTGATGATCGGGATACCGCCGGCCACAGCCGCCTCAAAGGCCACCATCACGCCTTTGGCGGAGGCTGCGGCAAAGATCTCGGTTCCATGCACCGCCAGCAATGCCTTGTTGGCCGTTACCACGTGCTTGCCCGCCGCAATCGCCTCCATCACCAGGGTCCTGGCAATGCCGTAACCACCGATGAGTTCCACGACGATGTCGATATCCGGATTGGCAATCACAGCGCGTGCGTCATTGACCACTGTGACTCCGGCACCGACCAGAGGCTGCACCCGCGCCAGGTCGAGATCGGCCACCATGCTGATTTCGATGCCGCGGCCAGCGCGGCCCATGATTTCCTGCTGATTGCGCCGTAGCACATTGAAGGTGCCTGAGCCTACAACGCCCATGCCGAGAAGACCTACTTGAATCGGTTTCATAATTTTCTTGTTTGTTGGTAAATCAGTTGCTATGCCGTTTGCGGTAATTTTCCAGGAACTTGGCAAGGCGCCCGATGGCCTCGCGCAGGTCATCTTCATGTGGCAGGAAGACGATCCGGAAATGGTCTGGAACCGGCCAGTTAAAACCGGTCCCCTGCACCAGCATGACGCGGGTTTCCTGCAGCACTTCGAGAAAGAACTGCTGGTCATCGACAATCGGGTAGAACGTTGGATCGAGCCTTGGAAACATGTACAGGGCGGCGGTCGGCTTGACGCACGTGACACCGGGGATGGCAGTGATCAACTCATACGCCAGGTCGCGTTGTCGGCGCAGGCGTCCCCCTTCAGCCACCAGGTCATTGATGCTCTGGTATCCGCCCAGCGCGGTCTGAATGGCCCACTGTCCGGGGACGTTGGCACACAGTCGCATGTTCGAGAGCATGTTGAGTCCCTCGATGTAATCGGCCGCCGATTTTTTGTCGCCCGAGACAATCATCCAGCCGGCCCGGTAACCGCAGGAGCGGTAACTCTTGGACAGTGAATTGAAGGTCAGCATCAACACATCGTCAGCCAGACTGGCAATGGCCGTGTGACGGGCACCATCGTAGAGCACCTTGTCGTAAACCTCGTCGGCAAAAATCACCAAGCCGTGTTCCCTGGCAATCTGCACAATGGCCTTGAGCAGTTCGTCCGAATAGAGCGCGCCGGTCGGGTTATTCGGGTTGATCACCACGATGCCTTTGGTGCGCTTCGTGATCTTGGAACGAATGTCGCTGAGATCCGGCATCCAGCCCTTGGCTTCATCACACAGGTAATGCACCGGCGTGCCGCCCGAGAGGCTGGCAGCCGCCGTCCACAGCGGATAGTCAGGCGACGGCAGCAGCAGTTCGTCGCCGTTGTCGAGCAGGGCGTTGGTCGCCATCACGATCAGCTCGCTGGCGCCGTTGCCCAG
>JBAXOZ010000045.1:0-16937 GCA_037132975.1 Comamonadaceae bacterium
CATGCACTTCGTAACCCACGCCGTTGCAATCCACCAGCACCTGGGGCGGATTTTTATCACTCAAGGTGCCTGTCAGTTTGCCGATCATTTCATGCCTATCATTGCTAACCCTATTAAGGAATTATCAACTTGATTCTCCGACACCTGTTTTCCCCTCCTAACAACACCCGTCTGTCGCATCTGTGTGGCCCGATGGACGAGCATTTGCGCACCATCGAATTGGCCTTGCAGGTCAAGATTGCGCACCGGCACGAGCAGTTCAAGGTTGACGGCACCAAGGCCAACGCCAAACGCGGCATGGAGATGCTGCAGGCTCTCTACGAAATGGCAGCGCGCCCGATCGAGACCGCTACCGTGCAGTTGATGCTGGCCGGTGACGCAAGCATGGATGAGGCGGACAGTCCCGCGCTCAAAACCAAGCGCAGCGACCTCAAGGCCCGCACCATCAACCAGGCAACTTACCTGGACAACATTGGCGCCAACGACATTACCTTTGGCATTGGTCCGGCCGGCACCGGCAAGACCTACCTCGCCGTGGCCATGGCGGTGGACGCCTTGCAGCGCAGCGCGGTGCAACGCATTGTGCTGACGCGACCGGCCGTCGAAGCGGGCGAGCGACTGGGCTACTTGCCGGGCGATCTGGCGCAGAAGATAGACCCCTACCTGCGCCCCCTGTATGACGCGCTCTACGACCTGATGGGTTTTGAGCAGGTGCAGAAAGCGCTGGAACGCCAGACCATTGAAATTGCCCCGCTGGCCTTCATGCGCGGACGCACACTCAATACCGCATTTGTGATACTGGACGAAGCACAAAACACCACACCCGAGCAGATGAAAATGTTCCTGACGCGCATTGGCTTCGGCTCCAAAGCAGTGGTGACGGGTGACGTCAGTCAGATCGACCTGCCAAAGACCCAACTCAGCGGACTGATCGACGCCGAACGGGTTCTCAAGCGCGTCAACGGCATCGCCATCTGCCGGTTTACCAGCGCCGATGTGGTGAGGCATCCGCTGGTGGCACGCATTGTGGACGCCTACGACGCACCGCGCAAACGGCCTGGCCCGGACGCCTGAGTCATGCTGCATCAACTGACACTGTCATTGCAATTCGGCAAGTTCCAGGACGCACCTCTGCACCGCGCCGTACTGACACGCCACAAGGTAGCACGCTGGATTCGCCGAGCGCTGGACAGTGATGCAGAAATCACCGTGCGCATCGTTGACGCCGATGAAGCTCGCAGCTTGAACCGCGATTACCGGAAGAAAGACTATGCCACCAATGTGCTGACCTTCGATTACGCACACACACCGGTCGTCCATGCCGATCTGGTGTTGTGCGCGCCCGTGGCAGCGCAGGAGGCCCTAGCCCTTGGCAAGGACCTGCAGGCGCATTACGCACACCTGCTGGTGCACGGCGTTCTGCATGCCCAGGGCTGGGATCATGAAACCAGCGTGCAGGACGCGCTGGTCATGGAACAGCGCGAAACCCTGATCCTTGCCAGACTCGGGTTTGACAGCCCCTATCAGGAATGAAGTAGCTGCCCGACTATTGAGTCTTACTGGGCCAGAATCCAGCCGATCAGATTCTTGATCTCGGCCGCATCCTTGCTGGCGACGACCTTGTGCTCCTCTTCCGTGCCGTCCTGTTGCTTGACTTTGGGCGCCTTGGTCAGAACATCCATCAGCTTCGCTTCAGCATCAGCCTTGCCCTTGTATTTTTCAGCAATTTTCTTGTAGGAAGCGGCCTTTTTGTCCTTGTCGATGGCGTGGCACTTCAAGCAGTCGCTCTTTTTCGCCAGTGCGGCGGCGGCATCGGCGTTGACCGCAGCGTACGAGGTACCAGTAAAAGCAGCAGCCGCAAGGCCCAGAACTGACAAAGTGATCAGTTGTTGTGGAATCGAAAGTTTCATCGCGAGGGTTCCCTTCTTGGTTTCAACAGTTTCCATCGATCGGTTGAGACACCGAAAGGAGTCTGCTATTGGTAATAACCCTTACAGACTCAACGCGATTGTGCTCGGATTCCGGCCCGCAGATGGCGGCATATGCAGGGTTTCTGATCTGGGTCAAAGTGCTGGCACAGGCACGGAATTCCAAACACCTTGGCAAGAGAGCGCCCAAGCGGCAGGGCGCCAAGTCCGGTTCGGATCCAGCCGCACATAAAAAATATTCTCGCCCAGCGCGCGCCCTCCCTCTGAATTCGCGATCAATGCCTTGTTTACACAGGAAAGATGTACAAACAATTTGTACTTGGGTCCGCAAGAAATCCTGGTTCTGTGACCGTTTGACGCTCGCCATTCTTTCGTAACCCGTTGAAATGAAAGAGCTAATTCGTCGGACGACGGGTCTGGCACAGGGGTTGCGTAGAAGGAACCAGCAAACACAAAGAAATTGAGGTAACACAAATGAACCAAACAACCAAGATTCTGGTAGTGGACGACGAAGAAGTCGTTCGGCTCAGCTATCTCAGAGCCCTCTCTGGCGACAGTTGCAAGGTCGAGCTGGTCAAAAACGGCCGTGATGCCCTGCAGATGATGGGAACGCGCTCGTTTGACGTGGTGTTGCTCGACCAGCGCATGCCGGGCCTCGACGGCATGTCCGTACTGAAAACGATCAAGGAAAAATGGCCCGAGAGTGAAGTGATCATGATCACGGGCTACCCGGCAGTTGAATCTGCCAAGGAAGCGGTGACCCTGGGCGCCTACGACTATCTGGCAAAACCCATAGGACCAGACGATGTCATCAACGCAGCCAACGGCGCCATGATGCACAAGCGCTGGGCCCTGCGGCGCGACCAGCAGGCTCAATGCGCAGCGCTTCAGTAGTGGTCAAGTTTTGGAAAAGGTAGCGTGAATTTGCAGCAATTTTGCTGATTAATCTGATTTATTGAAGGAGAAAGAGTTATGAGTGCACTGCGTAAAGTTCTGGTTGTTGATGACGACGCCGTTGTCGGCAAGAGTTTCACCCGTGTCCTGTCGGAAAACAAGGGCTACGTTGTAACGACGGTCGAAAACGCCCATGAGGCGCTCAAGCAAATGCGCGAGCAGTCGTTTGATGTGGTTTTTACCGACATCAAGATGCCTGGCATGGACGGTGTTGAACTGGCAGAACGCGTCAAGGCCAGCCAACCCTGGACACCCGTCGTCATCATTACCGGTTACGGCACGACAGAGAACGAGAGTCGGGCCAAGGCCGTTGGGGTCACAGACTTTGTGCGCAAGCCCCTGTCGCCCGAAATGATTGAAGAAAGTGCTGCCCATGCCTTGCGCGAGGCAGCCCCGGAGGTTGCTCCCGAAGCGGTGCCAGCACCGGTCGGGCAGGTGCATGTTGAAGTGATCGAAAAGGAAAGCCGGATCAAGAACATTGCCCTGTTTCTGGCCGCTCCCTTCATCGGTTTGGCCTATGCCGTGATGCTGCCGGTGGTTGGCATGGTCATGCTGGCGAAAGTTGCCATGCAAGCCCGCAAGGCGAAAAACCAGTAAGCGTGACCCAAAGCATTGAGCTACATCACGAATCTGGCAATCAATCCGGCAAGCGGTGAGAAGCCACCCCCATCAGGTATGACAATCGTCACCTGATGGTTTTCGCCGTGAGAAAACCAAACCATGGGGAACCCGAATGAAAAGCTCCCGCGCACCGACCAGGTTGATCCTGGCAGGCATGCTCGCATTTGTCCTGTCTTTAGCCGGCCTGACTGCCCACGCGGCAGAAGGCGAGATGTCCAAAGAGAGCAAGGCCTGTCTATCCTGTCACGATAAAGACGGCATGACCAAGACGCTGGAAAGCGGGGAGGCCCTGGCATTGAGCGTCTCCACCAAGGCGTATACCGAGTCCATGCACAAGAAGACGGACTGCGAGGACTGCCATTCAAACCTGGACTCGAAAACACACGGCAAGGTCAAGACCGCCATCAAGAGCAAGCGCGAATTTGCCCTGGGCATGCGCGATTCCTGCCGCGACTGTCACAAGAAGAAGGCCACCGAGTACGATGACAGCGTTCACGCAGCACTGATCAAGGCGGGTAGCAAGAAAGCGCCGCTCTGTACAGACTGCCACAATCCACACACGGTTCGCTCAGCCAAGGTCGTCGGCCCGATCGCGGAGACCCCCTGTGCCAAGTGCCATGAGGCGATCTTCAAGGCCTACTCCAAGGATGTCCACGGTCTGGAGCGCGTTGCCAAGGGCATCAGCGCCCCGTTGTGCGCCGGTTGCCACCAGGCGCACGCGGTCAAGGCTGCCTCGATGGGCGAGGGTGTCAAAGACGCCTGCCTGGCATGCCACAAGGAAGCCCTGAATCAGCATAAGGACTGGCTGCCCAACACTGCATTGCACTTTGAAGCGATTTCCTGCCCGGTCTGTCATGCACCCGACGCGCAGCGCCGCGTCAACCTCCGGCTCTATGACAGCACGGCAAAGCGGCAGGTGGCAGAAAAAACCGGCGTGCCAAAGTTTGAAAAACGCACAGACGCTGCCGACAGCAAGGACATGGGTCTGGATGAGCGTGCACTATGGAGTCTGCTCAAGGAGTTCAACCAGGATGGCGGCGATGGCAAGATGCTGTTGCGTGGCCGCCTGGAAGTTCGCTCGGGCGTCGAGGCGCATCAGTTGAGCGAAAAGTCTAAAGCCATCAAGGACTGTGATACCTGCCACAAACAGGGCGCGGCAGCCTTCCAGAGCGTTTCACTGACGATCGCCGGACCGGACGGCAGACCCCTGCGCCACGGCGTCCAGAATGACGTGCTCAATTCCCTGACCTCGATGGACTCGGTGCGCGGCTTCTATGCCATCGGCAGTACCCGCATCAAGTTGCTCGACTACCTGCTGTTGCTGGTCGTGTTCGGCGCGGCCAGCGTGCCGCTGGCGCACATGACGGTCAAGCGCTTGTTCAAAGGGGTACGCCAGAAACTGGAAGCGGAGCGACTCGCCGCCGCTCAGGATCCTGGCAAGCAGGCTTCAACCGGTCGTCGTCAGGGTACTGACAACGCCTCCAAATAGCAGGAAAACGCCATGGAAAAGCTGTATATCCATCCCTTGCCCGTCAGACTCTGGCACTGGACCAACGCCTTCGGTTTCCTACTCCTTATCGCCACCGGCTTGCAGATCAGGTATCTCGATCTCTTTCAACTGATCCCTTTCAGGACAGCGGTCGTCGTGCACAACTGGATTGGGTTCATTCTGATTGCCAACTTCTTTGTCTGGTTGGGCTATTACCTGTCCAGCGACAAGATCAAGGTCTATCACCCTGAGTTAAGTCCGAAGAAATACTTCCAGGCCAGCTTTCGCCAGATGCAGTTCTATGGCTACGGCATTTTCCGGGGCGAGCCGAATCCGCACCATCCGAACGCCTACAAGAAGTTCAATGCCCTGCAAAGCATGCTGTACCAGATCATCATGATGCTGCTGGTGCCCATCATGTTCTTCACCGGGCTGTTGATGTGGGACGTGGGACGTTTCTCATCAATCGTTGAAGCACTGGGCGGCGTGCGCGTCGTCGATACCGTGCATGTCCTGCTGTTCATCGTGTTCTGCGGCTTCATGATCGTGCATGTGTATCTGGCCAGTCTGGGCCACACAGCGTCCGCCCACTTCAAGGCCATGATCACCGGCTACGAAGAAGTCGAGGACGAGCCCAAGCACGACGCTACTCACTGACGACAGGCCATACCCTGGTGCCAGGCACCAGGGGTTTAACGTCTCAGCTCGCTTCCGGCTCGTCAGGGTCGTATTCGGTATCGCGGACGCGGATGTTGTACTTCTTCATCAGCGCCTGGAAATTGGACCGCTGCATACCGGTTTCTTCGGCACTCTTGGTAACGTTGGATCCGTTTCTCTTGAGCGTCTCTTGAATAAACAGCTTTTCTACATCCTCGACTGATTTCTCCCTGGCGATCTTCTTTAGTCGCTTGAGATCCTCGCCGGTTCTCGGCACCTCAAGGTCAAAGCGCGGCTCGTTATCGATGATGTTGACGAGGTGAGCCCGGTGAATCGATTTGTCTGAAGCCAGGATGACGGCCCGGTGCATGGTGTTTTCAAGTTCCCGCACGTTACCCGGCCAGTCATAGTTAACCAGTGTGCTCATGGCCGCCTCCGAGATCTCGGACACCGGCTTCTCGAGTTCGTTGCAAAAGACTTTCAGGAAATGGAAAGCCAGCGCCGGGATATCGTCGCGGCGCTCTCTCAACGCAGGGGCGTGAACCGGGAAAACGTTGACACGATAGTAGAGATCCTCACGGAACGAGCCATCCGCAACCATCGCCTTGAGGTCCTTGTTGGTCGCAGTGACCAATCGGACGTTGGTCTTCTGGACGACGGTGCTGCCCACCGCCCTGAATTCGCGCTCCTGAATCACACGCAGCAGTTTGGCTTGCGTTGAAAGTGGAATGTTGCCGAACTCATCGAGAAACAACGTTCCATTGTTGGCAACCTCGAACATGCCCCTCTTGTTTGCCACGGCTCCGGTAAATGAGCCCTTGGTGTGGCCGAACAACTCGCTCTCCAGCAAGTTTTCGCTCAGGGTATTGCAATCCACCGTGACAAAGGGCTGATCCTTGCGCAAGCTGTTGTAGTGAATGGCACGGGCGATCATTTCCTTGCCAGTACCGCTCTCCCCGGTGATCAGCACCGTGGTGTTGGTCGGCGCGCACTTGGCAATCAGTGCGTAGACGGCCTGCATCGGCGCGCTCGCGCCAACGATATTCTCAAACCGGTACTTGGAGCCCACCTCGTTCTTGAGGTGGCGATTTTCCTGCAGCAGACGCCGACGCTCCAGGGCCCGATCAACCACGTGCTTGAGCTCATCCGGATCAAAGGGTTTGGACAAATAGTCAAAGGCGCCGAGTTTCATGGCCTTGACCGCCGTCTGGATCTGGGACAGCCCGGTCACCATGATCACATCCACGTCCGGGTGTCGCTCCTTGACCTGCTGCAGAACCTCCAGACCGTCGATGCCCGGCATCATGATGTCGAGCACCATCAGGTCGTATTCACTCTCTTCAACCTTGCGCAAGGCAGATGTGCCGTCCTGCGTCGAATCAACGCTGTACAGTTCGCCGTCGCTCAGGATGCGGCGGCAGCTCCGAATCACAATCTCCTCGTCATCAACGATCAGGATTCTTGCACTCATGGGTTACTCTCATCTGCGTGGCGTTCGGTTTCATCGGATGGCGGCATGATCGGTAGATAGATGCGGAAGGTGGTTCCGGTCCCGACAACGCTTTCGACAGTGATCCTGCCACCGTGTGCCTTGACAATTCCATAGCTTACCGACAAGCCCAGGCCGGTTCCTTTACCGACCTCCTTGGAAGTAAAAAATGGATCGAAAATCCGCTGCAAATTAGCCTGGGGAATCCCGCATCCGGTGTCGATCACTGCAATTTCAACCATGGGCATGGCATCGACACCCGTCTTGGCATTGACTGACGCGGCGTAGGGGCGACTGCGCACCGTGACCGTTCCCTTGCCCTCGATGGCCTGCTGGGCGTTGACCATCAGGTTCAGTATGACCTGTTTGATCAGGTCGGCATCACCCCAGATCTGGGGCAGTCCCGGATCAAGATCGGTGCTGATTTCAATCTGCTGCAAGGAGGCCGGCCGCTCGACGAAACGCACCGTGTCTTCAATCACCCGGTCCAGGCTGAAGAAGCCCTTGACCGGGACTTTTTCGCGTGCAAAGTCAAGCAGGCGTTTGATGATGCTGGCACAGCGCTTGGTCTCGCGAATCACCAGATCCAGGTCTTCTGCATCTTCGCTGCCCTCCGGCGCCTTCTTGCGCATCAGGGAGGTAAAGGTCAGCACGCCGGTCAGCGGATTGTTCAGTTCATGCGCAATGCCAGACGCGAGCACACCGATCGAGGCCAGCTTTTCGCCTTGAGCCACCTCAGCCTTGGCGGCAAGAAGCTCCTGGGTTCTCTCAGACACTTTGTGCTCCAGCGTTTGCACCAAATCCCGCATCTCCTGTCGGGACTGATCGAGTGCGGCTGTCATCTGGTTAAAGGATCCCGCAACCAGGCCGAATTCATCGCCGCTGCGCACCGGTATGGCCTGGTCCAGCTTGCCGCCTGCGACATCTTTGGCACCTGCTTCGAGATCCTTCAGTGGCAGGTAAATCAGTCGTTGCAGCAGCAGGCCAATGGTCAGAGCAAAAAGAAGGATGAAGGCAATCGAAATGCTGACGACCTGGATGGCCTGCGACTTCATTGACTGGTCCAACTCGTCAAGCGAATAGGCGACGTCCACCACCCCCAGCACCGACTGATTGGCTGGATGCTCGTGGCAGGAAGCAGATGAGCACGATGGTTCATTGCGGATCGCATGCATGGTGCCAAGAACCCGGTGCCCGCCAGCGGTCTCGATGATCTTCCAGCGCTTTTCGTCTGGAATATTCTTCAATGGCTGACTCGACAGATGGCAGTTGATGCAGGGTTCGTCCTTTTGCTCAACCGAATACCCTACCTCGGATTTCCGGTTGGAGTGAATGATGGTGCCGTCCTTGCTGATGACACGAATCCGCTCAATGCCCTTCTGCTTGCCCAGGTCTTCGATGATCTTCTCGACAATATCGCGTTTGTTGACGAGCATCGTGTAGCGGGTGCTGGCCACCACCATCTCGGAGAGTTGGGTCACGTGCCGCGCAACCACACCTTGCATGTCTTCCTGACGGTGCTTGAGAATCAGCCACGTAAACGCCAACATCGCCGTTGACAGGACGATGATCAGATAAAAGCCGATCTTGAGCTTGAGACTGTTTTTTTGCATTTGGCAGGTTGACCCCGAAGCGCCCGGCGATTATGACATCGCCTCACTGAAACAGCCGTGCTAATCAGCCCGCATTTGATGTGGCTCAGGCGCTATGCGCAAGGGAATCGTCACCGGCCCGTCGTTCACCAGATGCACCTTCATGTCAGCACCAAACTGGCCGGTTTGCACATTGGCATGGACGCGCCTGGCTTGTGTCACAAAATAGTCGTACAGTCTTCGTCCCTGCTCGGGACTGGCCGCCGCCGTGAAGCTTGGCCGGTTACCACGCGAGGCATCGGCGGCCAGGGTGAACTGACTCACGACGAGCAGAGCACCGGTCTGACCAGCGCCATCGAGATCTTGCACACTGCGGTTCATCTTGCCGGCGTCGTCACTGAAGATGCGCAACTTGCCTATCTTGGCCAGCATCTTGTCGCTCTCAAGCTCGCTGTCACCGTTCTCCGCGCACAGCAGGACCAGCAAACCAGCACCAATCGCGCCTGCCACCTGGCCATCGATCACGACCCGTGCTTGACTGACGCGCTGCAACAAGGCAATCATGCCGCCCTGCCAGCGGATTTCATTTCAAATCGCGGGCATCGTCAAAATGCGCCTCCACATCGCTGGGTAGAAGTTGAATCGTGGCCCGCAATCCCGGCACCGCGCTCATTAGCGCCTGCTCGACGCTGGTGCGCACCGCTGCGGCCCGCCCTAGCGACCAGCTGGCCGGCATGTGCATATGCATGTCGACAAAACGGCGCTGGCCCGAGCGGCGGGTAGTCACATGGTCAAAGCGGATGGTGTTGTGATCGAAATCTGCCAGCGTATTCCGGATCTCTTGCATCACGTCGGGCTCCACGGCCTCATCCATCAAGCCTTGAGAGGAACGCCACATCAGGTGCCCCCCCTCCCACAGAATATTCAAAGCAACGCCGATGGCGGCCAGCGCATCGAGCCAGACCCAGCCCGTCAGGGCCACACCGGCCAGACCCAGCACGACGCCAACCGAAGTCCAGACGTCGGTCACCAGGTGTTTGGCATCGGCCTCCAGCGCAATGGAACGATGCACTTTGGCAGAACTGAACATCACCCAGGCCAGCAGACCATTCAGCGCCGAACTCAGCACCGACAAGGCCAGGCCCGCGCCCAAGTCCTGCAAGGGTTGCGGCTCGAACAGCCGCCACGCTGCGGCCCAGATAATGCCCAGAGCGACGCCCACAATAAGCACGCCTTCAAAGCCGGATGAAAAGTACTCCGCCTTGTGATGTCCATACGGGTGCTCTTCGTCGGCTGGGCGCTGGGCGATGGTGACCATCATCAGTGCAAAGATGGCGCTGGCCAGGTTCACAAAGGACTCCATCGCGTCTGAAAGCAAGCCAACCGAATCCGTGACGTACCATGCCAGCGTCTTGAGCACAATGGTGATGACGGCCACCGCGATGGAAGCCCAAAGCAGTCGCTGCGGCGTCAGAAATCGAACCGGTAGCAGGGAAACCATGCCAACTCAGCCCAGCGTGACCTTGGCAAACTTGCGCTTGCCCACCTGCAGGACGTAGCTGCCGCGCCCCAGTTTCAAGCCCTTGTCGCTGACCACAACCGAATCCAGACGCACACCGCCACCATCTATCAGGCGGTTTCCCTCACCCACAGAGCTTGTCAATCCAGCCAGCTTGAGCAGCGCCCCCAAGCCCAGCGGGGCATCCGTCTCACTCAGCGGTAGCGACACCTCAGCAATTTCGTCTGGCACGCCACCCTTGCTACGGTTGATGAAATCCTGCTGGGCTGCATCAGCCGCTGCAGCCGAATGAAAACGTGCCGTGATCTCACGCGCCAGGGCCACCTTGGCTTCCTTCGGATTGCGGCCAGCCTCGACCTGCGCCTTCAAAGCAGTTATCTCGGCCTCACTACGGAAGCTCAGCAGCGTGTACCAGCGCCACATCAGCACATCGGAAATACTGAGCACCTTGGCGAACATGGTGTTGGCGTCTTCCGAGATGCCGATGTAGTTGTTCTTGCTCTTGGACATTTTTTCCACACCATCGAGCCCCTCCAGTAAGGGCATGGTCAAAATACACTGCGGCTCCTGACCATACTCAGTTTGCAAGTGACGGCCCACTAACAAATTGAACTTCTGGTCGGTCCCACCAAGCTCAAGATCACTCTTGAGCGCCACGCTGTCATAGCCCTGCATCAATGGATAGAGAAATTCATGCACACTGATTGGCGTTCCGGACTTGAAGCGATCGGAAAAATCGTTGCGCTCCATCATGCGCGCCACCGTGTAGCGGGCAGCCAGTTGAATCATGCCGCGCGAGCCCAGGGCATCGCCCCATTCGCTGTTGTAACGAATCTCGGTCTTTGACGGATCCAGCACCATGGAGGCCTGACGGTAGTAGGTTTGGGCGTTGACCTCGATCTGCTCGCGTGTCAGGGGCGGGCGCGTGCTGTTGCGACCCGAAGGATCGCCAATCAGTGTCGTGAAGTCCCCAATCAGGAAGATGACGGTATGACCCAGATCCTGCAACTGGCGCATCTTGTTCAGCACCACGGTGTGCCCGATGTGGATATCGGGTGCAGTCGGATCGAGTCCCAGCTTGATACGCAGCGGTATGCCGGTAGCCTCGGAACGCACCAGTTTTTTGACCCAGTCTTCCTGCGGGATCAGTTCCTCGCAGCCACGCAGGGTGACTGCCAAAGCTTCACGGACACGCTCTGTTACAGAAAACGGGGATGTTGACGCTTGATTCATAGGGGTTTTTCTTGATGCGTTACGGTGCAGCGCAGTTATACTCGCCGCTGACTCTTGCCTTTGATTTTAGTTCGCTCAGCCTGCATGCTTCCCTTGTCTGTTCGACTGACCACCTAACTCGCCTCCCTTGGAATATTTCCTTTGATCAAAAGCCTAATTTGTGCCGGGAAAGCCGTACTGGATAGCACCCGTCGGACCGTCAAGCAATACCCGAAACGCGTCGTCGCCATCTTTGCGGCGCTTCTGATGGCGGGTACGGGTGGCGCATTCGCGGTAGCAAACCTGGCGCCGGACGCGTCCGAACTGCCCGTGCATCAGGTTCTTGAATCGGTCAGCGCTCTGGCACTCAATGTTCCGACCGATCTGGAACTGCAGTCCTTCAAGCTTTTTCGCTCAGAGATCAGCCGCTCCAGCGACACCACCGACACCCTGCTCAACCGACTTGGCGTTGACGACACGCAGGCAGCGGCTTTCCTGCGCTCGGACCCCGCTTCGCGTCAGGCCCTGCTCGGACGCAGTGGCCGCAACGTCAATGCTGAAACCAGCGAAAGCAATCAGTTGCTCAAACTCGTTGCACGCTGGAGTCCCGAGGACAATGGCAATTTCAATCGCCTGGTCGTTGAGCGAACTGCCAATGGCTTCCAGTCGCGCCTTGAAGTTGCAGCGCTGACCGCCTCCACCCGACTGGCCAGCGGCACGATTCAGAGTTCCCTGTTTGCAGCGACGGACGAAGCCAAAATTCCTGACAGCATTGCCATCCAGCTCGCTGAAATTTTTGCCGGTGACATTGATTTTCACCGCGCGCTTCGCAAGGGAGACCGTTTTTCGGTGGTTTACGAAACACTGGAAGGCGACTCCGAACCGCTGCGACCGGGGCGCGTGCTAAGCGCCGAGTTCGTCAACAGCAACAAAACTTTCCAGGCGATGTGGTTCCAGGAACCAGCGAGCCGCAGCAAGGGCGGCTATTACACATTCGACGGTCAGAGCTTGCGCCGCGCCTTTCTGGCCTCGCCGATGGAGTTTTCACGCGTCACGAGTGGCTTCAAAATGCGTTTGCACCCCATTTTGCAGACGATGCGGGCGCATCAGGGTGTTGATTACGGTGCACCCAGTGGCACCCCGGTGCGCAGTGTCGGTGACGGCGTGGTCGAATTTGCTGGTGTCCAGAATGGTTATGGCAATATGATCGTCCTGAAGCACCGCAATCAGCACAGCACCGTTTACGCGCACCTGAGCCGAATCAACGTACGGCGCGGGGCCAACGTGAGTCAGGGTCAAACCATTGGGGCCGTTGGTGCCACAGGTTGGGCCACCGGGCCTCATTTGCATTTCGAGTTCCGTGTCAACGGCGTCCATCGTGATCCACTCACCATTGCGCGACAGAGCGAGTCGATTCCGGTAGCCGCGTCGGCCAAAGTGGCCTTTGCACGCCTGGCAGCAGAAAACCGGGTTGCCCTGGCTGCAGCTGCTGTCGCGCAGCAGGGCAGCGCCCAGTAAGTTTCCAAGCATGGGCACACGGCGTGTCTGAAATCTACCTGGGTCTGATGTCTGGCACCTCACTCGATGGAGTCGATGGCGTTCTGGCCGACTTTTCCGGACAAAACCCGAGCGTCCTGGCCCACAGCAGCGCCGCTTTCTCCCCCCCTCTCAAGGCTGAATTGCTGGCGCTGAACGGTTCTGGCAGTGACGAATTGCATCGATCCGCTCTGGCGGCGACTGCGCTGGTGCGTGTCTACGCCCAGGTGGTGACCGACCTGCTACGACAAACGGGACTTGCCAGCACGGCAGTGGTCGCTATTGGCGCCCATGGACAAACGGTGCGGCACCGACCCCAGTTCTTTGACGGTACCGGTTACACGCTCCAGCTAAACAACCCGGCCTTGCTGGCCGAGTTGACTGGCATCGATGTGATCGCAGATTTTCGCAGCCGCGACGTGGCAGCCGGTGGCCAGGGCGCTCCGCTGGTGCCGGCCTTTCATCAAGCGGTGTTCGGACGAATGGGCGAAACGGTGCTGACGCTCAATGTGGGGGGTATCGCCAACCTGACCGTCCTGGGTCCGGCACTGGCGGAAGACGTGATTGGTTTTGACTGCGGTCCCGGCAACGCGCTGCTGGACGCCTGGTGTCAGCGCCATCTTGGTCAGGCGTTTGATACCGACGGCGCATGGGCCGCTTCAGGAAAAGTTGACGCCGATTTGCTGGCTATATTGCTCGATGAACCCTACTTTTCTCTGCCCATCCCGAAAAGCACGGGACGCGACCTGTTCAATCCTGAGTGGCTCATCCGGAAACTTGAAAAGCTCGGTCCACTGGCGCCAGTTGATGTCCAGGCAACACTGACGGAACTGAGTGCCAGCGTCTGCGCAGCAAGCGTAAAGCACTACGGCGCCAGTGGCGCAGAACTCATCGTTTGTGGTGGCGGCGCGTACAACGGTCACCTGATGCGACGCCTGCAATGGTATTTGCCGGCGATTCATGTCAAGTCATCGCAAGCGCTTGGGTTGCCTCCCCTGCAAGTAGAAGCAAGCGCGTTTGCCTGGCTGGCCCGCAAAACCATTTTGCGTGAAACGGCGAGCCTGAAAACAGTAACGGGCGCTCAAGGCGCCCGCATTCTCGGTGCAATCTACCCTGCGTGAGGTTTAAGAAAAGCTCGATCCGCAACCACAGGTGGTGGTCGCGTTCGGATTTTTGATGACAAACTGCGCGCCCTGCAGGTCTTCCTTGTAATCAATTTCGGCACCGACCAGGTACTGATAGCTCATGGCATCAATCAGCAGCGACACGCCATTCTTGGTCATCGTTGTATCGTCTTCGTTGGTAACTTCATCGAAGGTGAAGCCGTACTGGAAACCAGAACACCCGCCACCTTGCACAAATACGCGCAATTTCAGGTCCGGATTGCCCTCTTCGGCAATCAGGTCCGCCACCTTGGCGGCTGCACTGTCCGTAAAAAGAATCGGACTCGGCATTTCAACTTCATTGTGTTCTGCGACAGCACTCATGGCTACTCCGGAAAGTTTGATACCCTAATACTACAGCAATTCGCTCAACCATTCAGTTGTCTGTTGTTTGCCGCCAATTTGAGTGTGGGTTTTTCTTCTTCAACGCCCGGGCGTAACTGGCCATCGATGATGGCGCCCTGATGCATCTCCAGAGCGGTGTAATAAACATCGCCTTCGATCCGTGCTTTGGGTTGCAACTCCAGCATGACCCGTGCATGAACCGGTCCCCTGACCGTTCCATTGACGATGATGTGGTCGGCAATCAACTCACCGGTCACTGCGCCCGTCTCCGAAATGACCAGAATACTCGCCGCCTCGGCCCGGGCGCTGACGTTTCCACGTACCTTGCCATCGATTCGCAAACCATCAGTGAACTTTAGGTTTCCCTCAATTTCACTGTCTTCTGCAATCAGGCTTCGAATCGGAGGTTGCTTCTTTTTATTGAACATGTCGAGAACTCGCTAAAGCACAAAAACATCGTTAACTATAACTTGATAGCCTGCACTGCCCGGGCGACAGACCCATCCATCACTTTCGCCGTGACGGACTTGACCACCACCGACGCTGGCAATTCAACAACACCTTCAAGGCGCCCGTACTGTTTCAGCTTGAAAGCCAGTGCGCCGCCTGGCAGCGCTCCGGTCCAGGGTTTGCCATTCTGCACCCCGGTAAGCGTCAATTCAAGTCGGCCATTGAATTCGGGCGGGTTCTTGCGCGCTTGAATAACCAGCACCTGCCATTTGATTTCGCGCCCGCCGCGAAGTTCGGCCTGCAACCCCCGAATCACGATTCCTTCACCCCCGGCGGTGGGTATCAGCTTTTCGAAAAATCCCAGATCGTCGCGCAGGATCTGGTTATCCGTTTCGAGTTGCTTGACCATGGCCGCCAACTTCTCTCTGGCCACCTTTTCGGAGGTCATCAAGGTCTCTGACGTATTGGCAATCCCTTGCGCCTTGTCACGCTCAGCCTTCAGGGTCAGGAGCTGGGCGCGCGCGCCAACAAGTTCGGAGCGCGCTTGGCGCAGCTCTTCCTTGGCGTCGCTATCAAGCCCCGCAATGTCCTTGCCAAATTCAAAAGCCCAGAGACCAATGGCGGCGCAAAAACCCAGCACCAGTGCCAACACCGCCCAGCGAAACGGCCAGGGCAAAGCCGTACGCACCGACATGCGCGGTGCGCTGACAGTCAGGCGGCGAAGGATCAAACGGAGTCGCATCGGCTCGCCAGTCTATCAGCCAGAACGAAAGCAGCCGCCGGAATCTGCATTCCGGCGGCTGTGGCTTGGCAGCAATCTGCTGACAAATTCGGGTTCGAATTAGCGCTTGCTGAATTGCTTGCGACGACGCGCACCGTGGAAACCGACCTTCTTGCGTTCGACTTCGCGCGCGTCACGCGTCACAAAGCCGGCTTTGCTCAACTCGGATTTGAGCGTTGCATCGTAGTCGATCAGGGCACGGGTGATGCCGTGGCGCACAGCGCCAGCCTGACCAGACTCGCCGCCGCCGGCGACATTGACCATGATGTCAAAAGTCTGGGCGTGGTTGGTCAGCATCAGGGGTTGCTTGCAAATCATGATGGACGTTTGACGACCGAAAAACTTTTCGATGTCTTTGCCGTTCACCACGATCTGGCCGGAGCCCTTTTTCAGAAATACCCGAGCCACGCTGGATTTGCGACGGCCGGTTCCATTGTTCCATTCACCAATCATCTCAAGGCTCCTTAGATTTCCAACACTTTGGGTTGCTGGGCAGTGTGGGGGTGCTCAGCACCACCGTACACCTTGAGCTTCTTGATCATCGCGTAGCCGAGCGGCCCTTTGGGCAGCATGCCCTTGACGGCCTTTTCCAAAGCGCGCCCCGGGTGTTTGGCTTGCATGTCACGGAAGTTGATCTGGGAAATGCCACCCGGAAAGCCGGAGTGGCTATAGTAGATCTTGTCAGTTGGCTTGGCGCCAGTGACGCGCAGCTGGGCTGCGTTGATGATGACAATAAAGTCACCGGTATCGACGTGAGGCGTGTAAATGGCCTTGTGTTTGCCGCGCAAACGGAGAGCAACTTCGCTGGCTACTCGTCCGAGGACCTTATCGGTCGCGTCAATCACAAACCACTCGTGCACCACGTCAGCTGCTTTCGCGCTGAAGGTCTTGGTCATGAGTTTTCTCTATAAAGAGGGTTTGTCGGGCTCTTTTCCACGGTCGGCGTTCCTCTGATGGGAATCTCTTAGGTGGGGAATGAACTTCGCCGCGGAGCCACAAAAGCGCTGCGAAGCCGGGCATTATAAGGGATTTGGCTGCGCAATAGGCTGCTTCTCGCCACCGCTTCGTCCAAGGCGGGTGGGCATTCTGAGATTGCCAATATCCGCGTCAGACTGAACACCGACTTTCGCGCCGCTTCAATGCAGTCGCAATGTAGAAGCCGCAGAGGGAACCCAGAAGCTGTGCCCTTTGGCTGATGGAC
>JBAXOZ010000046.1:0-16694 GCA_037132975.1 Comamonadaceae bacterium
CCGGCGCGCCAAGCCGGTTGGCGAGCGGCACTTTCATGTTCGTGAACTTGAGCCGGCCCAGAGGATGCGGCGCCATCACTTCAAGTCGCTCAGCGACCTCGAAGCCCGGCATGTCGGGCGTCACGACGAAGGCCGTGATGCCGCGCGTGCCAGGTGCTTCGCCGGTACGCGCAAAGAGCGTATAGACGTCGGCCAGGCCGCCGTTGGAGATCCAGGTCTTCTCGCCGTTGATGACGTAGTGGTCGCCCTCCAGACGGGCGCTGCAGGACATGGCGCCAACGTCGGAGCCGGCCAGTGGTTCGGTCAGAGCGAAGGCGGCAATCCATTCGCCAGCGGCCACCTTGGGCAAGACGTGCTGCCGCATCCCGGCGGAGCCTGCCAGCGTGATGGCGCCGGTGCCCAGACCCTGCATGGCGAAGGCAAAGTCGGCCAGACCGTCGTGGTAGGCCAGTACTTCGCGCGCCAGACACAAGGAGCGCGAATCGAGTTCGGGCAGGGCGCCGCCGAACTCCGCCGGGACGCAGTAGCGCAGAAAGCCGGCGGCGCCTAACTCGCGCACCAGGCGGCGGCACGCGTTGTCGGTGTCGTGGTGGTCAATCGGTGGGCATTGCCCAGTCCATTCAAGCAGCGCGTCGGAGAGTTGGCGATGCTGCGGTTCGTAAAAAGGCAGATCGAGAAAAGAGCGGTCCATGATGTGCCTCTTCAGTTGCCCATGAAAGCCGGTTTTTGCTTGGCGGCGAAAGCATCGAAGGCGCGCCGGAAGTCGCCCGTCATCATGCAGATGGCTTGCGCCTGCGCTTCGGATTCGATCATCTCCTCGATACCCATCGCCCATTCCTGGTTGATCATGGTCTTGGTGACGGTGTGCGCAAACCAGGGACCGTCGGCCAGACTGCGCGCAAGTTCCTGTGCCTTGGGTAGCAGTTCGTCCGCGCTGTGCAGACTGTTGAAGAAGCCCCACTGGGCACCTTCTTCGGCGCTCATGACACGACCGGTCATGAGCAATTCGTTGGCGCGCCCTTGCCCGATCATGCGCGGCAGCAGACCGCAGGCGCCCATATCGGCGCCAGCCAGACCAACGCGCGTGAACAGGAAAGCGGTCTTGGCCTTGGGCGTGCCCAGACGAAAGTCGGAGGCCAGCGCGACCATCGCGCCAGCACCAGCGCAAAAACCGTCGATGGCAGCGATGATGGGCTGCGGTGCGCGACGCATCGCCTTGACCAGGTCCCCCGTCATGCGCGTGAAGTCAAGCAACTGCGGCATGCTCATGCGTGTCAGCGGCTCGATGATCTCGAAGACGTCGCCACCCGAGCAGAAATTGCCGCCCTCACCACTGAACACCACGGCACGCACGTCACTGGCGTACTGCAGATTGCGAAACAGGTCGCGCAGTTCCGCGTAGGACTCGAAAGTCAGTGGGTTTTTCTTGTCGGGTCGATTCAGTGTGATGGTGGCGACACGGCCGTCGCCGTCGCACGACCACTTGAAGTGGCGCGCCGGGTAGTCCCTGAAGGGGCGCTTGTTATCTTGCATGGAAAGTTCGGACACGGTGTCTCCTTCTGTGTTCTTGACTACATTACTTCGCCACCGGCAACGGCAACGGCCTGGCCGGTGATGCTGGTTGCGCCTTCGCTGGCCAGCCAAAGCACAGCGTTGGCCACCTCTTCGGCTTGCACCAGTCGCCCCTGCGGATTGGATTTGGCGAGTTCGGCACGCGCCTGGGCTTCAGTGCGAGCGGTCTTAGCCATGATATTGGCGATAGCATCTTTCACAATATCCGTTTCGGTGTAACCGGGGCAAACGGCGTTGACCGTGATGCCCTTGCCGGCCAACTCCAGGGCCAGGGAGCGCGTCAGACCGATGACACCATGCTTGGCGGCACTGTAGGCGCTGACGTAGGCGTAGCCGCGCAATCCGGCGGTTGACGCCACGTTGACGATGCGACCCCAATTGGCAGCCAGCATGTCGGGCAACACGGACTGTGTGCAGTTGAAAACACCACCGAGGTTGACAGCCAGCATGTCCTGCAGGAGAGCGGCGTCGGTCTTCAGGAACGGCGCACTGCCAGCCTGGCCGGCATTGTTGACCAGAATTTCAACGCCGCCGAATCGCTGGCGCGCTAGCGTCAGCGCTGCATCAACCGATGCGCGTTCGGTGACGTCCATGCTCAGCGCCTGGCAGTTTTCCCCCAGCGTCTCGGCCAGACTCGCCAACCGTGCGGCATCGCGCCCGGTGATCGTCACGCGGTGCCCGCCAGCGACCAGCGCCGAGGCGATGGCCGCGCCAATCCCGCGTCCGCCGCCAGTGACCAGTGCGTGACGCGCCTGGCCCATCAGGCATTCAGCGCCAGTTGAGCGGCGCGCTCCAGATTGCGCTCAAGCTGCACCTTTCCACCGATGTACTGCTTCGGCCAGGTGACGCCCGTGTAACCCTGTTCGGCCGCGGCGTGCAGTGTCCAGGCCGGATCGGCCAGGTGCGGACGCGCCAGTGCGCACAGGTCGGCGCGGCCAGCCGCCACGATGGTGTTGACGTGATCGGCCTCGAAGATGTTGCCCACGGCAATCGTTGGCACATGCAACTCATTGCGAATGCGTTCCGAAAATGGCACCTGGAACATGCGGCCATAGACCGGTTGCTCCTCCTTGACGACCTGGCCCGAGGAGACGTGAATGATGTCAGCACCCGCGTCCTGGAACAATTTGGCCACCTCGGTCGCGTCAGCCGGCGTGATGCCGCCCGCGGCCCAGTCGTGTGCCGAAATGCGCACTGACATCGGCTTCTCCGCTGGCCAGACCGCCCGCATGGCCTTGAACACTTCCAGCGGGAACTTGCAACGGTTCTCCAGATTGCCACCGTACTCGTCGTCGCGCTGATTGGTCAGCGGTGAAATAAAGGACGAGATCAGGTAGCCGTGTGCGGCGTGAAACTCGACCAGGTCAAAGCCCGCGGCGTCGGCGCGCCGGGTGGCGGCGATGAAGTCGGCCTTCACCTGGTCCATGTCGGTGCGGGTCATCTGGCGCGGCGTCTGCGACACACCCTGGATGTAGGGCAGAGGAGAGGGGGCGATCAAGGGCCAGTTGCCACTGTCGAGCGGCTGGTCAATGCCGTCCCAGGCCAGCCGGGTGGAACCCTTGCGGCCGGCATGACCAATCTGCAAACCCAACTTGGCGCTGCTGTTGGCATGCACGAAGTGGACGATGCGTTTCCAGCCAGCCTGTTGGGTATCGTTCCAGATGCCCGTGCAGCCGGGGGTGATGCGGCCGCCTTCCGAGGGCACCGTCATCTCGGTCAGGACCAGGGCTGCGCCGCCCAGAGCGCGCGCCGTGTAATGCTGGAAATGGAAGTCGCCGGGCAGGCCGTCGGTCGCCGAGTAGGTGCACATGGGCGAGACCACGACGCGGTTGCTGAGTGTCATGTTGCGCAGCTTGAACGGCGTGAACATGGGCGGCACCGGCGGCTTGGCCGGGTCTGAGGGCAGACCGGCCTGCTGCTGGAACCAGCGGTCGACGCTCTCGACATAGCTGGCGTCACGCAGTTTCTGATTCGCATGACCGACGCGCTGACTGCCGGTGAGCACGGCGAAGGCCAGTTGCTCCGGTTCCATGTAGACGTAGCGCTCGATGTCTTCAAACCAGCTCATGCGGTTGCGCGCGGCGCTTTGCAGCTTGAGCGCTTCCGTCTCGCGCTCGGCCTGGTAGCGCGCCAGACGCTCGGGTACGGTACCTTCGTTGCTGTTGAGTACCTTGGTCAGCGCGATGCCATCTTCCATTGCCAACTTGGTGCCGGAGCCGATGGAGAAGTGGGCGGTATGGGCGGCGTCGCCGATCAGGACGATGTTGTCCTTGAACCAGCGTTCACACAGTACGCGGTTGAACTTCATCCAGACAGCGGAACCGCGCAGGTGACGCGCGTTGGAAATCAGGCTGTTGCCATCGAGCAGATCGGCAAAGAGGTTTTCGCAAAAGGCAATCGCTTCGGCTGGTTCTTTCTTGTCCAGGCCAGCGCGATACCAGGTCGGCTCCGGCGTCTCGATGATGAAGGTCGACATCTCGTCGTTGAATCGGTAGGCATGCAGGTTGAACCAACCCCACTCGGTCTCCTTGAAGGCGAAGGTGAAAGCGGTGTCGATTTTTTTCTTGGTGCCCAGCCAGATAAAGCGATTCGTGCGCACGTCGATGCGCGGATTGAAGTGCGCCTCATGCTTGCTGCGTGTCGTTGACGCCACGCCATCTGCCGCGACCACCAGGTCGTAGTTGCGGGCGTACTCGTCGGGATCGGTGATCTCTGTCTCCCAGACCATCTTGACGCCCAGCTCGGCGCAGCGCTTCTGGAAGATTTCCTGCAGCTTGAGCCGCGCGATGCCACAAAAGCCGTGGCCGCTGGAAGTGATCTTGCGGTCCTTGAAGAACACGTCAACATCATCCCAATGGCGGAAGTTGGCTTCGATTTCATTGACCACTTTCTCGTCGGCCTCGCGGAAACCGTCCATGGTCTTGTCCGAGAAAACAATACCCCAGCCGAAGGTGTTGTCGGCCGCATTGCGGTCGAAGGTGGTGATGTCACATGCCGGGTCGGCCTGCTTCATCAGCAGAGAAAAGTAAAGGCCGGCGGGGCCGCCGCCAAGAACTGCAATACGCATGGTTTTCCTCCAATATTCAGCTGGTCTTTGACCGGCTGGTGATATCCCGTTTCAACTGACTCAGCAGGCCGCTAAGTTGCTTAAGTTCCGATGGATCAAAGTCACCGAGCAGCGAGCTAACCCATCGTTCGTGCTGCACGGCCATTTTCTGGAACAGTTTCTTTCCCTTGGGAGTCAAACTGATGGCGTAAGCACGGCGATCATTCGGGTCATCACGCCGTTGAACCAGGTCTTCCTCAATCAGGCGATCTGTCAGGGCAGTGATATTGCCGCAAGTCACCATCAAGAGCCTCGACAACTCCTTCATCTTCAGACCGTCGGGATAGCGATAGAGCTGCGACATGAGGTCAAAGCGTGGCAAGGTGGTGTCAAAACCGTTACGCAACTCCGTGCGCAAACGGATCTCCATCAAGTGGTAACAAGCCACCAGACGCACCCACATCCGCAGGGGTGTGTGCTCATCTTTACTGGCAGCAACGGCCGCCGCTGCGCCAGGGCTTGGCTTCTTGGTGGTTGCTCGAACAATTTTTGTCATGAGTCACTTACGCTTTCGCCAGAATGCCGCGCTCAATGAGGTCGTTCTTGACGTAGGCTAGTTCGAACTTGTCCAGGGTCTCGGCGGTGGGAATGCCGTCGTCGTTCCAGCCCTTGAATTCGTAGTACGCGTCGAGCAGTTGCTTCTCAGCCAGCGGGTCGCGGTGCTTCCATTGATTAGCCGGTGGCGCTTCGTCCACACGCCGCAGACCGCGCCGGATGTTGATGGCCCGGATCAGATTGCGGTTACGGGCGGCAATCTTCCAAAGTCCGTCCGAGTCGAGCGGCTTGCCCGTGGCCAGCGATATCAGTTCGGGCAGGTTGTGAATGTGATAGGGTGGCCGACCGCCGAACTGACCTCTGAATGAGGACAGGAAGGCACAGGTGCCGATGGCATCATCCACGTAATGCATGGTTTCATTCCAGTCGCAGATATGAACCGACGCTTCGATGCTGGGATGCGTGCGCGGCTCCCATTCCATCAGCCACTTCTTGAAGCGTTCCGGCGCTGCGACCCAGCCCTTGACATAGGCTTCGCGCTCCGCCTTGTCAGCAATCGGCGTTTGTGGAAACGAGCCTTCAATCTGGTTGATGGCCATCTTTTCGCCGGTGGCGTACATCAGGAAGTAGGGGTAGTTGATCATCGAGAGCTTGATCGGAACCTGCTCAAACTTCTTCATCGTGTTGTGGTCGAAGGCTTCTGCCCCCTTGCCGATCTGGCGCGCGGCGAGGTAGACGCCATTGGCGAGCGCGTCGCCAATCCCTTCGCGGCGAACGATTATTTCCAGCAGGTAGAAGAAGCGGGCCGCGCCAGTGGGCGGAAAGTCCGGCAAATCCTGGCTGGTCAGAATGCCTGCTTCATAGAGCTCGATGGCAAAGGCCATCACTTGCGGCGTCGAATAGGCATCCAGGCCGTACTCCTGCGTGAGTCCGATGATGTCGTAGTCGAATTCCAGATCCTCCATCGCCGCCATGGCGTAGGTCAGTTTGCTGTAGCACTTCTGAAAATAGGGACGCCGGCCCGGATAATTGATCGCCTGATGGCAATCTTTGGGACAGTTGTAACAACCATTCCAGCGCACCCGCAGCTTGTTTTCCAGGGAGAGCCAGGCTTCTTCGCGTTCCTTGCTCCAGAAATCCTTGCGCCGTCCACGCGCATTGCCCCAGGCAAAATTGTTAACGTGAAATTCATCCCCCTCGCCGTGCGCCATGGTGTCGCCGGCGTCCGGGTTATCGTGAATTTCCTGAACCATGCGGTTGCAGATTTGAAACAGTTCGGCCGGCTTGGCTACGTAGGTATCCTTGGTACCGCGAACCGCGATGGCCTTGAGTCGCTTGTCGCCCATGATCATGCCAACCCCGCGTGACGCGCTGGAATTGGCATGCTCGATCGAGGCCATGAACACCCTGTTTTCACCCGCCAGTCCGATGGCCGCCACCTGAATTCGCGTGTCCTTCAACTCAGCTTGAATGATCTCCGCCGTTTCCGAAGCGCCTTTGCCCTGGAGGTGGGCGGCGTCGCGGATCTCGACCTTGTCGTTGTTGATGTACAGGTAGACCAGACTCTGCGCCTTGCCGCGCAAAATGATCTTGTCGTAGCCGGCGTATTTGAGTTCAGGCCCGAAAAAACCGCCAAATATCGAATGGGAATAACGGTCCGTTTGAGGTGAAATCGTGTTCACCATGGTGCGATTGGCGCCAATGACCGGTGTACCAACAAGCAAGCCGGTGCTAAAGATCAGCAGGTTTTCGGGCGAAAAGGCGTCCACTTCGGGCGGTACCCGGTCCCACAGTATCCTGGCGGCCGTACCCTGTCCGCCGAGATGGAGTTCCGTCAACTTTTCGTCAGTGGCTTTGCGCTCGATAGTCCCGGTGCCGAGGTCAATTTCGAGGTTGATTCCGGCTTCAGCGTACTTCATGGGTGCTCCTGTGCATACTTCTATCTTGCCGGTTTGATGGCTTTATCCAGAACTAGGGCCTGGCGAGTTTGGCGACTGTTTCCAGCACCTTCTGGAGCCCGTATTTTTCGATCATCGATTCGACGCCGACCTCGATTGCGCCCAATGGCGGCGCCTGCTCCTGGACTTGTTCCTCGACCTCTTCATAGATCAGTGCTCCTTTCGGGCACCACTCGACGCATTTCGGTAACTTCAGCGGTGGCGTGTCTTCACACATATCGCACTTCAGCGCAAGGCCAGAGTCGGGTTCCTTGAACAGGTCGCGCGATGGGCAGGAGGCACGGCAAAAATCGCAATTGCTGTATTCCTTGCCGTCCAGGATGTACTTGTTCCTGCTGGTACATTCGGTCGCCGTGTATTCGCCCGCATAGACCGGCAGGTAGATGTCTTTCAGTGGGTCCTTGATGATCTGAATGCGCGAGCGTGCCGGGTTGATGCTGCTGTAGCGCGGCTTGGCGTGGAACGCCGCACAAGCGAGTTCGCAGGCCCTGCAGCCGATGCACTTGTTGGCATGGATGGTGATGCGCTTCCTGATCTTTTTCGCTTGGGCCATGACAGCGCCTAATCGTTGGCGGCGTCGAGCTCACGCCACTTGTAGTCGATCACCTCCAGCAGCACACCGTTCATCTTCTTCGGGTGAACGAAAGCGAATTCACAGTCCCGAAACGAGCGCAGGCCACCGATCATCGGGTAGCCCAACGCCTGAATCTCTTCGACCGCTTTGGCTGTGTTGTTGACATTGAAGCTGATCAGCATCACGCCTTCGCCGCGCTTCTCAATGAACTTGGCGACATCGCCATCCGGCGCTGTCGACTCCATCAGCTCAAAGCCGACGCCACCAAGCCAGTAGCGTGCGACCCGGATTTTCTCGGGCTCATCGACGTAGGCGTCGTCGGGCGCCGTCTTGCCCAGCATCGGCTCCCAGATCTTGCGTGCTTCGTCGAGGTCGCGCACTGCGATGCAGATGTGATCGATCTTGTTGACTTTCATTCCTTGCTCCTCGGTGGTTCATGTGGCCTGGACCGTTGATAAAAAAAGTATACCATGGTGTAAACTATTTAGGTCTATATTATGGTTGAACGTAATTCAGAGGGAACACCATGACCACAAGTGCCCATATTGACCGCTTCATTCTTGACAGCATGCCACCACCTGAGCAGTGGCCCGAGTTCATTTTTGAGACGCCCGAGCTGCAATTCCCGCAGCGCATGAATGCCACGGCGTGGCTGCTGGATCGCGCGGTTGCTGAAGGGGACGGTGAGCGCGTTGCCATCATCAGCAATGAGCTCCGCTGGACCTACCGGGAGTTGCAGCAGCAGGTCAATCGACTGGCACGCCTGCTGACAGAAGATCTTGGCGTGCAGACCGGCAATCGTGTGCTGCTGCGCGGCATGAATTCTCCCTGGCTGGCAGCGGGCTGGTTGGCCATCTGGAAAGCGGGCGCAGTGGCGGTGGGCACCATGCCGCTACTGCGCGCCAAGGAGCTCAAACAGATCGTGCACCTGGGCAATATCAGTCACGCGTTTTGCGAGGCCTCACTGCTTGCAGAGCTGGATCTGGCCAGAGCGGACTGCCCGGAGTTGAAACATGTGCAGCTCTACGACAACGAGGAGTTCCGGCAGCGTCTGGCTGGCAAGTCAGACCAGTTTGAAGCCATCGATACCGCTGCCGACGATCCAGCCCTGGTTGCTTTTACCTCCGGCACCACCGGTGTACCCAAGGGCTGTATCCACACGCATCGGGACATCCTGGCCATGTGCGAGGTGGTTCCTCGCCATTGTCTGAAGCCCAACCGTGACGACGTCTTCATTGGCACGCCACCGCTAGCCTTTACCTTTGGACTGGGCGGGCTCCTTTGTTTTCCGATGCACGCCCGCGCCAGCACCGTGCTGCTACCCAGGCTGCCGCCTGACGCGCTGATCGCCGCGATGGAGAAGTACCACGCCACACTGTGCGTCACTTCACCCACCGGCTATCGGCAAATGACGCCACTGGTCAAACAGCACGATCTGAGTTCACTCAAGAAATGCCTTTCCGCGGGCGAAGCGCTTCCGGTGCCCACTCGTGATCAGTGGCGCGCTGCCACCGGCATCCAGATCCACGATGGTGTTGGCGGTACCGAGGTCATCCACATCTACATTGCATCCGACCCGGACAATTACCGTGTCGGCGCGCTCGGCAAGCCGCTGCCCGGCTACCGGGCGATGCTGGTCGACAAGGACATGAACCCGGTTCCGACCGGCAAGGAAGGCTGGCTTGCTCTGAAGGGGCCAACGGGTTGCCGCTACCTGGCCGACAAGCGTCAGGCCGACTATGTGCGCAATGGCTGGAACATCACCGGCGACACGTATCACACCGATGCGGATGGCTACTATTACTTTCACGCCAGGGTGGACGACATCATCGTTACCTCCGGCTACAACGTCGCTAGCCCGGAAGTCGAATCGGTGCTGCTGGAGCACCCGGCTGTCGCTGAGTGCGGGGTCATTGGCGTTCCCGATCCTGATCGGGGTCAGGTCCTGAAAGCGTTTGTGGTTTTGAAGCCGGGTTGGACGGGCGATGCCCAACTGGTCAAGGAACTCCAGGACTTTGTCAAGAACAACGCCGCACCCTACAAGTACCCGCGCATCGTCAGCTTTGTCGATACGCTGCCGCGCACCGAGACGGGCAAGTTGCAACGCTTCAGGCTGAAGGAAATCAAGGAGCCGGGGCGGCCTGCCTAAAGCCCATTAATGAGCAATGCCATCCCGGGGAGACACAAGAATCTTTCTGGACCGCCCTTTGTATTCGGTATACGATATGCACCGATGAAGCCGGTGTCGACCAAGCAAGTTGCCGCCACAAAAACTCAGGAAAACCTATGCAAGTGCCGCAGAACAACCCCCTTCTTCACAGCCCCAGTCGCAGCCTGCCGCGCCACGTCGCCGTCATCGGCGCAGGCTCGATCGGGCCGGACATCGGGTATTACCTCAAGAGCACCTTACCCGACCTCAAGCTGACCTTGATCGACATCTCGCAAGCCGCCATTGATGGCGCGCTGGGTCGCTTTGCCGAGTACGCCAGCAAGGCGCTGGCGAAGGGCAAAATGAATGCGCAACAAGCAGCTGCGGTGCAGCAGAACGTCCACGGCAGCACCGACTACGACGCCATCAAGGGTTGTGACTGGGTGATCGAAGCCGCCACTGAAAACATCGATCTGAAGCGGCGCATCTTTGCGGCGATTGAAGCCCGCGTGGCCAGCGACGCAGTCATCACCTCCAACACCAGTTCCTTGCCGGCTGAGCGCATTTTTTCCGAACTCCAGCACAAAGAGCGCGCCACGGTCACCCACTTCTTCGCGCCGGCCTGGCGCAACCCGGCGGTCGAGGTGATCGACTGGCCCGAGGCGGCGCCCACGCTGGTCGCCTGGCTGCGCTGGGTTTTCTGCAGCACCGGCAAGGTGCCCCTGATGACCAGTGACGCGCCGTGTTTTATGCTGGACCGCATCTTCGACAACTGGTGCAACGAGGCCGCGCTTTTGCTCGGCCAGGCTACGGCATCGGAAGTTGATACGGTGGCCGCAGAGTTCGTTCACGCCGGACCCTTCTTTGTACTGAACCTGGCGCACGGCAACCCGATCATCACCGAGACCAACACCTTGCAGGCCGACGAGGAAGGCGAACACTACCGCCCGGCACCCATCTTCAAATCGGTGCAGAAGTGGCTTACCGTGGCCCCCGGAAAGCGCGTTGATGTGCCAGCCACCACAGCGCAAGCTGTCAGGGACCGCTTGCTGGGCATTCTGTGGTCGCAATCATTCGACATTCTGGACCGTGCCATCGGCACATCGGCCGACCTTGACCTGGGTTGCTGCACCGCGCTGGGCTTCAAGAGCGGGCCGCTGGCCCTGCTGCGCCAGACACCGCTCGCCGAGGCGCAACGCATCCTGGACCGGCTGGCGCAGGAGCGCCCTGGCATGCCCATGCCGCGCAAACCACTGGCTGACTACCTGCGTTTCGAGCGCCACGTGCTGGTGGACGATCTGGACGGCGTGAAAGTCATCACCCTGCGCCGCCCCGAGGCCTTGAATGCTCTGCATGACGAAATGACCGATGAAATCCTGGCTGTTATCCGGCGTTTTGAGAACGACCCTGGTGTGGCCGGATTCGTCATCACCGGTTATGGCAACAAAGCCTTTTGTGCTGGCGCCGACATCGGCCGGTTCCCGTCGATGCTCGGTGACAAGGCTGCGGCGGCGCAGTATTCACGCGACTGCTCGCGCCTCTTGGTGCATCTGGATGCGATGCAAAAGCCCGTGGTAGCCGCCCTCAACGGCATGGCCCTGGGCGGCGGTTTTGAGTTGGCGATGCGCTGCCACGCGCTGCTTGCCGTTGAGCACAGCTGGATGCAACTGCCCGAGGTCAGCCTGGGCATCCTGCCCGGCATCGGTGCCATGGTCGTACCCTACCGTCGCTGGCCGCAGGCCGCCAGCACCTTCCACGCCATGCTGCGGCGCTGCGAGAAACTCAAGGCCAAACAGGCCCTGGCGCTCGGTGTCGTCGATGCGCTGGCAAAGGATTCATCGGAACTGATCACCCTGGCTGTGGCGCGCGTGCAGGCCCTGGCGCAGGGGCACGGCCGCATCGTTGATGCGCCCGTCGCCGTGCCTGCCTTCGAGCCCATGGAAGCCAAGGCGGCCACGGGCATGGCCTTGAGTCCTACCACGCTCGGCTTGCTGGAGCGTGCCGTGCAGCAAGCGGCTCAAGCGCCGACCCTCGCGGCAGCGCTGGAGATCGGCTACCTCGCCTTTGGTGACAGCGCCTGCACAGCAGCCGCCCGCGAAGGCATCGCAGCCTTTGGCGAACGCCGCGCCCCCGACTTTGCCCGCGTCGGCTGAGCACTGTCGGGATCTACCAACCCGCCGGATGGGATAAATCGCGCGCTTGACCCCAGCACGCCGCGGGAAGCCAAGCACATGGGCGCTGACCGGATTGACGCCGTGCAGCAACCCGATTGCAACAACGCAGCGGTAAGCTGACCTTGTCGGCACAGCTTGGGGGAGGCCGAGGACACCGGGACAGATGGTTCCACTCATGTCCCCCGCTGAGGGCTGCGCCCTCTGCTCCTCCTTGACTTCGTTGCACCATCCGTCCCGGCGTCCTCGGCAACCAGCCTTGTTGGCTTGCGATGAGTCAATATCCTTGTGTACCCACAACGCTGGCGGACGCAGGACGGCGTGGCGCTCAGCGCAGTGAGGTCAAGGAGGAGGCCGAAGGCCGGGGGACACGAACGAAGTTGAGTGCCATGTCGTCATGCGTCACCGACGGTCCTGATATTACGGTGGGCTTCTGTTGGTCGGGTCCGGCTAGCCAGTTTTTCAAACTTCCCTCCCGAAACTTGCCGCTGAAATATCAAACGTTTTCTATGTGGCGGCGCCCGCTTTGGAGATCGGGATTTGTGAGCTCATCCGGCTCTTGACGAACAGGCCATCCGCGGACGTTTCCCGAATGTGTGATTTGACTGGGCCTGACACTAGCTCGGTCGACCCGCTGCTCCCATACGCTGCGCCATGTCTTCAGGCATGCCAAACGGCATCTGCCGCTCAAAGCGCAACGCATCCTGCCAGCTGCGCTCGCCGGCCGCTGCCACCAAAGCCTTGGCAATGCGATTGCTACCGCGGGAATTGGCCAGCACCTCGGCTGCAAGGCGCGCCACAGCCGCATCGAGTTCGTCATCTGCCACGCAGTAGTCCACCAGGCCGATGGCTGCTGCGGTACTTCCGCTAATGCGCCGACTGGTAAACATCAACTCCTTGGCGCGCGACACGCCAACACGCTGCGGCAGCCGCACCGACAGACCCCAGATGGGAGCCAAGCCCCACTGGCCGTGGGTGTCTCCCAGACGGGACGACTCGGCGGCCAGCAGAATGTCACAACCGAGCGCCAACTCCAGCCCGCCGGTAAAGCAATGGCCATGCAGACGCGCAATGGTCGGCTGCGGCAAGGCTTCCAGAGCGTCAATGGTCTCGGCTTCGAAGTGCGGGTTTGACGCCGCTGCGTGATCGGCGATGGCCGCCAGATCATGTCCGGCGCAAAACGAACGTCCCGCGCCCATGAGAACCACGCACCCGACGGAGGGGTCTGCCGCGATGGCGTCGAGGTGGCGACGCAACGCGACAAAGACGGCCGGCGTCAGGGCATTGAGCTTGTCGGGGCGGTTCAGCGTCAGGGTTGCTACCCCGGCCGAATCGCTGCGAATAACCAAGTCGTTTGTCATGGGCATCTCCAGGTTGACGCGTCAAAATGAAAACATAATAGCGGGTCACGAGACATCACAGGCCGTTCTCACAGAGACAACACACATGCGTTACGCAACCGGACCGATTCGCCAGGGTTTTGTAAGCGTGCTGCTGACAAGCGCTTGCCTGGTTTGTTACGGATCGAGTGACAAGCAACGCCCTAACATCGTCGTGCTGGTGGCAGACGATTGGGGCTATACCGATGTCGGGGTCTACGGCAGCGAGATCGCCACGCCCAACCTGGACGAACTGGCCAAACGCGGCGCGAAGTTCTCCAACTTTCATGTGGCCGCCGTTTGCTCGCCAACACGCGCCATGCTGCTGACCGGTGTTGACAATCACCGCAATGGCGTGGGCAACATGCCCGAAACCATGCCTGCTGAGCATGAGGGACAGCCCGGCTATGCCGGTACGCTCAACGACAACGCCGTCACGCTGGCCACGATGCTCAAGGACAACGGGTACCACACCTACATCACCGGCAAGTGGCACCTGGGCAAGACGCCGGACAAACTGCCAGGTCAGCGTGGATTTGAGCGCTCCTTTATTCAAGCCGACAGCGGCTCGGACAACTGGGAGAAGCGAACCTACATGATGCTGTACGACAAAGCCTACTGGTTCGAGCAGGGCCGGGAAGCGGAGTTACCAGCGGACTATTACTCGTCGAAATTTTTTGTGGACAAGGCTATTGAGTACATCGCGTCCAACGACAAGGACAAAAAGCCATTCTTTGCCTACATCGGTTTCCAGGCCAACCATATTCCACTGCAGGCCCCAGCCGAATTCGTCCAAAAATACCGTGGCCGCTACGATCAGGGCTGGACGGCCCTGCGCAAAGCGCGGCGGGACCGCGCCGCCGCCTTGGATTTGGTTCCCGCGGGGACTGACATGGTTGCCCTGGCGAGCACGACCGACTGGGACCAGTTGAGTGTGGACAAGAAGCGTCAGCAAGCGCGCCATATGGAGGTGTACGCCGGTATGGCCGAGGCGATGGACTTCCAGGTGGGCCGCCTGCTGGCGCACCTCAAAGCCAGTGCTCAGTACGACAACACGGTTTTTGTCTTTCTGTCCGACAACGGCTCCGATCCGGCGGACCCCTTGAATATTCCCGTCGCCAGTACCTGGGTGCGCATGAACTACGATACCGACGCCGACCCACCCGGGGGCAAAGGTACGCTTGCAGCGAATGGCCCAAGCTGGGCCAGCGCCACCACATCTCCCTTGAGCGGCTACAAGTACTTTGCCGGCGAAGGCGGGCTGCGCGTTCCACTGATCATCTCGGGTGTGCCAGGCATGCCCGTGTCGCGCACGATCACCGCGCTGACCCATGTGAACGACATTGTCCCGACCTTGCTCGATGCCGCTGGAATCAAGGCTCATGAAGGAATCTACCTCGGAAGCAAGGTCGAACCCTTGAGTGGGCGCAGCATGTTGCCCTTGTTGCAGGGTAAAACGGACTACGTTCATGCATCCGATGAAGCGCTTGGCTATGAGTTGGCGGGGTCCGCGGCACTGTTCAAGGGCGATTACAAACTGGTGAAGAACATTGCGCCCCTGGGCGATGGCAATTGGCGTCTCTACGATCTCAAGACCGATCCGGGGGAGGTGCACGATCTGGGCGGCAGCCAACCCGAACGCTTCAAATCCATGCTCGCCGATTACGAGGAATACGTGCGCGCCAACGGCGTGCTACCTATCCCGCAAGGTTTCGACCTGCAAAAAACAGCGATGCGCTATGCGGTTCGGCACTTTCTGGCGCCCAAACTCAAAGCGGCGTGGCCGTGGGCCATTTTTGCTCTGGCATTATTCTTCGGCGGAGTCATGCTGGCACGCCGGCGGCGCATCCGTACGCTTCGATCGATGATGTGAATGTCCCGCGGGTGGGTTTTTAGAGGCTGGTGCGCAGCGTCCAGATTTCCGGGAACAGCACCACGTCGAGCATCTTGCGCAGGTAGCTGACGCCGCCGGTGCCGCCGGTGCCGCGCTTGAAACCAATCACCCGCTCCACCGTGGTCACATGGCGAAAGCGCCAGAGCCGAAAAGCGTCTTCCAGATCCGTCAGTTCCTCGCCCAGCTGGTACAGGTCCCAGTGCTCACGCGGCTTGCGGTACACCACCAGCCAGGCTTCTTCCACCGCCGGGCTGGCGCTGTAGGCCTGACTCCAGTCGCGCTCGGTGTGGCTCTCGGGTACGGCGATGCCGCGGCGCGCCAGCAGGCGCAGCGCCTGGTCGTAGAGAGAGGGCGCCAGCAGCGCTGCCTGCACCTGCTCCAGCAGGTCGCTCCGGTGCGCGTGCGGTTGGAGCATGGCGGCGTTCTTGTTGCCCAGCGCAAACTCGATGCAGCGGTACTGCGCACTCTGAAAGCCGCTCGAATTGGCCAGGTAGGGACGAATCGCGCTGTACTCGGGCGGCGTCATGGTGGCCAGCACGTCCCAGGCGTGCACCAGCTGCTCCATGATCTTGCTGACACGCGCCAGCATCTTGAAAGCGCTGCCCAGTTCATCGCTGGCGAGGCAGGCCATGGCCGCCTGCAGCTCATGCAGCATCAGCTTCATCCAGAGCTCGCTGGTCTGGTGCTGGATGATGAACAGCAGCTCGTTGTGGTCGGGCGACAGCGGCACCTGAGCGCCCAGAATCTGGTCCAGATGCAGGTAGTCGCCATAGCTCATGGAACGGCTGAAATCGAGCTTTGCATTTTCCGCAGCCAGGATCTGCTCAGGGGTGCGCATATCAGCTCACCGCCTTGCGCAGACTGAACTCGGCGCGCTGCCACTCGCCGCTCTCGAGTACCTGGTGCAGTTGCTCCAGTGCCTGCCACACATCTTCAAAACGGGTATACAAGGGGGTCAGGCCAAAGCGCAGGATATCGGCTCGCTGCTTGCCGTCGCCCGAGCGAAAGTCGCCGATGACACCACGCGCAATCAGGGCCTGCATGATGGCATAGCCGCCCTGCTCTTTGGCCAGACTGACCTGCGAGCCGCGCTCAGCATGTTCGCGCGGCGTGACCACGGTGAGGCCATGGCCGGCGCAGCGCTGCTCCACCAGCGTGATGAACAGGTCGCTCAGTGCCAGCGACTTGGCGCGCAGTGCGGCCATGCCGCCCAAGGCCTCGGCCGCGCCGAAGGTGTCGAGCCCGCAAGCCAGTGCCGACAGGCTGATGATGGGCTGGGTGCCGCACAGGTAGCGCGCGATGCCGTTCGCGGGCTGGTAGTCGGGCGTAAAGGCAAAGGGTGCCGCATGACCCCACCAGCCCGACAGTGGCTGCCAGAAACGATCGGCATGCTGCG
>JBAXOZ010000047.1:0-16467 GCA_037132975.1 Comamonadaceae bacterium
TGTCGAGCAGGGCGTTGGTCGCCATCACGATCAGCTCGCTGGCGCCGTTGCCCAGGTAAATGTCCTCTAGCGTGACACCCCGGATGCCCTGCTCCTGGGTGTAGTGCATGACCGCCTTGCGGGCGCCAAAGATGCCCTTGCTGTCGGAGTAGCCTGCGGAATTGGGCAAATTGCGGATCATGTCCTGCTGGATTTCCTCCGGCGCGTCGAAACCAAACACGGCCAGATTGCCGATGTTGAGTTTGATGATTTTGTGCCCCTCTTCTTCCATCTGGCGGGCAGCGTCCATGATGGGTCCACGTATGTCGTAACAGACGTTGGCCAGTTTGCTGGATTTTCGAATGGTCTTCAAAGTCCCTCCGGACAGGCTTGGCATGAGGCGAAACCTATAATTTGACCACATTTCCGCTCAGCATCAGGCGTTCCCGATGCGACACGACAACGGCACCGAGACAATTTCAACATGAAGATTCAACCTGACATCATCGGCGCGCAGTCCATCAATGGCTACGGAGCGGGCTGGATCGGCGTCGGCGGCGAAAAAATCACCACCAGTGTGGTGATCGGCTCGCGCGGCGAACGTTTTGCCTGGAACTGCCAGCGCTTTGAGGACCTGGACGCAACGCATTTTTCGCAGCTCGCAGCCCTGCAGCCGGAGTTGGTGATCTTTGGCAGCGGCCATCAGATTCGCTTCCCGCAGGGGCTCTGGATCAAGTCGCTGATTGACCAGCAGATCGGCATCGAAACGATGGACACGCAGGCCGCTTGCCGAACCTATAACGTGCTGGCCGGTGAAGGACGCAAGGTGCTGGCGGCACTGTTGATCGAAACCACCTAGGGATAACACGGGAGCAGCGCGCAGCGGTCGTGAACCGTTTTCAGGGTAAAATTCGCCTTTGATGTCGCAGGCTCCGCAACACTGTCACACGATAGAGCCAAGGACTTGAGAGAACGACGCATCCTGTCACACGAGATTTAAGAACCATGGCGATTGTTGTCAATAAACCCATCCCTGAATTTGAATCGAATGCCACCAGTGGCATCAAGGTTTCCAACACCTCCCACCTCGGAAAAATCGTCATCCTCTACTTCTATCCGAAGGACAACACACCAGGCTGCACCACGGAAGCGATGCAATTCCGTGACAAGTACCGGGATTTTGTGAAGGCTGGCGCCACCGTGTTCGGCGTCTCCCGCGACAACATGAAATCACATGATGAGTTCAAGTCCAAGCTGGAGCTTCCTTTTGAACTGATCGCCGACACGGAAGAAAAAATGTGCCACATGTTCGGCGTCGTCAAGAACAAGATCATGTACGGCAAGAAGGTCAAGGGGATCGAGCGCAGCACGTTTCTCATCGGCACCGATGGCATTTTGAAGGAAGAATGGCGCGGTCTCAAGGTACCCGGTCATGTCGACGACGTCCTCAAGGCCGTCAAGGATCTGAAGAAAATCGCGGCGCTCGTCTGAATCTGACGAATGCCCTTACCTAGCCCCCCCGCCAAGCGCGCCGCACTGCTTTCCGAGCAGGATTACGACCGGCCGGCGCCAACGCCACCCAAGGCCCGCAAGGCCGATCTGGTGGCCGATCGAGCACACATGCCAGGCATATCGGACAGCCCGGCAGCCTCTACCAAGCCCGGCGCGACAACGCCTGCAGCCGGTGCGCGCGGCGCCGAGAGCCAAGGCAAGAGTCGTCCCGCACCCGTCGCAAGCCCGCCAAGCCGGCCCGAAGCTGCGGCGATGCCCAAAGTTCGCCCCAAGAAGACAGGTCACAGCGGCCCAGCCAAATTGTTTGTGCTTGACACCAATGTGTTGCTGCACGATCCGATGTGCCTGTTTCGCTTCGAGGAACACGATATCTTTTTGCCGATGATTGTTCTGGAGGAACTCGACGCGAACAAGAAGGGCATGACCGAAGTTGCACGCAATGCACGCCAGACCAGTCGCACGCTGGACGCGCTGGCTGGCCATCAAGGCTCGGACATAGCCGCCGGTCTGCCTCTGAACAGCACAGGTCACCGCGAAGCGGGTGGCAAGCTCTTCTTTCAGACTCAGCTGCTGAACTACACCTTGCCAAGCAGTCTGCCCCAGGGCAAGGCTGACAACCAGATTCTGGGTGTCGTCGATGCCTTGCGTCAGCAGCACGCGCCACGCGAAGTGGTGCTGGTGTCCAAGGACATCAACATGCGCGTCAAATCGCGTGCACTGGGTCTGGCTACGGACGATTACCAGAACGACAAGACACTCGAAGACGGCGACCTTCTGTACTCTGGTTCGATCGCCTTGCCGGTCAATTTCTGGACCACGCATGGCAAGACCGTTGAGAGCTGGCAGCAGGGTGTGCATACGTTCTACCGAATCACAGGTCCGATCGTCCCGAGCTTGCTGGTCAATCAGCTGGTTTTCTTTGAGGCACCCGGTGAACCCAGCCTGTACGCGCGTGTGACTGAAATTCGTGGCAAGACCGCCGTCTTCAAGACGCTGAAGGATTACACCCACCTGAAAAATTCGGTTTGGGGTGTCACCATGCGAAACCGCGAGCAGAACTTTGCCATGAATCTCCTGATGGATCCGGAGATTGACTTTGTCACACTGACGGGCACAGCCGGCACCGGCAAGACCTTGATGGCACTGGCTTCCGGTCTGACGCAGGTGCTCGACGACAGGCGCTATACCGAGATCATCGTGACACGCGCCACCGTCAGCGTCGGTGAGGACATCGGCTTCTTGCCGGGTACCGAAGAAGAAAAAATGGGCCCCTGGATGGGCGCCCTGGATGACAACCTGGAAGTCCTGGGCAAGACCGATACCAATGCCGGCGAGTGGGGTCGCGCCGCTACCTCCGAACTGATCCGCAGCCGCATCAAGATCAAGAGCATGAATTTCATGCGAGGGCGCACCTTCCTCAACAAATACGTCATCATTGACGAGGCACAGAATCTCACGCCCAAGCAGATGAAGACCCTGGTCACCCGCGCCGGCCCCGGTACCAAGATCATCTGCATGGGCAATCTGGCGCAGATTGACACGCCCTATCTGACTGAAGGCTCTTCCGGCCTGACTTTCGCGGTTGACAAATTCAAGGGCTGGCAGCACGGCGGGCATATCACCCTGGCGCGCGGCGAGCGCTCGCGCCTGGCGGACTTTGCCAGCGAAGTTCTGTAGCTCCGGGCCTGGCCCGAAACGTCAGAAATCTCCGCCGCCGCCCTGTGCCAGGGACTCAAACTTGGTGATCGGTTTGAGGAAGGCGAGCTTGACCATACCGGTCGGGCCATTGCGCTGCTTGGCGATGATGACCTCTGCCACTCCCGGCTCCTTGCAGGCATCCTTGGTGTAATACTCGTCGCGGTAAATGAACATGATGATGTCAGCATCCTGTTCAATCGCACCAGACTCTCGCAAATCGCTCATCATCGGGCGCTTGTCAGGGCGTGTCTCCACGCTGCGATTGAGCTGCGACAGCGCCATCACCGGGCACTGCAACTCTTTGGCCAGCATCTTCAGTCCGCGTGAAATTTCACCAAGTTCGGTGGCGCGATTTTCACCGTCGCTGGATGAGCCGCTCATGAGTTGCAGATAGTCCACCACAATCAACCCGAGCTTGCCACACTTGCGCGACAGGCGTCTGGCGTTGGCGCGCAACTCGCTCGAGGTCAGGCCAGCAGTCTCGTCAATATGCAGCGAGATTGTGCGCAACTTTTCAATCGCCTCGGTCAAGCGCGGCCATTCATCGTCGGTCAGTTTTCCGGTGCGCAAGTGACTCTGATCAATTCTGCCAATCGAGCCAACAATCCGCACCGCCAACTGCGCTGCGCCCATTTCCATGGAGAACACCGCCACCGGCAAACCTTCGTTGAGAGCCACATGCTCCGCAATATTGATGGCCAGGGCCGTCTTGCCCATGGACGGTCGTGCCGCCAGCACAATCAGGTCACCGGCCTGAAAGCCAGCAGTCAGTCGGTCCAGATCATAAAAACCGGTCGGCACACCCGTTACATCGTTCGGGTTATCGGCCATCTCGGTCACCCGGTCCAGCAAGGCCACCACCAGCGTATCCATGGCCTGAAAGCCCTGCTTGGTGCGCGCTCCTTCCTCGCCAATATTGAAGATTTTTTGCTCAGCTTCATCCAGAATGCTGGCCACGGGCCGCCCCTTCGGATTGAAGGCATTGGTGCTGATCTCGTCACTGGCACTGACCAGTTTGCGCAGAATCGCACGCTCCCGGACGATTTCTGCATAGCGTCGGATATTGCCGGCGCTCGGCACGTATTGCGCCAGCGCATTCAGGTAGGCCAGACCACCGACTTCTTCGGCCCTGCCCTGCCCCGACAACTGCTCAAAGACAGTGATGACATCGGCCGGTCTGGACAGGTTGATCAAAGCACCAATGGCAGCGAACACCATGCGATGCTCAAAACGGTAGAAGTCGTTTTCCTGCAGCAGATCGCTGACGCGATCCCAGGCGGCGTTGTCCAGCAACAGCCCCCCCAGGACACTGGATTCGGACTCGATCGAGTGCGGCGGAATACGCAATTGGGCTACTTGCCGGTCTTGACCGTAGTCATCGGACACAGCAGAAAGTACAGCGGACATGGGGTTTCCTTTGAACCGTCAATACTACGCCAGCGACGCTTTGACGTCGAGTGAAATGCTGGGCACAAGCGCTTGAAAGCTTGTGCATAAACTGTGGAAATTGCGGGACAAGTCGCGCCAGGCGAGAAAAAGGCCACCGGGGCTTGACAACCCCGGTGGCCTACAAGACTTGCGCCGGTTTAGACGGTTTCGCCGTAGACTGAAACGGTGATAGCAACTACCACATCGGTATGCAAGGCGACGCTAACGGTGCTGTCGCCAACCACCTTGATCGGGCCGTTGGGCATCCGGATCTGCGACTTGACCACCTGATAACCGTTCTTGGTCAGTTCTTCAGCGATGTCAGCGTTGGTGACGGATCCGAACAGACGGCCATCAACACCAGCCTTCTGGGTCAACTTGACCGTGGTACCTGCCAGTTTCTCACCCACTGCCTGCGATTCAGCCAATTTGGCCGCTGCCGCTTTTTCGAGTTCGGCGCGCTTGACTTCGAACTCCTGTTTGGCTGTCGCGGTGGCGCGACGGGCACGACCCGAAGGGATCAAAAAATTGCGTGCATAACCGTCCTTGACGCGGACGATTTCACCGAGATTGCCAAGGTTGACGACCTTGTCGAGCAGAATGATTTGCATGGTCGTATTCCTTAGATTTTGTGCTGATCGCTGTAAGGCAGCAGCGCGAGAAAACGCGCACGCTTGATAGCGGTATTGAGTTGACGCTGAAAAATGGCGCGCGTACCGGTCAGACGTGCCGGAATGATCTTGCCATTTTCTGCAATGAAGTCACGCAAGGTATCAATATCCTTGTAGTCGATCTCTTCGACACCCGTGACGGTAAAGCGGCAAAAGCGCTTGCGCTTGAACAGCAGGTTCTGCGCGGGGCGCTTCGGGCGCTTGTCTTTGTTGTTAAAACGTTTTGGTCCGGCCATGATGGACTCCTTAAATAATTACGTGTCGTTAATCTTGCTGAAACTCTTGAATGTGAAACACAACATGTTTTCCCTTGCCAGGTGTTGCCAGAAAGCCCTTGAAATTCCAACTGCTTCCTACGTCCTGTCTTGTCAGTCGCTCAGCGACTGCGCCAAACGCCACCGCCTTCACAAGTGCCTTGACCTGTCTGGTTTGCCCTGCTTCGTCGATTTCTGACTCGTGCTGAAGCTGCAAATTCAGTGCTGGCAAGCCAGCTGGCGTATACCGCAGTGAATCAAGCTCGGCGATACAGGCTAGCAAAACAAGATGGTTGACGTAGGGTTTCACACTCCTGGCTGAAAACAGTTCTATTAAGCCTGGTACTCGGCTTGTTGCGTCTTGCGGGCGTCTTCACGTTCCACGGTCTTCATCATGGAAGACGGACCGGTGTCGGCCTTCTTCTTGGAAACCGTCAAATGACGCAGTACGGCATCATTGAACTTGAACGCGTGCTCCAACTCAACCATCACAGCCTGATCAGCCTCGATGTTGACGCAAAGATAGTGGGCTTTGGCCAGCTTGTTGATCATGTAGACCATCTGACGACGGCCCCAGTCCTCGACACGATGCACTTTGCCGCCGCCGGCAGTGATCATGCCCTTGTAACGTTCCAACATGGCGGGAACCTGCTCGCTCTGATCCGGATGAATCATGAGAATGATTTCATAGTGACGCATTAACTCTCCTTGTGGATAGCCCGAAAACGGGCAGAAAAGCCACCCTCAGCGTCTAAGTGAGGTGTGGCAAGGTGAACCGGGGATTATAGCCGAATGACGTCAGGCGTAGGCATGTCGGGATCGGGTGTCGCCGCGGCACGTGAAATGCAGCTCAACAGCACGATGACCGCAGTACCGGCCAGAATGCCGAATACGCCCGCTGAAACCGGCAATATTCCGAACCACAGGCCATTGCCAGTCAGTCCAAGAGCAGCTCTGACCGATATTGAGTTGATTGCGATGTAGTAGATCGTCAGGCCCAGGCCCGTCACCATGCCAGCAATTGCAGCAGTTGCCGTCGTCCGGCGCCAGAAGATTCCCAGCACCATCGCTGGAACGAAAGCGGCACCGGCGAGTGAAAACGAAGCTGACACCAGATAGAGAATGTCTGCCGGACGCTGCGCCGCGGCGTAGGCCGCCACCAGTGCCACGACCAGCAACACGAACTTCGACAACATCACACGTCGCACGGCACCGGCCTGATCGTTCTCTCCGCGAAAGAAGAAATCATGCGCCAGCGCATTGCCAATGGTCAGCAGCAGACCGTCTGCCGTGGACAAGGCGGCAGCCAGCCCACCCGCCGCCACCAGACCAGAGACCACATAGGGCATGCCACCGAGTTCGGGCGTCACCAGCATCACGATGTCAGCGCCAAGCTTGAGTTCGGAGAACTGAAGGATATGGTCGCCGTTGACGTCGCTGACCGAGATCAGGGTCGGGTCCACCTTGGCCCACTGGGCAATCCAGACCGGCAACGAATCGAAATTTTGCCCCACCAGATGACTCATGACTTCGAACTTGACGAGCACCGCCAGGGCCGGTGCCGCCAGATACAGCAGCGCTATGAAGAACAAGGACCAGGCCACCGAGGTCCTGGCCTCGGCCACCGTGCGTGTGGTAAAGAAACGGGTCAGCAAATGAGGCAGTCCGACGGTACCCACCATCAGGCAAAACATCAGCGCCAGAAAGTTGCGCCGGGACAGTTCAAAGGCCTGCTGTTCGTCCGCACTCCCGCCAGGGTCACCCGCAAACGGCTTGACATGCACCGGCATGCCGCCCAAAGGCTTGGCGCGCTCCAGATTTTCCTGCATGGCGCGACTCCAGCGCTCGCGCGCTGTGCTTGCATCCTTGGGTAGCGCGGCAAGTTCTCGACGCGCCAGAACCACGAGCGACTCGTCGGCATGGCGTTCATTCAACAAGCGAATACGCTCCCGCAGTTCCTTGCGCTCGGCGTCCAGCGCAAGCTCAACGTTCTGCAGTTTCACTTCATAGCCGCGTGCACGCCGCGCGTATTCGTGTGTCACCTCCAGTTCAGCCGGCGACGCCAGCAACTGCTTCTCAAGCGCAGTGATCTTCTGCAATTGCTGACCATAGACAAACGGCGCCAGGGGATTACCCAACTGCTGATAGGCAAGCCAGGAAACCGGTATCAAAAAAGCCAGGATCAAAACAACGTACTGCGTCACCTGGGTCCACGTGACGGCTCGCATGCCGCCCAGAAAGGAGCAAACCAGCACACCGCCAAGCCCTAGCAGAATGCCAATTTCAAATTGAACCCCCGTCAGGCGCGAGGCGATCAGTCCGACCCCATAGATCTGCGCCACCACATAGGTGAAAGAGCACAGTACAGCCGAGAAGGCGGCAATCATTCTTGGCCAGGTTCCGCCGTAGCGCTGACCGAAATAGTCAGGCACCGTATACAGGCCCAGTTTTCTCAAATACGGTGCCACCAGCAGAGCGAGTAAACAGAAGCCGCCGGTCCAGCCAAGCACGTAAACCAGACCACCGGGTTGCGCCGGTGTGCCCGAAAAACCCTGCAGGTAGAGGCCCCCTGCCATGCTGATGAAGGACGCCGCGCTCATCCAGTCCGCTGCTGTCGCCATACCGTTATAGAGCGCCGGAATATTGCGCCCAGCCACGTAGTACTCGGCGGCGTCAGAGGTGCGACCATAGATGCCAATAGCCGCATACAGGCTGACCGTGGCGATCAAAAATGTGGCTCCCACCCAGGTTTTCTTCAGTCCCCACTTTTCTGCCATGGCCAGTGCCGCCAGAAACAGCAACAGACAAACAACGTAGAGCATAAATTTGCGATGCAATCGTCGTTTGTAGGCCTCGTACTGCGGGTCGGGACTGGAAGTTGCAGAACCCTCACGCTTGTTGGCCAGCCACGCAAAAACCGCGACGATGGCGATAAAGACAAAGACACCGCCCTGCGCCGCAAACCAGTAACCCAGTGGCCAACCATTGACGATCATCTGCAAGTCATTGGCAAAGAACACGACGCCGAAAGACGCCGCGAACCAGATCGCCAGAAGCCCACCCTGCAGACGAAAACCGGCCGCCATAGCTATTGCGCAGCCAGCCTTTTCCAGGTCGTGATCACAGAGTCCGGATTGAGCGAGATGGAAGAAATTCCTTCTGCCATCAGCCACTCGGCAAAATCGGGATGATCACTCGGGCCCTGGCCGCAAATACCGATGTACTTGCCCTGCGATTTGCAAGCAGAAATGGCAAGCTTGATGAGTGCGGTGACGGCTGGATCGCGTTCGTCAAAATCGGCAGCCAACAATTCCAGGCCGGAATCCCGATCCAGACCCAGGGTGAGCTGCGTCAAATCGTTGGAGCCGATGGAAAATCCGTCAAAGTACTGAAGGAAGTCCTTGGCCAGGATGGCATTGCTGGGTATCTCGCACATCATGATGATGCGCAAACCATTTTCGCCACGCTTGAGGCCCTGTGCAGCCATCAGTTCAGTCACCTTCCTGGCCTGGTTCACGGTACGAACAAAGGGCACCATGATCTCGACATTGGTCAAACCCATCTCCTGCCGGACACGTTTGAGCGCCTCGCACTCCATGGCAAAGGCTGCGCCGAAATCAGCACTGACGTAACGCGCAGCGCCCCGGAAACCCAGCATGGGATTCTCTTCCTCGGGCTCGTAGCGGCTGCCACCCACCAACTTGCGGTATTCATTGCTCTTGAAATCTGAAAGTCGCACGATTACCGGCTTGGGCCAGAACGCCGCGCCAATTGTGGCCACGCCCTCGGCCACCCGGTCAACGAAAAAAGCCCGCGGTGAAGCATGGCCACGAGCCACCGATTCGACCGCCTTCTTCAAGTCGGCATCGATGTTCGGGTAATCCAGAATCGCCTTCGGATGCACACCAATATTGTTGTTGATGATGAACTCAAGACGTGCCAGGCCGACCCCCGCATTGGGCAACTGGCAGAAGTCAAATGCCAGTTGTGGGTTGCCGACATTCATCATGATCTTGACCCCAATCTCGGGCATCACACCACGCTGCACCTCAGTCACTTCGGTTTCCAGCAAGCCGTCGTAAATGAAACCGGTGTCGCCTTCGGCGCAGCTCACCGTCACCAGCATGCCTTCCTTGAGCACATCGGTGGCGTGGCCACAGCCAACGACAGCCGGGATCCCCAGTTCGCGCGCGATGATGGCGGCGTGGCAGGTACGGCCGCCGCGGTTGGTAACAATCGCGGCAGCACGCTTCATTACCGGCTCCCAATTCGGATCCGTCATGTCCGTCACCAGCACATCCCCGACCTGAACCTTGTCCATCTCGCTGATGTTGTGCACGATGCGAACCGGACCGGTGCCAATCTTCTGTCCAATGGCACGGCCCTCCACGATCACGGCGCCCTTGCCCTTGATCTTGTAGCGGTACTCCACCTTGCCAGCCGCCTGGCTCTTCACCGTTTCGGGACGTGCCTGCAGGATGTAGAGTTCGCCATCAATGCCGTCTTTACCCCACTCAATATCCATGGCGCGGCCATAGTGCTGCTCGATCACCAGGGCGTAATGGGCCAGTTTTTCGACCTCGGCGTCGGTCAGGGAATAACGATTGCGCTGCTCGGTCGGAACATCGACGGTTTTCACCAATTGGCCACTGGCGGCCTTTTCTTCGGCAGTCGTGAATCGCATCTGGATCAGTTTGGAGCCCAGAGCGCGACTGATGACGGCGCGTTTGCCGGCTTTGAGCATAGGCTTGTGTACATGAAACTCGTCCGGATTCACGGCCCCCTGCACCACGGTTTCACCCAGCCCGTAACTCGACGTGATGAACACCACATCGGTAAAGCCCGATTCCGTATCGATGGTGAACATGACGCCCGCCGCGCCGATATCGGAGCGCACCATGCGCTGAACACCGGCACTCAGTGCCACATGCTCGTGAGCAAAGCCCTTGTGCACCCGGTAGCTGATGGCACGGTCGTTGTACAAGGAGGCAAATACCTCCCTGATCTTGTGCAGGACGGCGTCAATACCGGTGACATTCAGGAAGGTCTCCTGTTGACCGGCAAACGATGCATCCGGCAAATCCTCAGCCGTCGCCGAGGAACGCACGGCAAACGAAGCCTGCGGGCTGCCCGCACTGAGTTCAAGAAAGGCGGCGCGAATCGCCTGTTCCAGATCAGCCGGAAACGGTTGCACCTCAACCAGGGCCCGGATTTCCGCGCCAACCTTGGCCAACTCGCGCACGTCTTCCGTGTCCAGGGCAGCCAGAAGCTGATTGACCCTGCCAACCAGATCTCCATGCGCCAGAAAGCGGCGGAAGGCGTGGGCGGTGGTGGCAAAACCGGTAGGTACGCGAACACCGGAGGGCAGGTTCGAAATCATTTCGCCGAGGCTGGCGTTCTTACCGCCAACCGAATCGACGTCCGACATCCTCAGGTTTTCAAACGGTACGACCAATGCGGTCGGGTCAAATAGTGCAGACATGAAAAAGCTCCAGAAGTTAAAAACGGTTCCAGGGGCCGGGCCGTGCGCTCCGGGACGCCTGCGATGCCCATGCAGACAGCCTTGCTTTGTCGTTGTTCCGTTGAATCGGTGCTGAGCATGAAAGATTTGGGGTGCTTGCGTGTCATTGTAGGTGGCCGGACGATCCACAATGGGGCTGTTTCCTGCAAAATGTTACAGCTCTGTGAAGTCACCAACCCATCATGCCCAATCGAACCGTATTCTTCGTTTCTGACGGTACCGGAATCACGGCCGAGACTTTCGGCACTGCCATCCTGGCGCAGTTCGAAACCAGATTTCGCTACGTCCGGCTCCCCTTTGTGGACTCGATCGACATGGCGCTGCGTGCCGTCAACGACATCAATCATGCCGGACTGATCGACGGTAACAAACCCATCGTCTTTACGACGCTGGTCAACGCTGAAGTGCTCAAAGTCATTACCGATGGCTGTCAGGGCCTGTTGCTTGACATGTTTGGCACCTTCATCATGCCGCTGGAAGCGGAGCTGAACCTCAAATCGAGTCACCATGTCGGCCGCTTCAGCGACGCCAGCAAGAGCAAGGAGTACCAGGCGCGCATCGAAGCGATCAACTTTTCACTGGCGCATGACGACGGGCAATCACACCGCGACCTGGCCGAGTCGGATGTCATTCTGGTCGGCGTCAGCCGCAGCGGGAAGACCCCCACCTCGCTGTACCTGGCGATGCAGTACGGGCTCAAAGCCTCCAATTACCCACTGATCCCGGAAGACTTTGAGCGGCGCCACTTGCCGCCAGCCCTGCTACAGCACCAAAGCAAACTTTTCGGTCTGACGATTCAGCCCAAACGTCTGAGCGAAATCCGCAATGAGCGCCGGCCCAATTCCAAATACGCCTCGCTGGAGAACTGCCTGATCGAAGTCAGCGAAGCCGAAGCCATGATGCGTCGATCAGGTATCCGGTGGCTCTCAACCACCACCAAATCGATCGAAGAGATCGCAACCATCATCCTGCAGGAAATCAAGCCCCAGCGGCTCGGCTATTGATAGTTCGCCTCACAGCGCCAGGGCAGCAATTCCAGCACGGGCAACCTGGGCGTCTTCGCTCGATTTGACGCCGCTCACACCCACGGCGCCGATGCACTGGCCATTCTTCATGACCGGCACCCCGCCTTCGAGCATGCCCTGTATCGCAGGCGCACTCAGGAACGAGGTGCGTCCCCCGTTGATCACATCTTCATAGACCTTGCTTTCGCGCCGACCCAGCGCCGCCGTGTGCGCCTTGGCCGGGGCAATATGCGCCGATATGGCGGGCGCGCCATCGAGTCGGCGCAAGCCCAGCAAATGCCCGCCGTCGTCCACAATGGCAATGGTCACGGCCCAGTTGTTTTTCAGGGCTTCGTCCTGCGCTGCAGCCAGCATGGCATTGACGTCCGAGAGTTCGAGAAAGAATTTCTGATTCATCGAGCTGGCCTTTTTGTAAAGAAAAGACAAGCATAGCTTGATTCCCCTAGAATTCGCACCATCTTCAGCTCGCAAGGCGAGGATACTTTGCCGGACAGTTCGTGTATGCCAGACGGCATGCCGTGTTCGCCAATGACTTTAGGAGTTTTGACCATGACTGACAACGTTCAATCGATCGACCGCAGCTACGGCCTGGGTTCCGCCACCGAGCAGCGCAACAAGGTGCTGCGCAATACCTACTGGCTGCTGGCTTTGAGCCTGATACCCACGGTGCTGGGTGCCTGGCTGGGCGTAGCCACCGGCATGACGCGCGCCATGGGTGGTGGCCTGGGTCTGATCGTCTTTTTGGGCGGAGCATTCGGTTTCATGTACGCGATCGAGAAGACCAAGAATTCCGCCATGGGTGTGCCGGTCCTTTTGGGCTTCACCTTCTTCATGGGCTTGATGCTCTCGCGCATGATCGCCATGGTGCTCGGCTTCAAGAACGGCCCGGATCTGATCATGACCGCCTTCGGTGGCACAGCCGGTGTCTTCTTCGTCATGGCCAGCCTGTCGAGCGTCATCAAGCGCGACCTCAGCGGCATGGGCAAGTGGCTGTTCGTTGGCGCCATCGCGCTGATGATTGGCGGCATCATCAACATCTTTGTCGGATCCAGCGCCGGCATGATGGTGATCTCGGTGCTGGCGATCGGCATCTTCAGCGCCTACATGCTTTATGACCTGAAGCAAATCGTGGATGGCGGTGAAACCAACTACATCAGCGCCACGCTGGCGCTCTATCTGGACATCATCAATGTGTTCCAGAGCCTGCTGGCCCTGCTTGGCATCTTCGGCGGCGAGCGCGACTGAAACTTGCGGCAATGCCGCGGCAAAAAGAAAGGCCCTGCAGGGCCTTTCTTTTTTTCGAGCGGCCGAAGATTACTTCGCGCCCGGCACCTTGCCTTCCACGCCCTTGACGAAGAAGTTGAGGCCGCCCAGGAACTTGTCGTCAGCGACGGCATCCTTGGCCACCTGCACCTTGCCGGCGTTGTCGGTGATCGGACCTTTCCAGATCACGAAGCTGCCGTCAGCCAGACCCTTCTTGACTTCGGCCACTTTGGCCTTGGTCTCGGCGGGCACGTCTTCAGCAATCGAGACGATGTCGATCGCGCCTTCCTTCACACCCCACCACGCGCCTGTGCCACCCTTCCAGGTGCCGTCGAGTGCTTCCTTGGTGGCCTTGATGTAGTACGGACCCCAGTTGATCACGGCAGAGGCCAGATGGGCTTTCGGGCCGTAGGCGGTCATGTCCGAATCCCAGCCGAAAGCGCGCTTGCCCTTGGCCTCGGCGGTCTTCAGCACAGCGGGTGAATCGGTGTTCTGGAACAGCACGTCGGCGCCACCGTTGATCAGCGAGGTCGCCGCTTCGGTTTCCTTCGGTGGGTTGAACCATTCATTAACCCACACCACCTTGGTCTTGATCTTGGGGTTGCTTGACTGCGCGCCCAGCGTGAAGCTGTTGATGTTGCGCACCACTTCCGGAATTGGCACCGAGGCCACCACGCCCAGCGTGTTGGTCTTGGTCATCTTCCCGGCAATCACGCCGGCCATGTAGGCACCCTCATAGGTGCGGCTGTCGTAGGTGCGCATGTTCTCGGCTTGTTTGTAGCCGGTCGCGTGCTCCAACTTGACGTCCTTGCTGTCGGCGGCGACCTTGAGCATGGTCTCCATGTAGCCGAAGGTGGTGCCAAAGATCAGCTTGTTGCCTTGACCGACCATGTCGCGGATAACGCGTTCGGCATCGGCCGACTCCGGCACGCTCTCGACAAACGAAGTCTTGATCTTGTCGCCAAACTCCTTTTCCAGCGCCTTGCGACCATTGTCATGCGCAAAGGTCCAACCGCCGTCACCGACTGGGCCAACATAGGCAAAAGCAATTTTCAATGGCTCTGCCTTCGGTGCCGACGCAGCAGCAGCGGGAGCCGATGCGGCCGGCGCAGCGGGTGCCGCCGCCTCTTTCTTGCCGCAGCCCACCAGGGCGGCCGAAGCGACTGCCGTCAGTGCAGCGATTCGCAGTAGGGAACGTTTTTGCAGGTCGGTCATAGGATTTCCTTTATTGTTGGACGGTTTGCGAGAGGGGGTCGAGAAAAGCAGGATTATGACCCGGAAAAATCAGTTTCCGGGATGAAACGGTTTGCCCATGGAGGCCGGCATATTGATGCGGATCCACTGCGGGTTGCGCGAGATCAGTGCCAGCACCACGATGGTCGCAAGGTAAGGCAGCATGGTCAGAAACTGACTTGGAATCTCCACCCCCGTCCCCTGCAAATGAAACTGCAGCATGGTCACACCGCCAAACAGATAGGCACCCAGCAGCACACGAGCCGGGCGCCAGGTGGCGAACGTCGTCAGCGCCAGGGCAATCCAGCCTTTGCCCGCGACCATGCCCTCGACCCACAAGGGCGTGTAGACAATGGAAACATAAGCCCCCGCCAGGCCGCACAAGGCGCCGCCGCAGAGCACCGCCAGCAGACGGATGCGGCGCACCGGGTAGCCGAGCGCGTGCGCCGCTTCCGGGCTCTCGCCAACGCAGCGCAACACCAGCCCGGCCCGTGTGCGATACAGGAACCAGACCATGCCCAGGGCCAGCAGCACGGTCAGGTAAACCAGCGGATGATGCTGAAACAGCGCCGACCCGAGCAGGGGAATGTCCGACAGCCAGGGCACAGCAAAGCTGGGCCGTGGCGGAATTCTTTCCTGCACGTAGCTGATGCCGGCAAAAGCCGAGAAACCAGCGCCAAAGAGGCTGACGGCCAGACCGGTCGCGTACTGATTGGTATTGAGCCAGATCACCAGCCCGCCAAACACCAGCGCCAGCAGGGCACCGGCGCCAATGCCGGCAATAAAACCCCAAGTGTCACTGCCGGAATGCACCACCGCGGCAAAACCGGCAATCGCGGCGCACAGCATCATGCCCTCGGCGCCCAGATTGACGATGCCGGCCTTCTCGTTGATCAGCAGACCCAGAGAAGCCAGCGCCAGCACGGTGCCAGCGTTCAGGGTGGCTGCAATCAGCAGTGCGTAGGATTCCATCACTTGCCCCACTTCAGGCGGTAATTGACCAGCGTGTCGCAGGCCAGCAGGCTGAACAGCAGGAGCCCCTGAAAAACGCCGGTCAGCGACTTGGGCAGCCCCAGGCGCGACTGCGCCAGTTCACCACCGATGTAGAACATGCTCATCAACAAGGCTGAAAGAACCATGCCCACCGGATGCAGGCGACCGACAAAGGCGACGATGATGGCGGCAAAACCGTAACCGGCCGGCACATAAGGCGTCAGTTGTCCGATGGGGCCCGCTACCTCCAATGCGCCAGCCAGGCCGGCGCTGGCGCCCGAAATCAGCAAGGCCACCCACAAGGCGCTGCGCGAAGAAAACCCGGCATAGCGCGCCGCGGCCGGTGCCAGACCACCCACCTGCAGCGAAAAACCGGCACGCGTGCGAAACAGGAAGATCCAGGACGCCAGCACACCCAGCAGTGCAAGAAAAACGCCAATGCTGATGCGTGAGCCGTCGAACAGCCGCGGGATGCGCGTCACCAGCGCAAAGGTTTGCGTCTGCGGAAAGTTATAACCCTGCGGGTCTTTCCAGGGCCCCGACACCAGGTAGCTGAGCAATTGCACGGCCACATAGACCAACATCAGACTGACCAGAATCTCGTTGGCGTTGAAGCGATCCCGCAACCAGGCCGTGATGCCAGCCCAGACCATGCCGCCAACAACGCCTGCGAGCAGGATGGGCAGCACAATCCAGCCGCTGCTGTTCTTGTCTGCCAACAAAGCCACACCACTGGCGGCGATGGCGCCCAGCACATACTGCCCCTCGGCGCCAATGTTCCAGACGTTGGAGCGAAAGCAGACCGCCAGACCCAGCGCAATCAGCAGCAAAGGCGTCGCTTTGACGGTCAATTCGCCCAGCGCGTAGGCGCTGCGGATCGGCTCCCAGAA
>JBAXOZ010000048.1:0-16372 GCA_037132975.1 Comamonadaceae bacterium
CATGAAAACACTTCAAACCCTTTCCGATCTGGCGGCTCTGGTGGGCCAGGAGGTCGTGGTCAGCGACTGGATCACCATCACGCAGGAGCAGGTCAACCAGTTTGCGCAGGCCACCGGCGACCATCAATGGATTCACGTGGATGTCGAAAAAGCCAAGACGGGTCCTTTTGGTGGACCGATCGCGCATGGCTATCTGACGCTCTCTTTGCTGCCGCAGTTCTTTATTTCTTCGCTGAAGATCGAAGAGACCCGCATGGGTGTCAATTACGGCCTGAACAAGGTGCGCTTTCCGGCGCCGGTGCCGGTCGGCAGTCGCCTGCGCGCTCACATGAAGTTACAGAAGTGCGAGCCGATCGAGAAGGGCGGTTTCCAGATGACCTGGGAAGTCACCGTCGAGCGCGAGGGCGGAGCCAAGCCGGTCTGCGTCGCCGAATCGATGGCGCGTTATTACCCTTAGCCGCAGCGCAGGGCCACCCCAAGCAAGGCGCGCCCCCTCGGGGGGCAGCGAGCCACGCGAAGCGGGGGAGCGTGGGGGCACTAACTCAGTCGTGCGGCAAAGGCTTCGGGTTTGAAGCCAACGGTGACGCCGCCATCGGCCCATACCACTACCGGGCGCTTGATGATGCTGGCTTGCGTCAGCACCAGTTCACGCGCGCTGGCGGTGTCCACCACGGCGGCCTGCGCGGCGGCGCCGAGCTTGCGCCACATGGTGCCTTTGCGATTCACCAGCGTTTCCCAGCCCACGGCTTGCAGCCAGACATCGAGTTGTGCCGGCGGCACGCCCTGTTTCTTGAAATCGTGAAACTGGTAGGGCACAGCGTGCTCGGTGAGCCAGGTGCGCGCCTTTTTGACGGTGTCGCAGTTGGGGATGCCGTAGAGCGTGATCATGAGAAGTCCTTGCTGTGTCTAGTTCTTTGCGCGGGGGCAATTTGCGCCAGGATCGTCCACCGGCAAAAACCGGATGCGCCGACCGGCTATTTCGAGATCTTTGATGGCAGGTGGCACCAGACTGAACTCGCCCGCCCGGAGCTTGTCGCGAAACACGGCGCATTTGGCAAAATCGGGCGGCAGAACGGCAGTCAAACGCCAACGGGCGTCTGGGCCCTGCGCAAACAGGGCTGCTTGAGCTCGGTCGCGGTCCTGTCCCACCACCAGCAAGGAGGTCTTTGGCCCGGCATCAGACTCGATGGCATAAGCATCACAAACCGTAGCCCGGTTCCTGAAGCAGTCTGGCAGGCGCCACGGGTTGGCCTCCTTGCGCCAGTCCTGTGTCAGAAAAGATTCGGGCAACTGTTTGTCTTGGGGCCAGAATTTCAGATTGGCGCGCAGGTCGGCCAAGGTCGGATGCACGTCGGCGCGCTCGCGCGGGCTTGTCTTCTCCAGCGATTGGGTGGCCTTGATCTGCAGCAGTGCAGCATCCCGACCCTGTGTGTTGCTCTTGAGTTGCCCCAGTGCTGCGCTGCCGTAGCGCTTGCCTTCGAATCTGAGATAGTCAAAGTCAAAGTTGTCAGCCCTTTGCTGGCCATGCTCCAGCCGCGCCATTTGATCGGCGACCGATATTCGGGCCGGGTCCAGCACGGGCGAGAACAAAGCCAGCAGCAGCGCCAGGATGATGAAGGCGGTTGCGATATTGACGCTTGCCATCGGCGCCAGCCAGCCCGAGCGTCGGCTCGCGGCCCATGCATAACCGAGTGCGTAGCAGCCTGCCACGGCGAGGCAGCAGGCGGCGATGATGCGGTCGGTGGTCCAGCCGTATTCGCCGACGCGCAAACCGAGTGCGTAAGTGGCGATGGCAACCAGAGGCAACAGCAAACCACAAGCCAGCCTGGCGCTGACGCGCAGCACACGCGCTACCTCGTCTGCAATCGCGCCGTTCTGAAAGGCGGTGTTGATCAGGATAACCAGAACTGCTGCAGCCGACAGCAGCAGTGCGCTCGCGTGTCGGGTTGCCCACAGGTGCTCCATGCCGGTGAAGGGCATGCTGGCCAGGAATGCGCCGATGATGAGCACCGCCACCGGCAGGATCCATGACAACAGAACCAGCAGCAGGTTGCGAATTCCCTGCACGATGGCGGGCCGTACATCGGTCAGGTGCAGTGCGCAGGCAAACGCAAAAGCCGTGACCGGAATGGCAAACCAGGGCTCTTTCAGCAAGTCCATAAAGAAACTCAATTCAATGAGTTTGAACATGGCGGCGCCTAGCCCCAAGACCGCCCAGAAAGCCCCGACAAACAGGGCGGAGAACTGGATCTGAATCAGCAGCTTCCAGGCAGTGTCAAAGTAGCTGGGATAGCTGGCGATCGTTCGCCGCTCGGTGGCCGATGCAAGCACCAGGCTGTGCGCAATGTAAAACCCGACTGCGCCAAACAGCCAAAGCAGAGGCGACGGGTACGGTGCCTTGGGGAGGCTGCCGCCGTAGTCCGCGCTCACGGGTGCGCCGATGTTGCGCCAGATGTCATGGAAGGCCAGACCGGCCGATATCAGAGTGGCCAGCAGCATCCATCGCCACAGACTCCTGCCGGGCAGATGACCCAGCGCGGACATCAGCAGCACCGGGATAAAAATGAACACCAGCAGCAAGGGTGCAAACAGCAGCGGATCGCTTGCCGGCCAGGTCAGGTCTTTTGCGGCGCGGTACAGGAAGTACAGCGCGCCGCCCTGCAGCAGGCCAATCCCCAACCTGATCCGTGCAATCTGTGAACTTCCTGGTGAAGGGGGAAGCGCATTTTCGGTTTGGAGGATCGCTTCAGGCATGAAATCTCCTCAGTCAGATTTGAATCCATTTTGCCGCCACGCTTCAAACACCGCAACGGCGACCGCGTTCGACAGGTTGAGGCTGCGCTGTCCCGCCAGCATTGGCAGCTTCAGACATTGGGTGGCGCTGAAGCATTGGCGCACGGTCTCGCTCAGACCTCGTGTCTCGGCACCAAAGACCAGCCAATCGCCGGGGGCAAACTGCACGTCATGCACGAGTCGACTGGCGCGGGTGGTCAGGGCGAACATGCGCTCAGGTGGCGGCTGTTCGGTGTCCAGCAAAGCCTGCCAGCTGGCATGGCGCTTGAGTTCGGCGTACTCGTGGTAGTCCAGGCCAGCGCGGCGCATGTGCTTGTCGTCCATGGAAAAACCGAGCGGCTCGACCAGATGCAGCGTGCAGCCCGTATTCGCCGCCAGCCGGATGATGTTGCCGGTGTTGGGCGGAATTTCAGGCTCGACCAGAACGATGTTAAACATCTGTGAATTGTGGCAGCAGGAAGATCGCCGCAGCGCCGGGCCGCTACTCCGTTCTGGCGATGACCAGCCCGGTGATGTGGGCGGCGCCGGCGGCGCGCAGCACCTGGGCCGCGCCAAACAGAGAAGCGCCGCTGGTCATGACATCGTCCACCAGCACCAGTCGTGCCCCTTTGACTTGTCTGTGCTGCATTGGATCGACGGCGAAAGCGTCGTTCAGACTGCCCAGCCGCTCGGCGCGACGCAGCGAGCTCTGAGGTGCTGTGTCCTTGATGCGCAGCAGCAGGCGATGGGTGGTTTTCTCGGGCGCGAGCGCTCGCGCCAGCAGCAGCGCCTGGTTGAAGCCGCGTGATTGCAGGCGTGCGTTGGAAAGCGGCATCGGCAGTACCAGGTCGGCTGCTTCGAGCGCCGGCTCGACCCAGGGTGCGCTGCGCAGCAGCAGGGCCAGCGCGCTGGCGCGCCCCGGATGCTGGTGAAACTTGTAGCCAACAATCAGGTCTGACCAGGGGTACTCGTACGAAACCGCGGCCAGGCAGTGGTCCAGCGGCGGCGGATGCTTGATGCATTCGCCACACTGCAGCACCCCCGCTGGCAGGGCCAGAGCGCAGCTCCGGCAACGCGGCCTGGGTTGGGCAAAACGGTTGACGCAGGCTTCGCAAACAGGCTGGCTGGGCCAGGCATGGCAGACCAGGCACTGGCTCGGCAGTGCATCAAGCAGCCTTTGCATGGTTCGCCGCAACATGGAGTCAATATACTCTGGCCACCTCCTGCTTTCCCACAACATGCCTGCCTTGCCTGTACCCACCATTGATCCTGCCGCTGTGCAGCGCTGGCAGCGCCTGCCCGCCAGCGCCTCGCCGTGGCTGCACGAGGAGGTGGCGCGGCGCATGCAGCAAAGGCTGGACTGGATCAAGCTGCAACCGAACAGTTGGGCGCATTGGGAGCCGGTGCGGGGTGGTTTGCAGGCGCATGCCGCACTGACGCAGCGCTATCCCGATGCCAGCAGTTTTGTGGCCGAGTTTCAGGCGGATCGGGTCCGCTTTGCTGCGGGAGCGATCAGCAAACCCTGGTGGCATCCCGCGCGCTGGCGCGCCGCGCAGACGCAGTTCCAGGTGCCCGCCGAAGGTGGGGTGCAGATGCTGTGGTCGAACATGGCCTTGCACATGACCAGCGATCCGCAGGCCTTGATGGCACAGTGGCATAGCGCACTGGCGGTCGATGGCTTTCTTATGTTTTCCTGCCTTGGGCCGGACACCTTGCTGGAATTGCGTCAGCTTTACCGATCACTGGACTGGCCAGCGCCGGCGCACGAGTTTACCGACATGCACGACTGGGGCGACATGCTGCTGGCGGCAGGCTTTGCCCAGCCGGTGATGGACATGGAGCGCGTGACCCTGACTTTTGAGACGCCAGAGCGCCTGCTCGACGAGCTGCGCGGCCTTGGCCGCAATCTGCATCCGGCGCGTTTTCCGGGGCTGCGCGGGCGGCGCTGGCATGAGCAATTGCAGCAAGCGCTGGCCCGGCAACCGCTGCAACTGACCTTCGAGCTGATCTACGGGCATGCGATCAAGCCGCAGCCGACTTTTGCGGTGAGCGCGCAGCGCGAAATATCGCTGCAGGAGATGAGAGCGGCGCTGGCGCGCGGCAAAACGGTCGGACCGGCCCACTGAACTCGCTGCTCCCCTGCACGATTGGCCGTTCGTCGCTACAATCCGGCACTTTGTCGGGTGTGCAGAACCAAGGAAAATGAGGAGGCTGATTTGTTGTCTGGCTTGCGCTTTTCTCTGCTGCTGCTTGCCATCGTCCTTTTTGTGACGGTATTCGGGGTGATGTTTGTTTCGGTCTGGAAACACCATCGCTGGGGTTTGGACCGGCAGGTCAATTTTCATGACTCGGTGCTGGTGGAGATTTGCTGGGCTCTGATTCCCTGCGTTATCGTTGTGCTGCTGGTGTGGCCAACGGCCAGGATCTTTTGGGTTTCATAGAAGGATAAATGACATGAGCGGTTTATTCAGAGTCTGCGTCGGTGCGGCGGCCGGGCTGGGGGCGACGGCGGCGCTGGCGGCCTACGGTTGGCAGTTTCCGACGCCGGTGACCCCGATTGCGCATGAGACGCTGCATGTGCACAACCTGTTCATCGTGATCGCCCTGACCCTGTTCTTTACCGTGCTCGGGATCATGCTGTACTCGTTCTGGGCACACCGCAAGTCGCGCGGTCACCAGGCAGCGGACTTTGTTGCGCCGAAGTCGCGCAAGCAGTGGTTCTGGGTATTGCTGCCGTTTGCCGGTCTGCTGATTCTTGATTACGGCGTCTTTGGTATTCCGGCTTATCACGCCGTCCTGATGTACGAAGACTCCAAGACCAATGCCGATCTGGTGGTCAAGGTGACGGCCAGCCAGTGGCTCTGGCAGTACGAGTTTCCGGCCGAGGGCGTGAAGTTCACCAGCCGTTTGGCGACACCGCGCGAGCAGATTGACAACGAGCAGCCCAAGGGCGAGAACTATCTGCTGGAAGTGGACAACCCGCTGGTGCTGCCGGTGGGCAAAAAGATTCGCTTCATCACGACCTCGAACGACGTCATCCACAGCTGGTGGGTTCCCGCCTTTGGCGTGAAGCGCGATGCGGTGCCCGGCTTTCTGCGCGAATTCTGGGCTACCGTTGACAAGACCGGCACCTACCGTGGCCAGTGTTCCGAGTTGTGCGGCAAGGAGCACGCCTACATGCCGATTGTCGTTAACGTGGTGTCGCAGGAAGAATTCAAGACCTGGCTGGCTGGCAAGAAGGCGCCAGCGGCCGTTCTGAGCAGTGCAAATCAAGTCACAGGAGTTGCCAATGGCAAATGAAATGGCACACGACGCGTCACATGGCGCGGCGCATTACCAGGGTGGCATGCTGCGCTGGATTCAGACCACGAATCACAAGGACATCGGCTTGATGTACCTGATCTTCGCCATCACGATGCTGATGATTGGTGGTGCCATGATTCTGGTGGTGCGTCTGGAATTGTTCCAGCCGGGTCTGCAATTCGTCCAGCCGGAGCTGTTCAATCAGCTCATCACCCTGCATGGGCTGATCATGGTGTTCGGCTTTGCCATGCCGGCGGCGACCGGTCTGGGTAACTACATGCTGCCCATGATTCTTGGCGCACCCGACATGGCCTTGCCGCGCTTGAACAACTGGGGTTTCTGGATCCTGCCGCCAGCCGCCCTGATGCTGGTACTGCCCTTCTTCCTCGGTCTGATGGGCATCGGCCCGGGTGCCGTTGATACCGGCTGGACCATGTACGCGCCGCTGTCGGTGCAAAGCGGCTGGGGCATGGACTTCGCCATTTTTGCCGTCCACATGCTGGGCGTGTCTTCGATTCTGGGGTCCATCAACGTCATCGTCACCATCCTGAATATGCGCGCACCCGGCATGACGCTGATGAAGATGCCGCTGTTTGCGCATGGTTTCCTGATGACGGCCATTTTGCTGATCACCATCATGCCGGTGCTGGCGGGTGGCGTCACCATGGTGCTGCTGGACCGGCACTTTGGCACGCATTTCTTCAATGCCGCCGGTGGCGGTGACCCGGTGCTGTGGCAACACATCTTCTGGTTCATGGGACACCCCGAGGTCTATGTGCTCTTGCTGCCGATCACTGGCGCCGTGCCGCATGTGCTGTCGGCCTTCTCGCGAAAGCCGACTTACGGCTACCGGGCCCAGGTCTATGGCATGTGGGGCATCGCGATCCTGTCGGTCGTGGTCTGGGCACACCACATGTTTACCAGCGGCATGTCCACTGGCTCGCAGCTTTACTTCATGTACAGCACGATGCTGATCTCCTTGCCGCTGGCCGTGCTGTTCTTCTGCTGGATTGCCACCCTGTGGCGCGGCTCGCTGACCTTTGAGACGCCGATGCTGTTTGCCATCGGTTTCATCGTGCTGTTCGGCTGGGGTGGTCTGACTGGTCTGGTGCTGGCCGATGCAGCGGCCGATCCGCAGTACCACAACGCGTATTTTCTGGTGGCGCACTTCCACTATGCGCTCTATCCCACCACCGTGATGGGCGCGATGGCCGCCATCTACTACTGGCTGCCCAAGTGGACCGGGCACATGATCGATGAGCGACTTGGCAAGCTGCACTTCTGGATTGTGATTATTGGTTTCAACCTGACCTTCATTCCGCAGTTTCTGGTGGGTCTGGCCGGCATGCCGCGTCGCATTCCCGATTACCCGCTGATGTTCACGGAGTGGAATCAACTCTCGACGATTGGCGCTTTCATTCTGGGCCTTTCGCACCTGATCTTCATTTACAACCTGGTGATGTGTTTCCGTGGCGGCAAGAAGGCCGAGGCGAAGGCCTGGGAAGGCGCCGAGGGGTTGGAGTGGACCTTGCCGTCGCCAGCTCCTTATCACTCCTTTGAAACCCAGCCCATCATCAAATGAGCGAAGCTGAAAACAGTAGCAGCAGCCGACCGGCTGCCAACCGGCGTCTGGCGTTTCGCCTGGCGCTGGTGTCGCTGTTTTTCACCGGTTTTGGTTTTGCCATGGTGCCGCTGTATGACGTCATCTGCCGGATGACTGGTTTGAACGGGCGCACCAATGCCGTGGCCATGCCAGCCAACAAGAACACGCAGGTAGATACCTCGCGCTGGGTGACGGTGGAGTTCCTGAGCCACAGCATGCCGGGCGTCGGACTGGTGCTGAGGCCCGAGCAGTTTTCCATGCGCGTGCACCCAGGGGCCATTGTTCACACCAACTATGTGGTGAAGAACGAGAGCGGGGAAGTCTTCGTCGGCCAAGCCATTCCCAGTGTGACGCCGGCCACGGCGGCTCAGCACTTTCAGAAGATCGAATGCTTCTGCTTCAGCCAGCAGACCTTTGCCAAGGACGAGGTGCGGACCATGCCGGTTGTGTTTGTGGTCAACCCGGAACTGGGCAGCGATCTGGGGACCATCACGCTTTCCTATACGTTCTTTGAAGCGGTGAAGGCGCGCGTTTGATGAAGAACATAAAGTTCCCTACGGAGATGAAACATGAATGACAGCCCTGTGCCCGCTTCCAGGGGGCATTACTTTGTACCGGCCACCAGCAATTACTCGACCTTTTTGTCGGCCGGCATCTTCATGCTGGCGCTGGGTTTCATCTTCCGGATCAACGGCTCACCCCCCGGCGTCTGGAGCATGTGGATTGGCGCGGCGCTGATTGTCTACGTGATTCTGGGCTGGTTTGGCGAGGTCATTGGCGAGAACCTGCGCGGTGTTTACACCCCATGGGAAGACCGTTCCTACCGCATCGGCATGGTCTGGTTCATCTTTTCCGAAGTGATGTTCTTTGCCTGCTTCTTCGGCACCCTGTTCTACATCCGTCGCATCGCCTTGCCGGAGTTGAGCGGCTACGAGCCTGGCTACACGCCTTACGCCGGGTTCTCTGCGATCTGGCCCAGCAGTGGGCCGATGGGCGAGAGCTTCACACCGATGGGTCCCTGGGGTGTGCCTGCGCTGAACACCCTGATCCTGCTGACTTCAGGCGCAACCCTGACCTGGGCGCACTGGGGTCTGATCAAGAACAAGCGGACACAGCTGAACCTTGGCCTGGCGCTGACGGTGCTGCTGGGTGTAACTTTCATGGGTTTTCAGGCTTTCGAATACATCCATGCCTACCAGGAACTGGGCCTGACGCTGGGTGCTGGCGTCTATGGTGCGACCTTCTTCATCCTGACCGGCTTTCACGGACTGCACGTCACCCTGGGCACCATCATGCTGATGACGATGCTGGGGCGCGGTTTGAAGGGGCACTTTTCGGAACACAACCACTTTGCCTTTGAGGCCGTCGCCTGGTACTGGCACTTTGTCGACGTGGTCTGGCTGATCCTGTTTGTGTTTGTTTACTGGCTGTAAAATTATTCGCAGACGCAAGGTGGAGTGCGCGTCAGCGCAGTCCGTGCTGCGGGATGAGGCCGAAATAGGACCCTGCGAGCAACAGCAGGAACAGGCCGAGCGAGAGTGAAATCCGGATCGTCAGGGCCTGCACCATGCGTTTGTTTTGCCCCTGCTTGCGAAACAGCAGGGCCAGTGCGCTGAACAGGCTGCCAAGTATCAAAACCAATACCGCCAGGATAAATATTTTCGTCAGCATGGTGGTCTCTGAAAAGGGGTAGCCTCATTATGCAATCGGTCACTGATCCATGCCAAGCCTGCGTTTCCAACCGCGTTTGATACCCACTCTGGCGACATTGGCGATGCTGCTGCTTTTTCTTTATCTGGGGCAGTGGCAGGCCGGCAAGGCGCAGCGTCTGACCGCCGAGCGCTCGCAGTACGCGGCGCGCGCGCAGCGCGCGCCCGTGCGTGTGGGTGCCACGCTGGTGAGCGCCGAGCAGCTGCGCGACGCGCCTGTCACGGTGCGTGGGTACTTTGAGCCGGCGCAGCAGATTTTCGTGGACAACCGGCAGGAAGAGGGCCGCGCCGGCGTGCATGTGGTCACGCCTTTGAAAATCGAAGGCAGCGAGACCCGGATTCTGGTCAATCGCGGCTGGATTGGCTGGACCGACGGGCGTCAGAAGTTGCCGCAGGTCAGCACCCCGCCGGGACTGGTGGAAGTCAGCGGCATCGCAGCGACGCCGGTCGTGAAGAAATTCCTGCTGATGTCGGAGCGCGCCGAGGCCTGGAGCCAGCTCTGGCCGGTTCTCGATCTGAAGCGCTTTGAACGTCAGGTGAACTTTCCGCTGCAACCGGTGGTCCTGCTGCAAAATCGATCCGACATGCACGACAACTTGATTCGCAACTGGCAGGCACCGGAAGACCGCGTGGCAATGCACCAGAGTTATGCCTTGCAGTGGTTTGGCATGGCGCTGGCGTTGCTGGCTTTTTATGGCGTGGCGTCGGTGCGACGGGCGGTATCCCCATGAGCAGGACCAAAGCCGATGCGCCGCTGGGGCTGGTCGTCCATTCCATGCCAGCGGCGCAGCCAGTCCCCCTGGGTGGAGGAAGAAGTGGTCGCGTCTGGAAATTGCTGGCGATTGTGCTGGTCTGCTCCTTGCCGGCCATCGTTGCCTACTTTGCGTTCTACGTGGTGCGGCCTGCCGGGCGCGCCGGTTTTGGCGAACTGATACAGCCGGTCCGGCCCATTCCAGCGGCCAATGCGCTGGCGCTCGACGGCAGCCCGGTGCCCTTGTCGTCCCTCAAACGGCAATGGTTGTTGCTCAGCGTGGCGGGCAGTGCGTGTGCGCCGGAATGCCAACGCCGCTTGTTCACACAACGCCAGTTGCGCGAGACCCTGGGCAAGGACAAGGAACGCTTTGATCTGGTCTGGCTGATCAGTGATCCGCAAGCGCTACCCGAGGGACTGCGTCAACGCGTGGCCGACACCACGATGCTGCGCGTTGAGCAGCGGGTCTTGAATGACTGGTTGCTGGCAGCACCCGAGAAGGCATTGACCGATTTCATCTTTGTGGTCGATCCCATGGGCAACACGATGATGCGTTTTCCTGCGCAGTTTGATGCTGCCTCCGCCAGCAAGGCCAAGCGCGATCTGGAGCGACTGTTGCGCGCATCGGCATCCTGGGATTCACCGGGCCGCTAGGATCGATCGCATGAACGCTCAAGCCCTGTTTGACCTCTCGCCGCTACTGCGCATCCTGTTGCTGGGTGCCCTGTTCGCGTTACCACCTTTGCTCTGGGTCGGGTACCAACAACGCAAAGCCGGAACATCGAATTGGGCACAGGCACTCACCCTATTGACGCTCTTTCTCACTTTCGATCTGATCGTGTTTGGCGCCTTCACGCGCTTGACCGACTCGGGTCTGGGCTGCCCGGACTGGCCGGGCTGCTATGGCAACGCCAGTCCCGTGGGTGCCAACGCCCCTATCGCAGCGGCACAGAGTGCCATGCCCGATGGCCCGGTAACGCAGGGCAAGGCTTGGGTGGAAATGATTCACCGCTACCTGGCTACAACGGTGGGCGCCTTGATTACCGTACTGACGGTCAGCGCCTGGATCGGCCGTTTCAGGGCAGGGCGCAGTGTGCAAGCCAAGGCGCTCAGTCCGTGGTGGCCGACCGTCACCCTGGTCTGGGTTTGTCTTCAGGGCGCTTTTGGTGCCTTGACCGTCACCATGAAACTGTTCCCGGCCATTGTGATGCTGCATTTGCTGGCGGGGCTGCTGCTGCTGGTGCTTTTGTGCTGGCAGTTGGCGCGCGCCAGCCAGCTCGACGGCGCCCGCCCGCTGGCCCCGATGGACCGAAACCTGCGCGGCTTGCTGTGGCTTACTGCAGTTTGCCTCTTGCTGCAGATTGCGCTGGGCGGCTGGGTCAGTGCCAACTATGCTGTCCTGGCCTGCAGTGACTTTCCGCGCTGTCAGGGCAGTTGGTGGCCGCTGATGGACTTTGAGCAGGGCTTTGAGTTCTGGCGCCCTCTGGGTGTGGCGCAAAGTGGTGACTTCCTCAGCATGGCCGCCCTGACGGCCATTCACTACGTGCATAGGCTGGCGGCTTGCGTCGTATTGCTGCTGCTGGGGCTGCTCGCCTGGCGCCTCAATGCGGTCCTGGCCTTGCGCCAATGCTCGCGCTGGCTGGCCGCACTGACCGGTTTGCAACTCGCCACGGGACTCAGCAATGTGGTGCTGGGCTGGCCCATGCTGGCTGCGCTTTTGCATACGGGCGGCGCGGCAGCGCTGCTGCTCGCTTTGACCTGGGCACTGGCCTGGAGTCGCAGACCATGAACAAAGACGCCATCGTCGCCAGCGCATCGGTATTCCGGCAGTTCTACGCCTTGACCAAGCCGCGCGTGATTCAGCTGATCGTGTTTTGCGCACTGATTGGCATGCTGCTGGCTCTGCCCGGACTACCCTCGTGGGCAGAACTCCGGCTGGCTCTGCTGGCCTGCATCGGTATCTGGCTGGTGGCCGGTGCTGCGGCAGCGTTCAACTGCATTGTCGAAAAAGGCATAGACGCGAGCATGACGCGCACCGCCTGGCGCGCCACCGCCCGTGGCGATCTGGAAGACTGGCAGACACTGCTGTTTTCCGCGGTGCTCTGCAGCGCTGGTTGCGTGCTGCTCTACCAATGGGTCAATCCGCTCACCATGTGGCTGACCCTGGCTACCTTCATCGGCTACGCCGTGGTCTACACCGTGATCCTGAAACCCCTGACGCCGCAAAATATCGTGATCGGCGGTGCTTCCGGCGCCATGCCGCCGGTGCTGGGTTGGGCCGCTATGGCCGGCGACGTGGGCCCGGAGGCGCTGATCCTGTTTCTGATCATCTTCCTCTGGACGCCGCCGCACTTCTGGGCCTTGGCCCTGTACCGCGTCGAGGACTACCGCAAATCGGGGCTGCCGATGCTGCCGGTCACGCACGGCAACCAGTTCACGCGTCTGATGGTGTTGCTTTACACGCTGATTCTGTTTGCTGCCTGCCTGATGCCTTATATCTACGGCATGAGTTCCTGGCTCTACCTCGCGGCAGCGCTGGTTCTGAATACGGGTTTTTGCCTGTATGGTTTCTATCTCTGGCGCGATTACTCCGATGAGCTCGCGCGCAAGACCTTCCGCTTTTCTCTCTTGCATCTGAGCCTGCTGTTTGCAGCATTGATGCTGGACCACTACCTTTGCTGATCGTCAATATGAACAAAAGAACCGCTATTCAATTCCTGGCGTCCTGGCTTGGCCTGGCGGGGGCTGGCGCGCTGCTTTCGGCGTGCTCCGAGAACAAGCCGGCGTTCGCTGCCATCGACATCACGGGTGCCGACTACGCGCGCGACTTTGCGCTGACCGATCACAACGGAAAAGCGCGCAGTCTGAAAGACTTTGCCGGCAAAGTCGTCGTGCTGTTCTTTGGTTACACCCAGTGTCCCGACGTCTGCCCTACGTCCATGCTGGAACTGGTGGCGGTCAAGAAGCTGCTGGGCAAACAGGGCGACCGCGTGCAAGGGCTGTTTGTCACTATTGACCCGGCGCGTGATACGCCGGCAGTGTTGAAAGCCTATATGGAAAATTTTGACCCGAGCTTTCTGGCGCTCTTCACCACACCGGAAAAACTGCAGCTGCTGGCCAAGGACTACAAGGTTTATTACAAAAAGGTCGACGGACCAACACCGACGAGTTACAGCATGGACCATTCGGCTGGCAGCTATGTTTACGATACGCAGGGCAAGCTGCGTCTGTACACGCGTTACGGCAGCGGCGCGGCCTTGCTGGCGGGCGACATCAAGCTGCTGTTGCAACCATAGGGCTCAATAACCGGCGCTGGTAGCGCTTGCCAAAAAAAACGGCATCCGAAGATGCCGTTTCTGGTCATGCCGCAAGGCATGGAATGGATTAACGCTTCTTGGCAGCGCTGCTTGCGACCTTGACCGCCTGGTTGGTCAGGGAGGTGAAGTTGGCTTCAGCCATTTCAGCAGCCTTCTTGGCCGAACCCTTGGCCGAATCGATGGCTTGCTGGCTGGAGCTCAAGGCGTTCTTGAAAGCAGCAACAGCGGACTCGGTTCCGGCCGGTGCATTCTTGGCCAGATTTTCAACCACGCCGCTGAATGCGTCTTGCGCTTGAGCCAGTTTGGCTTCCAGGGCTTTGGTGAAATCGGCGCTGGATTCGGTGGTGATAGCGTAAACATGGCGGCCGTAGGCAACAGACTTTTCAGCTGCCGGTTGGAACAGGTTGCTTTGCAGGGCAAACACTTGCTGAGCGTCTTTTGCGCCGAGAACGGCCTGGAACTGGCTGAAGGCATCACCCAGCACTGCCTTGGAAGTGGCCAGATTGAGTTCAACCAGCTTTTCAAAGCCGGCGTAGGCATTGGTGGTCATCGCTTCGATAGCCTGTGCATTGGTTTTGGTGCTGGCGGTGAGTTGTTCAACGGTGAAGTTCATTGGGGTTTCCTTGGGTAAGTGGAGCATTGGGTTAAGCCTTGCTTCAGTGAATTATGTTGCACTGCAGCATGAGACGAATTATAGGGATGATTCAGGTCAAGGCAAGTGTTTTGTTGCGCTGCAGCAATCATTAGAGATGTTGCACTAGGAATCGGGATCGTTTGCAAGGTCAGTGGTGGCTGTCCGATCTGTGTAGACTCGGCCCACTGATCTATACAAGGAGACGAAATGCCAATTACCAAGGGTTATCAGCAACTGGTGGCCGAGGCCATGGCCGAGGTGACGACCTATTCCGTGGCTCAGGTACAGGCACGCCTGAACGACTCCAAGGTTCAGATCGTTGATATTCGCGACATCCGTGAACTGGCCGACGGTACCGTGCTGGGGGCCTTTCACGCGCCACGGGGCATGCTTGAATTCTGGGTTGACCCCGCTTCGCCCTATCACAAGCCGCTTTTCGCCGACGAGAGCCGGGAGTTCATCCTGTTTTGCGGCGCCGGTTGGCGCAGCGCGCTCGCAGCCAAGGCCTTGCAGAATATGGGCATGAACAATGTGGCGCACATTGACGGTGGTTGGGCCGAGTGGGTCAAGCAGGGCGCACCGACCGAGACGCTGGAGCAGCAGAAAGCACGGCGTCCCAAGAAAAGCTGAGTCCTTGCACGCACATTGCCATGAAATTTGACGCCGTTCTATTTGACTGCGACGGCGTGCTGGTTGACAGCGAGCCGATCACCAACGGGGTCTTGCGTGAACTGCTGGCCGAGGCTGGCTGGGTCTTGACGCCACAGGATTGCATGCAGATATTTGTTGGCAGGACCTTGCGCGAGGAGCGAGCCCTGATTGAGGCCAACACCGGGCAGCCAATGACCGAAGCCTGGCTGTCACTTTTCTTTGAACGACGCAATCGGGAACTCGATGCACGCTTGGAAGTCATCGCTGGTGCCCACGCAGCCGTGACCGCAGCCCACCAGCGTACCGGCGAACGCATCGCCTGTGCTTCCGGTGCCGACCGCTTCAAGGTTGAAATGCAGTTGTCCAAAGTTGGCCTGATTGATTTCTTTGCCGGTCGCATTTTCAGCGGCCATGAAATGGCACGTTCCAAGCCGGCGCCCGATGTCTATCTGGCAGCAGCGCAGCACCTGCAAGTGTCGCCAGAGCGTTGCCTCGTGATCGAGGACACGACGACCGGAGTAAAGGCGGGTGTCGCCGCCGGTGCAACGGTTTGGGCCTATTGCCCGCTGGAGCAGCAGGGCGGCGCATTGCAGGAGGCTGGTGCCAGCCGACTGTTTAGCCAGATGGCTGACTTGCCAGAACTCATGGCGCAGGCCGGATCCTGAGCTTCTTTTCGTGAACAGTTCCGTCATTGCGAACGAAGTGAAGCAATCCATGACCCCTGAAACCATGGATCGCCACGGCCTACGGCCTCGCGATGACGAAAATTACTGATCAGCCCCTTGCGGTCTGCCGGAACTCCGCTGGCGACTGTCCGACCCAGCTTCGGAACGCGCGGATGAAGCTCTTTTCATTCTGAAACCCGACCGCCTCGGCGACCTGTTTTATCGGACGCGCCGTACGCAGCAACAGATCGCGAGCCCGGCTTTGGCGCACCTCGTCCTTCAGGGCTTGCAGTGAAGTTCCCTTCTCCTTGAGTTGCCGATGCAGCGTGCGCGGTGATACATGCAGCAGGGCCGCCAGTTCTTCCGCACTGCGACTCTGCAATGGATGACTGACCAGGGCCTGGCGCACGCGAGTCGGCAGCAGGCGGTCGCGTCGGTACTGCAGCACGGTGAGCGGCAGGGCGCGCTGCAGCATCTGTTGCAGTGCCTGCTCGTCGCGTCGGAGCGGTAGTGCCAGGTAGCGCGAGTCAAAGTGAATGGCCGCCGCGCCGTGCTCAAACTGTGTGGGTCCGGAGAACAGCACACGGTAGAAATCGCTGTGCGCTGGCGCCTTGAAGGGGAACTCGGCACCCAGCAGAGGAATGCGCGAGTCGATCAGCCAGCAGGCCAGTCCGTGAATATTGCGCAGGACGGAGACCAGACAGAACTCGCGCAGCGTGCCCAGGTCACGCTGCTCGGTGATGGACAGGCTTGCGCTGTCAGCACTGATCGACAACTGCAGCGTGATGTCGTCGGCGAGCAGGGCGTGATGGCGACACCAGCGCTTGAGCGCCACTTCGAGGCTGCTGGCGCTGATGGAGGCGCGCGCCAGCATGCCGTAGCTGCCCCAGGGCAGACGCCGGCTGAACCAGCCCAGCGCCTCGTCGTCAAGTTCCTGCATGGCAGCGCCAGAGATGCATTCCATTTG
>JBAXOZ010000049.1:0-16259 GCA_037132975.1 Comamonadaceae bacterium
GCTAGCACCAGAGCCAACCAGTTTTAATAGGTAGCGAATTTTTCGCCGGGCCGCCGCAAGAAAAATTAGCCCCCTCGGGGGGCAGCGCAGTACGCGAAGCGACAAGCGTGGGGGCCATATTTCTAGCCGTTCAACTCGTCGGCGCGCCGTTGCGCGGCGGCGAAGTCGAGGTCGCCGGAGTAAATCGCGCGGCCGCAAATGACGCCTTCAATGCCTTCGTCTTCGACCGCACAGAGGGCGTCGATGTCAGCCATGCTGGACAGGCCGCCAGAGGCGATCACGGGAATAGTCAGGGCTTGCGCCAGTCGGACAGTGGCTTCGACATTGATGCCGCTGAGCATGCCGTCGCGCCCGATGTCGGTATAGATAATCGACTCGACGCCAAAATCTTCAAACTTCTTGCCCAGGTCAACGACATCATGGCGCGTCAGTTTGCTCCAGCCGTCGGTGGCCACTTTGCCGTCACGAGCGTCCAGACCGACAATGATGTGGCCACCAAAGGCGGTGCAGGCGTCCTGCAGAAAACCCGGATTACGGATCGCCGCCGTGCCAATGATGACGTAGCGCAGTCCGGCATCAAGGTAGCGTTCGATGGTATCGAGATCGCGTATCCCGCCACCCAATTGCACATCCACCGCACTGCCGACTTCCTTGAGAATCCGGCGAATCGCCTTCTCGTTGACGGGGTGGCCGGCAAACGCACCATTGAGGTCAACCAGATGCAGGCGACGCGCGCCCTGCGTCGTCCAGTTGTTCGCCATGACGACCGGATCTTCGCCAAAGGTGGTGGATTGCTGCATGTCGCCCTGCTTGAGACGAACGCAGTGACCGTCTTTCAGGTCAATGGCAGGAATTAAAAGCATGATGCTTTGGGATTGATAGAAAAGGGGACAGCGTCAGGCGCAGCGTGAGCGGGGATATCAGGGATTCCAGTGAAGGAAGTTTCGGTATAGAGACAAACCTTGATCGGCACTTTTTTCAGGATGAAATTGGGTGGCGAAAATATTATCACGCGCAATGGCTGAACTGAAGCGGCTACCGTAGTCAGTCTCGCCAACGCTGTGGCGTGTATCAGACGTTCTGGCGTAATAGCTATGCACAAAGTAAAAATAACTGCCGTCAGGCACGCCCGCCCAGACCGGGTGCTCTGCCGCGCCGTGATTGTTGCGATAAACCTGATTCCAGCCCATCTGCGGCACCTTGTAGCGGCTGCCATCTGCCTGCGTTTGACCGACCAGATCAAACTTGATGACTTCGCCGTGAATCAGACCCAGGCCCACCGTGTCGCCCTCGGCGCTATGGTCAAGCAGCATTTGCATACCGACGCAGACGCCAAACAGGGGTTTCGCTCCCGCGGCTTCGAGCACGCTGGCCAGCAAACCGGATTCCCGCAGTTGGCGCATGCAGTCGGGCATGGCACCCTGCCCCGGCAGCACAACGCGTTCACTGGCACGCACCTGATCAGGGTCGGCCGTAATCACCACCTGGTAGCCGGTGCCTGCCGCCGCCGCCTGGACCGCCTGCGATACGGAACGCAAGTTGCCCATGCCATAGTCGACCACGGCGACGGTCTTGTCCATGACACTGTTCAGAGCGTGCCCTTGGTTGAGGGAACCGTTCCTGCGCTGCGCGGATCGGGTTCGAGCGCTGAGCGCAGAGCACGGGCAAAAGCCTTGAACACGGTCTCGGCCTGGTGATGCGCGTTCTCGCCACGCAGGTTGTCGATGTGCAGGGTGACAAAAGCATGATTGACAAAACCCTGAAAGAACTCGTGCGTCAATTGGCTGTCAAAAGTGCCGATCATGCCGCTCTTGAAAGGCAGATTCATGACCAGTCCAGGGCGGCCAGAAAAATCGATGACGGCGCGGGACAGCGCCTCATCCAGCGGCACATAGGCGTGGCCGTAGCGACGGATGCCTTTTTTGTCGCCGACCGCTTGATGCACCGCCTGCCCCAAGGCAATGCCAACGTCTTCCACCGTGTGGTGACCATCCACATGGAGGTCACCAACGGCCTGGACATGCAGGTCCAGCATGGCATGACGGGCAATCTGGTCGAGCATGTGGTCAAAAAAACCAATCCCGGTATGCAGGCTTGACTGGCCAGTGCCATCAAGATTGACCTTGACCGTGATATGGGTCTCGGCGGTTTTGCGTTCGACTTCAGCAGTGCGATTCATGGTTGGAGTGATTCCTTCAGAGCGATGAGCATTTTCGCATTTTCATCCGCCGTACCCACGGTGATGCGCAGGCAGTTGTGCAGCAGCGCATGCAAATTGGAAACATTCTTGATCAAAACCTTGCGCGCGCGCATTCTCTCGAAGGTCTTTTGCGCGTCTGCCACACGGATCAGAATCATGTTGGCTTCGCTCTTGAATGCAGCGACGCCGGGCAGGGCAACAAGCGCTTGCAGCAGCGCCGCACGCTGGGCACACAAGTCGAGCGCTTGTGCCGCAAAGACCTCGCGCTGCTCCAGCGCAAAGAGGGCGCACTCGCAGTTGAGCACGCTGATGTTGTAGGGCGGACGCACTTTGTCAATCTCGGCGATCAGGGCTTTCGGTCCCATCAGATAACCTAGCCGCACACCCGCCAAACCAAATTTGGAAAGGGTACGCAGCAACAGCACATGACCATGCCGCTCGATGCGGTCCAGGTAGCTCTTGCTGGAGAACGGTTGATAAGCCTCGTCGATCACGACCAGGCCGCCGTGCTGGCCTGCGCCACGGATGACGTTCTCCATCACGGAGTCGTCCCACAGATTGGCCGTCGGGTTGTTTGGATACGCCAGATAGGTGATGGCCGGCCTATGTTGGGCAATCGCGTCCAGCATGGCGGCTTCGTCGAGCTCAAAATCACTGGTCAGCGGCACCCCATGAAACGCCAGCCCTTGCAGTTGTGCGCTCATGGCGTACATCACAAAGCCCGGCAGCGGGGCCAGTATGCCGGCCCCTGGGACGTCACAAGCCAGCGCCAGCAAACTGATGAGTTCATCCGAGCCATTGCCCAGCATGATGTCGAACCCCTCGGGCATGCCGGCGTAGCTGGCCAGCGCCTGGCGCAACACGTTGATGCGACCTGCCGGATAGCGGTTCAAGGCCAGCGCACCCAAGCGCCGACCCAGTTCTTCCTGCAAGTCATGCGGCAACCGATGCGGGTTCTCCATGGCATCGAGCTTGACCATGCCCTCGGACTCCTGAATGGCATAGGCGTGCATGGACTGGATGTCCTGGCGGATGCGCAGCAGGGCTTGGGGATTGGCAGTTGTCATTTGGCTTCCCGCATTGGCGGCACTTGCTTCAAGCGCAGTTCCGCCGCCCGGGCATGTGCCTGCAAGCCTTCACCATAGGCCAGTTCGGCAGCGATCAAGCCCAAGGACTGGGCGCCGGCTTCGCTGACTTCAATCAGACTGGAGCGCTTCTGGAAATCGTAGACGCCCAGCGGCGAGGAAAAGCGCGCCGTGCCGCTGGTCGGCAGCACATGGTTCGGACCGGCACAGTAGTCACCCAGCGACTCACTGGTGTAGGCACCCAGGAAGATGGCGCCGGCGTGCTTGAGCAGCGGCTCCCAGCGCTGGGGCTCCAGGCTGCTGACTTCCAGGTGCTCAGGTGCGACCCGGTTGCTGATCTGGCAGGCCTCTTCCATGCTGCGCGTGAGGATCAAGGCGCCGCGGTCGTTCAGCGAACTGGCAATGATGGCACGCCGTGGCATCGCAGGGAGCAGACGATCGATCGCCCTCTGCACCTGCTCCAGGTAAGCGGCATCCGGGCACAGCAAAATGCTCTGCGCCAATTCGTCATGCTCGGCCTGGCTGAACAGATCCATCGCGACCCAGTCCGGCGGTGTTGTGCCATCGGCCAACACCAGGATTTCGCTCGGCCCCGCAATCATGTCGATGCCGACGGCGCCAAAGACACGGCGCTTGGCCGCTGCCACGTAGGCGTTGCCGGGACCCGTGATTTTGTCGACCTTGGGGATGGTGGCCGTGCCATAGGCCAGCGCCGCCACCGCCTGCGCGCCACCGATGGTGAAGGCGCGGGTAACGCCAGCCACATAGGCCGCTGCCAGCACCATCGCGTTCTTGTTGCCGCCGGGCGTGGGAACCACCATGATGATCTCAGCAACACCGGCGACATGCGCGGGAATGGCGTTCATCAGCACGCTCGACGGGTAAGTGGCTTTACCGCCGGGCACGTAGATGCCAACGCGGTCGATTGGCGTCACCTTCTGGCCCAGCAGGGTGCCGTCGGCGTCACGGTAGCTCCAACTCTCGCCGCAGGCCTTCTTCTGCGCCTCGTGGTAGTTGCGCACGCGGCTGGCAGCCGCTTGCAGCGCCTCGCGCTGGGCCACCGGAATCGATTCGAACGCAGCCTTGAATTCCGCTTGCGTCAACTCCAATGCAGCCATCGAAGTGGCCTGCACGCCGTCAAAGCGCGCCGTGTAGTCCAGCACGGCGGCGTCGCCGCGCTGCTGCACATCGGCCAGAATATCGGCCGCACGCTGCTCGATCTGCGCATCGGCTTGGGCCGACCAGTGCAGCCGCGCCTTGAACTCGGCCTCAAAGCTGGCGCTGGCAGTGGATAGACGGGCAGGCGTAGCGGTAACAGTCATGGGGTTTTTCTTAAATCAAGCCATCCATGGATCGCCACGCTACGCTCGCGATGACGCATTCGTGCCAATGGCACAAGCAAAGGCATCAATGATCCTGCGGATCGGCGCCTGCTTGAGTTTGAGCGCGGCCTGGTTCACCACCAGCCTGGAACTGATGTCCATGATATGTTCAACCTCGACCAGATGGTTGGCCTTGAGCGTGTTCCCGGTGGAAACCAGATCGACGATTGCATCGGCCAGGCCAACCAGCGGCGCGAGTTCCATGCTGCCGTAGAGTTTGATCAAATCCACGTGCACGCCCTTGGTGGCGAAAAACTCACGCGCAATGGCGACGTACTTGGTCGCCACTTTCAGCCGCGAGCCCTGTCTGACGGCCGACGCGTAATCAAAATCTGCTCGCACTGCCACGCTGATGCGGCACCTGGCAATCTGCAGGTCCAGCGGCTGGTAAAGCCCATCGCTGCCATGCTCCAGCAGGGTGTCCTTGCCGGTAATACCCATATCGGCACCGCCGTACTGGACATAGGTCGGTACATCGGTGGCCCGCACCACCAGCACTCGCACATCCGCCTGGTTGGTGGCGAGAATCAGCTTGCGCGACTTTTCGGGGTCTTCCAGGACTTCGATGCCGGCCGCCCGAAGCAGCGGCAAAGTCTCTTCGAAAATCCGGCCCTTTGACAACGCCAGCGTAATCATTGGGGTAGCGCCGTCCATTCGGCCGGCGTGTAGGCTTTGATCGACAGTGCATGAACTTCGTCAGTTTTCATCTTTTCGCCCAAAGTGGCATAGACCATCTGGTGCCTTTGTATCGCTCGTTTACCTTCAAATGCAGCGGACACAATCGTAGTGAACCAGTGGCGGCCGTCTCCATTGAGCGTAATGTGCTCGCACAGGAGGCTGGCGGCAATCATGTCCCTGATCTGGTCTGCAGTCATATCATCCATCCAATAAAAGATAGCTAAACGCGAATTTTGTAACCGATGCGCAACAAAGTCACGGCCACAGCGCTAACAAGCGCCAGCGCAGTAGCCACCACACCCAGGCTCAACCATGGCGAGACATCGCTGGCGCCGAAAAATCCGTAACGGAAGCCATCAATCATGTAGAAAAACGGGTTCAGATGACTGACCTTCTGCCAGAACGGCGGCAGGGAATGAATGGAGTAGAAAACACCACTCAGAAAAGTCATCGGCATCACCACAAAATTCTGGAAGGCCGCCAACTGATCGAATTTTTCCGCCCACAAGCCGGCAATCAGTCCCAGCGTCCCCATCAGGGCCGCCCCCAGCACGGCGAACGTCACAATCCACACCGGAGAGACAAAACTCATGTCCGTAAAAAAGGCGGAGACCGCGAACACGCCCAGACCAACCACCAGCCCGCGAATGACCGCTGCTCCCACATAAGCCACAAACCAGTTCATATACGACAGGGGGGTGAGCATCAGAAAGACCAGATTGCCCATCACCTTGCTCATGATCAGCGACGAGGAACTGTTGGCAAACGCGTTTTGCAACAGACTCATCATCGCCAGACCGGGAACCAGGAACGCACTGTAACTTACCCGGTCGTACACCTTCACGTGCGCCTCCAGCGCATGACCAAAGATCAGCAGGTAGAGCATCGCTGTCAGTACCGGGCCGGCAATCGTCTGGAATGCCACTTTCCAGAAGCGCAGCACTTCCTTGTACAAAAGGGTTTGCCAACCGGTCATGATGTGGCCTTCGCGACTTGGGGCGGCCCTGCGTCGCTCAAGTTGGCTCCCGAGGACCCCTTCATGACGGCGAGAAAAACATCTTCCAGATCCGCTTTGCGGATTTCCACGTCCTGCGCCACCAACCCGGCCTCGCGCACTGCCGCCAGATAACGTTCAATTTCGAGCGCATCATGTGCCGGAAACTGCACAATGCGCCCGGTGATACGTGCCTGATCTGCCAGCACCTTGGGCAGTTCCTGGTCCACCTTGAAACGCAGCACGTTGCTGGACGCCGCTTTCAACAACTCGCTGGTGTGGTCGAGTGCCACAATGCGCCCGGTTTTGAGCATGGCGATGCGCCCGCACAGCGCCTCGGCCTCTTCAAGATAATGGGTTGTCAGCAGAACCGTATGGCCTTCTTTGTTCAGTCTGGCAATGAACTGCCACAGGGTCTGACGCAGTTCCACGTCGACACCTGCCGTCGGCTCATCGAGCACAATCACCGGCGGCTTGTGCACCAGCGCCTGCGCCACCAGCACACGTCGCTTCATGCCGCCAGAGAGTTGGCGCAGGTTGGCATCGGCTTTGTCGGTCAAGCCCAGGCTACCGAGCAGTTCGTCGATCCAGGCCTCGTTGTTCCTGATGCCAAAATAGCCAGACTGGAAGCGCAGGGCTTCCCGCACGTTGAAGAAAGGGTCAAACACCAGTTCCTGCGGAACCACACCCAGACTGCGACGGGCCTGGGCGTAATCAAGCAGGACATCGTGACCCAACACCGACACTCGGCCCGCACTGGCGCGTGACAAACCAGCCAGGATGCTGATCATGGTGGTCTTTCCCGCACCGTTGGGACCCAGCAGGCCAAAAAACTCACCCTCTTCAATGTCCAGACTGACGCGGTCCAGCGCAAGAAACGTACTGCCCTTGACTCCGCGCGGCGCTGGATAGGACTTCGAGATGGCTTGAAAAGAAATGGCGGCCATGAAAGAGTTCTACTGTGCTGGCAGCAAATCAGCGATGCCATACAAGGCGGCCAAATCACGCAAGCGGCTGGGAAGGCCCTGAATCGAAAAGCGCTTGCCCAAGGCCAGGCACTCGCGTCTGAATTCAAGCAAGACGGCCAACGCCGCCGAATCAAACCGGTTCAGACCCGTCGCATCGACCACCACTTGCGCGTCGCTGTCTGAACGCAAACCCTGCAACAGCAGCGCCAGACAGGCGGTGGCCTGAGAATGGGTCAATTCGTTTGGCAATACCAACAATATTCACCCCTTTTTGGCATTCGCCTTGTTGCGCTCTGTCAACGTGACAATCAAGCCGTCGATACCTTTGACATTGATCTGCTGGGCAAAATCACTGCGATAGGTTTCCACCAACCAGGCTCCCAGCACATTGAGGTTGTAGATCTTCCAGCCCGCACCTTCTCCTGGTGTCTTTTCAAGCCGGTAATCGAGCTGAATCGCATCACCGCGGCCTTTCACCTCAGTGCGCACAACGACTTCCCTATCCTCGGGCGCCGACCGCATGGGCTTGACAAAAATGGTCTGGTCACTGACCTGGGTCAGCGCTCCGGCATAGGTGCGTACCAGCAGAATCTTGAATTCTTCCTGGAGGCGCTTTTGCTGCTCGGCGCTGGCCTGACGCCAGGCCGGACCAACGGCAGCGGCCGTCATGCGCTGGAAGTTGACGTTGGGCATGATCTTGCCATCGACCAGCGCAACAATTTTCGTTACATCGCCGCCCTGAATCGCCTTGTCGGAGCGAATGCTGTCAAGCACTTCCGTGGACAGGCGTTTGATCAAACCATCGGCTGTTTCATCAACGGCACTTGCCGGGAAGGCCACCAGGCCTGCAAGACTGACGACAAGGATGGCCAGCATGCGGCTGAACAATCGTGTACTCATGGTTTGACTTTCTGGGCTAACGGGATTCGGTATTGTCTTCTTCCGGCGGATTGCCATCAAAAATGACGCTGCGCCGACGCTGAAGAAAAGCTTCGCGAACAAAAGTGTAGGGATCCAGCGCGGCTTCCTCCAGCATGGTGCTGGCCTTGAGCAGGTCGGAACGCTCATCAACCAGTCTGAGCACCCTGGCCGTGTTGCGCGTCGGAATATGCCCGACATTGGCAATCAGATCCCCCTTCCAGTCCACCGGCAGTGCTGCGGCATCGCGCAAGGTATACGAACCCAGCAAGGGAAGAACCAGATACGGGCCGCTGCCAACACCCCAGTAACCCAGCGTATGGCCAAAATCCTTCGTGTGTTTTTCGATGTCCATCTCGGTGGCCACGTCAAAGACGCCACCCCAACCAAGAAAGGTATTGACACCCACACGACGCAAACTGTCGATCGCCGCCTGGCCCTTGAACTGCAGAACATTGTTCACAAACGACCAGGCATCCTGCAAATTGCCAAAAAAATTGCCCACGCCTTGGCGCACGCGAACCGGCGTCACATCCCGGTAGGCGCTCGCCACCGGCTTCAGAACCGCTGTATCGACCGCACTGTTGAAACGATAGACGCCTCGGTTGAAAGGCTCCAGAGGGTCACGCGGATCCGCGCTGGGCGCCGTGGCGCAGCCTGCAAGAAGCACGCCCAGGAGCAAGCCCATCCCGAGCTTGCAGGCATGCCCCCAGGTCTGAACGATGGACCCTGCCTTCTTTGCTGTCATTTCTTTCCCTTACCGGCGTCAGCACCGCCCCCCTCGGCGGCCTTGCTGTAGAGGAACTGGCCGATCAGACTTTCCAGCACCATGGCCGACTGCGTGTTTGAGATGGTGTCTCCAGCGACCAGTGTCTTTTCATCAGCACCCGGCTCGATGCCGAGGTACTGTTCACCCAGCAACCCACTGGTCAGGATCTTGAGTGAGCTGTCTTTCGGAAAGGTATGGCGGCTCTCCATCGCCAGCGTGACGCGAGCCTGGAAAGATTTGTCGTCAAAGACGATTTTTTCGACCCGGCCGACGACCACGCCAGCGCTGCGCACCGCCGCCTTGGGCTTGAGTCCACCCACGTTGTCAAATTTCGCGTGGACGTTATAACTGGTCTGAAAACTCAAGGTCAACAGGTTGGCCGACTGCAAAGCCAGGAACAGGATGGCGACGGCGCCAATCAGCACAAAAAGGCCAACCCACACGTCATTCTTTGAACGCTGCATCAAACTTCCTTCTCATCAGTTGGGGACAGACCCGGCGCTATTCTTCATATGGTAAACATCAGGGCGGTCAGAACGAAATCCATACCCAGCACCGACAAGGATGCGACCACCACCGTCCGCGTCGTTGCGCTGGCCACACCTTCGGGTGTCGGCTGAGCATTGAAACCCTGCAACAGTGCCACAAAAGTGACTGTGAAGCCAAAGACAATGCTCTTGATGACGCCATTACCGACATCCTGCCAGACATCGACACCGCCTTGAATCTGGCTCCAGAACGAGCCCGCATCCACGCCAATCATGAGCACGCCAACCACCCAGCCGCCAATGATGCCCATCGCGCTGAAAACGGCTGCCAACAGCGGCATGGTGATGACACCGGCCCAAAAACGGGGAGCCAGCACACGTTGTACCGGATCCACCGCCATCATCTCCATCACACTGATCTGTTCACCGGCCTTCATCAGGCCGATCTCGGCAGTCAGTGAGGTCCCGGCGCGCCCGGCAAAAAGCAGGGCAGTCACCACGGGGCCCAATTCCCGGACCAGACTGAGCGTCACCAGCAGACCCAGCGCCTCCGAGGAGCCATAGCGTTGCAAGGTGTAATAGCCTTGCAGGCCAAACACAAAACCAACAAACAAACCCGAAACTGCGATGATCGCCAGCGAGTAGTTGCCCAGAAAATGAATCTGGTCGCGGATCAGGCCGAAGCGCTTGAGGCTGCCGCCCAGCGTCCTGAGCAGGCGCAGGAACAGGCGCGCGCCCAGCCCGAGGTCGGCGAGTTGGCGGCGAACCGAAAATCCGACATCGCCCAGCTTGTACCAGCTCACGGCATTGCTCCCAAGCCGAAATCCTGCTCAATCGTCAGCCCCGGGTAATGGAAGCGCACCGGACCATCGATTTCGGCGTTCACATACTGGTAAACCAGCGGATCCGTGCTGTGGCGCACCTCTTCAGGCGTGCCTTGTGTGGCCACTTTGCCATTGGCCAGAATGATCACATGATCGGCAATGGCCAGTGTCTGCTCCAGTTCGTGCGACACAAAAATACTGGTCAATCCCATGGAGTCATTGAGCTGCCGTATCAAACGGGCCGCCGTGCCAAGAGAAATCGGATCCAGACCCGAAAACGGTTCGTCGTACATCACCAGTTCGGGGTCCAGCGCAATCGCACGCGCCAGAGCGATGCGTCGTGCCATTCCGCCGGAAACCTCGCTGGGCATCATGTCGCGCGAGCCGCGCAAGCCCACGGCATTGAGTTTCATCAAAACCACATCCCGGATCAAGGACTCCGACAGATCGGTGTGTTCGCGCAGCGGAAAGGCAACATTTTCAAACACCGACAAGTCGGCAAACAAGGCGCCAAACTGAAACAACATCCCCATGCGGCGACGCGCAGCATAAAGCTGCGTCTGGTCCATTCGGGTGACATCCTGTCCGTCGAACAGCAGTTCACCCGACTGTGCCCTGTTTTGGCCACCGATCAAGCGCAGTAGGGTCGTCTTGCCGCCACCCGATGCTCCCATCAGGGCGGTCACCTTGCCGCGCGGTACCGTCAGGCAAACGTCGTCCAGAACAACGCGCTCGCCATAACCAAAAGTCAGGTGACGCAATTCAAGCAGAGATACAGAGGTGGCGGGCATGAAAAATAGCAAAACCGGGTGGAGCCCGGCCTCGCATCATAAGGGATTACCCCGATTCAGGCCTGCGCAGGGCCGCCCCAAGCCCGGCCTGACCGCCCTCGGGGGGCGGCGCAGCACATGAAATGGCAAGCGTGGGGGTCATCTCAGCGTGGCAGGACGCTGACTCCCATCAGATATTCGTCGATGGCGCGCGCCGCCTGACGACCTTCACGAATCGCCCAGACCACCAGACTCTGGCCGCGCCGCATGTCACCAGCCGCAAAGACCTTTTTGACCGTGGTGGCATAGCCACCAACGAGGTCTGTACTGGCCCTGGCATTGCCGCGGGCGTCCTTTTCGACGCCGAAAGCATCCAGCACCGTCGCCAGGGGGTTGACGAAACCCATCGCCAGCAGCACCAGATCAGCCTTCAAAAGCTGCTCACTGCCGGTGACGGGTTGCATCTTCCCATCCTGCCACTCAACCCGTACCGTCTTCACGCCGGTGACCTTGCCCTTGGCCCCAATGAACTCCTGCGTTGAAATCGCAAACTCGCGCGCACAGCCCTCGTCATGGCTTGAACTGGTGCGCAACTTAAGTGGCCAGTACGGCCAGGTCATCGGCCTGTCCTCCTGCACGGGTGGCTGCGGCATCACTTCAAACTGGGTGACGCTGGCTGCCCCCTGGCGTCGGCTGGTGCCAACGCAGTCGGAGCCGGTGTCGCCGCCGCCAATGACGATCACATGTTTGCCATCCGCGCGGATCTGGTTGATGCCCTCGGCCTTGAGCTTGTCCCCGGCATTGAGTTTGTTCTGCTGCGGCAGGAACTCCATGGCGAAGTGCACGCCGCCGAGATCCCGTCCGGGCACCGGCAAGTCGCGCGACTGCTCGGCGCCTCCGGCCAGCAGCACAGCATCAAACTCCTTGCTCAATTGGGCGGCACTGATGGTTTCAACTGACCAGTTGGTGACCGTCGCACCAGCGCCAGAGGTCGGCATCGCTCCGACCAGCACACCAGTGCGAATGGTGACGCCCTCTTGCTGCATTTGCCGGGCGCGCCGGTCAATGTGCGACTTTTCCAGCTTGAAGTCTGGAATACCGTAGCGCAGCAAGCCGCCGATGCGGTCATTCTTTTCGAACAGCGTGACGTCGTGTCCAGCGCGGGCGAGTTGCTGCGCCGCCGCCATGCCAGCCGGCCCGGAACCGACCACGGCCACTTTTCGGCCGGACTTGCGCTCAGGTGGCTGCGGCTGGACCCAGCCCTCGGCCCAGGCGCGATCAATGATGGCATGCTCGATCGACTTGATCCCGACCGCACTGTCATTGACATTGAGCGTGCAGGCAGCCTCGCACGGCGCCGGGCAGATGCGACCGGTGAACTCCGGAAAATTGTTGGTGCTGTGCAGGACCTCGATTGCATTCTTCCAGTCGCCCCGATAGACCAGATCGTTGAAATCCGGAATGATATTGTTGACCGGGCAGCCGTTGTTGCAGAACGGCGTACCGCAGTCCATACAGCGAGCCGCCTGTGTGCTGGCCTGTGCCTCGTCCAGCCCCAGAACAAACTCCTGGTAGTTCTTGAGGCGCTCAGGGACCGGCTTGTAGCCCTCCTCAAGGCGACCATACTCCATGAAACCAGTGACTTTTCCCATTTTTCTACTCCTTTGCGGGACAGATCTTTAGCTCTGTCCCCAACACTTCAACTTTTGCTCATCTCCAAGGACGGATTCGCGGCTTTTTTGGCGTGAATCTCGGCCAGAGCGCGTTTGTATTCGTTCGGGAAGACTTTGACAAATTTCAACCGTGACTGCTCCCAGTTATCCAGCAGTTCGCGCGCGCGCTTGCTACCGGTCCAGCGGTTGTGGTTGCCCAGCAGTTTCACGAGTTGCGCCTCGTCGGTCTGTCCTTGATGCCAAAGCCCTGGATCCATCGTCGTTTCCTGCTCGGCTGCCGGCAGTACCTTCTCCAGCGAGACCATGGAAGTGTTACAGCGCTGCGCAAACTGTCCATCCTCGTCATAGACATAAGCCACGCCGCCACTCATGCCCGCCGCAAAGTTGCGTCCGGTGCGTCCCAGCACCAGCACAGTGCCGCCAGTCATGTACTCGCAACCGTGGTCCCCGATGCCTTCCACTACAGCGGTAGCGCCCGACAGGCGCACGGCAAAGCGTTCGCCGCCCACACCGCTGAGAAATGCCTCGCCGCTGGTAGCACCGTACATGACCGTGTTACCCACGATCGTGTTGCGAATCGCCTCACCCCGGAAATCAATACTGGGGCGCACCACGATACGCCCGCCGGAGAGGCCTTTGCCGGTGTAGTCGTTGGCATCGCCAATCAGGTACAGCGTGATACCACGTGCCAGGAACGCACCAAACGACTGACCACCCGTGCCTTCGAGCTGAATGTGAATCGAGTTGTCCGGCAATCCCTCCGGGTGCGCACGCGTGACGGCCCCCGACAGCATGGCTCCAACGGAGCGATTCACGTTGCGTACGACCTCGATGAATTGAACCTTTTCACCACGGTCGATCGCCGCACGCGACCTCTCGATCAGCACGTTGTCCAGAGAATGGGCCAGGCCATGTTCCTGACTTTCGGTCTGGTAGCGCGAGACCGAAAGCGGCGCATTGGCCTGGGCAAACAGGCGACTGAAGTCCAGCCCTCTGGCTTTCCAGTGGGCAATACCTTTGCGCGTGTCGAGCAAATCGGCGCGGCCAATCAAGTCGTCGAATTTCCGGATGCCGAGCTGCGCCATGATCACGCGCACCTCTTCAGCGATGAAGAAGAAGTAGTTCACCAGATGCTCGGGCTTGCCGGAAAACTTCCTGCGCAGCAGCGGGTCCTGTGTCGCCACGCCTACGGGGCAGGTGTTGAGGTGGCACTTGCGCATCATGATGCAGCCTTCAACGACCAGCGGCGCGGTGGCAAAACCGAACTCATCGGCGCCCAGCAGCGCACCTATCACGACGTCACGCCCGGTCTTCATCTGGCCGTCTGCCTGGACCCGGATGCGGCTGCGTAAGCGGTTCAGCACCAGTGTCTGCTGGGTTTCCGCCAGACCAATTTCCCAGGGGCTGCCAGCGTGCTTGATCGATGACCAGGGCGAGGCGCCCGTGCCGCCATCATGGCCTGAAATCACCACATGGTCGCTCTTGCACTTGGCAACGCCGGCGGCGATGGTGCCAACACCAATTTCGCTGACCAGTTTCACGCTGATGCTGGCGTGCGGCGCCACGTTCTTCAGATCGTGAATCAGCTGTGCCAGATCTTCAATCGAATAGATGTCGTGGTGTGGCGGTGGCGAAATCAGGCCAACACCCGGTACCGAATAGCGCAATTTGCCAATGTATTCGGAAACCTTGCCGCCAGGGAGTTGCCCCCCCTCGCCGGGCTTGGCGCCCTGGGCCATCTTGATCTGGATCTGGTCGGCACTGCTGAGGTACTCGGCCGTCACGCCAAAGCGGCCGGACGCCACCTGCTTGATGCGTGAGCGCAAGCTGTCGCCGTCCTGCAGTGGCAAGTCAACCTCGACCACCTCATCGCCAATCACGCTCTTGAGCGAGTCACCCGCCTTGATCGCAATGCCTTTGAGCTCATTGCGGTAACGCGCCGGATCTTCACCACCCTCACCTGTGTTGCTCTTGCCGCCAATGCGGTTCATGGCAACGGCCAGTGTGGCATGGGCCTCCGTGCTGATCGAGCCCAGCGACATGGCGCCGCTGGCAAAACGCTTGACGATTTCCTTGGCTGATTCAACTTCCGTCAAGGCAATCGCTTTGGCTGGATCGAGTTTGAACTCGAACAAGCCGCGCAAGGTCATGTGGCGCCGGCTCTGATCGTTGATCAGTTGCGCATATTCCTTGTACGTGTTCCAGTTGTTGGCGCGCGTGCTGTGCTGCAGTTTGGCAATGACATCGGGTGTCCACATGTGCTCTTCGCCACGCGCACGCCAGGCATACTCACCGCCGGCGTCAAGTTGGCTGGCAAGAACGGGATCCTGGCTGAACGCCGACTTGTGCATGAGAATCGCCTCTTCGGCAATCTCAAAAACGCCGATGCCGCCAACCCGGCTCGGGGTACCGGCAAAGTACTTGCTCACGGTTTCACCGGAAAGCCCGATGGCCTCAAACAGCTGCGCGCCGCAATAACTCATATAGGTGGATACACCCATTTTTGACATGATCTTGGACAGGCCTTTGCCCACTGCCTTGACGTAGTTGTAGATCGCCTTGTCGGCACTCAAGTCTCCAGGCAGGCTACGATGAATGCTGACGAGTGTCTCCATTGCCAGGTAGGGATGAACCGCCTCGGCACCATAGCCTGCCAGAACGCCAAAGTGATGGACTTCGCGGGCACTGCCGGTCTCTACCACCAGACCGGCAATGGTTCGCAGGCCTTCGCCAACCAGATGCTGATGAATCGCTGACAGGGCCAGCAAGGCCGGAATAGCCAGCTGCGTGGCGCTGACAGCACGGTCACTGATGATGAGAATATTCTTGCCACCCCGGATGGCGTCCACTGCTTCGGCGCACAGGGAGGCCAGCTTGGCCTCGACGCCCTCGTGGCCCCAGGCCAGCGGGTAGGTGATGTCGAGCGTGTAGCTTCGGAATTTTCCCTGCGTGTGCTTCTCGATGTCGCGCAACTTGGCCATTTCAGCAAAATCGAGCACCGGTTGCGCCACCTCGAGCCGCATCGGTGGATTGACCTGGTTGATGTCGAGCAGATTGGGCTTGGGACCAATGAAGGACACCAGCGACATCACGATGGCTTCGCGAATCGGGTCAATCGGTGGATTGGTGACCTGGGCAAACAACTGCTTGAAGTAGTTGTAGAGCGGCTTGTTTTTGTCACTCAGCACCGCCAGCGGGCTGTCGTTACCCATGGATCCGATCGCTTCTTCACCGGCAGTGGCCATCGGAGAGAGCAGGAACTTGATGTCTTCCTGCGTGAATCCGAAGGCCTGCTGGCGATCCAGCAGGCTGGTTGAAACAGGGGTCAGATCCGGCGCTGATTCTTCCCCTGTCGTTGCGGGCTCGACCCGCAATCCATGGACTCGCGACATGGATGCCGGATCGAGTCCGGCATGACGATCAACTGTTGGAGTGGGTGTCGGTGCTGAATCCAACCCGGTTTCAACCACCACGTCGTCGAGCTTGATGCGCAGGTTCTCGATCCACTGC
>JBAXOZ010000050.1:0-16080 GCA_037132975.1 Comamonadaceae bacterium
CCTGAGGGCGACTGCTCCAAGGTTCGGGGCTCCTGTCACAGGAGCCCCTTTTTTTGCCTGGTCAGGGCGAGGTGCTTAGTGTGCACTGCAGGGCCGCGTTGGCCGGGCAGGGCCCGAGCCAACGCAACTGCGTCGCACTGCCGGGTGGCAAGGATAGACGCCATCCGTGGCTTTCATTCCGAGCACGTCGCGGTCGTAATGTGTCTCCGGGTCTTTGGTGGTGGCAAAGCCCACATGACAAACGCGGATGAAGATGCTCATCACAGCAATTGAACTTCCGTCAAGCTGCTCTTCGTGACCGGCTCTCAGAGCTGCAGTTTTGACGGTTGGCTTAGGAGAAAGGCGGCTGACTTCGGTAGACCCTCAGGAGTCGTCCACAACAGGCAGCTTTCCGGATGTTGAATTCAACTTCAGTCAGAAGCCGTTGACCAGGACGATTTAGAAATTGACTTCCTTCGTGCCCGGTATCAGTTTCCAGACATAGGACCCGTCGCTCCTCCACCGAGACCACCACGGCGCGACCGCTTTGCGTCATCAGGTTTGCCATCCTTGCGGCGAGACTCTGCTGATGAGCGACCAGATTCACTGCCGGCGGCCGTAAACGCCGGAATCGCCAGAATCAACATTTCGTTGGCGGTCTTCTGCTGTTGCAGCGTCAAACTCGCGTACAGACCTTTTGCTGCGGCCTCCACATCTTCCAGCGCAGCGAGCCGGTTCTGCAGGTTGTCAACCATCCGGCCAATCTGATGGGGAGCCGGGTCCTCTGGCGAAGGCGTTGTGGGCTTTTGTCGGTAGTAGACGCCGGTATAGGCGTCCACCTTGTTGTTGAACACATCCCACAAATCCCGTTGCTGAGGGTTCAGCCCGAGGCGATCGAAGACCTCAGTCAAGCTGAGTTCACGTAGCCCAGGCGGATGCATCATCGCAGTAGCCTTGGTCGCCTCAGGTGGTCTGAGTTCAGTCGCCGGGGCACCTTTGCCATCCGATTGCGCCAAGCCTACCAAGGGCGCCAACAGGAGTATTGACCAAGCTATCTGTTTCATCTGTGTGCTTTCAGAACGCATGAACTACCCCAAGCGCAGAGGAATGTATATCTTCATGCCGTCACGCTGCAGCAGCAGCGCAGCGGACTTCCCCGACCGGACTGCTGCCGCGCCAGCCTGAGTAATCGTGCTTACCTGCTTACCGTCAATTGCCAGGAGTAGGTCGCCAGGCTGCACACCTGCATGCTCGGCGGGGCCATTGACGCCTTCAACAATTAAACCGGCCGGCTTGCCCTCAGACTGTTCGTCCTTTGACTTTGGCAGACTCAACAGCAGACCCAAACGTGCCACTGGATTGGGTTGAGTCGCGACGGGCTTTGGTGGTTTTACTGGATCAATTTTCGCGTCGCTCAGCGTGGCGTGCAGGCTACGCGGCGCCCCATGGCGCCAGATGTCAAGTTCGATCTGCTCGCCCGGTTGAGCCAGACTCACGTTGGCCGACAGGTCGCCGGCAAGGTCGATCGGTTTGCCGTTCACTGCCAAAACCACGTCACCACTCTCCAGACCAGCTCGCTCGGCAGCACTGTCTTTCTGCACGTCGTTGACCAATGCACCCGACGGCTTGTCCAGTTTGAAGGCCTCCGCCAGCGTTTGATTGACATCCTGCACTGAGACGCCAAGCCTGGCATGGCTGACCTTGCCAGTGCTCAGAATTTGCTGTTCTATACGTTGCGCTACGCCGATCGGAATAGCAAACGACAGACCCTGATAGCCCCCCGAGCGCGAATAAATCTGGGAGTTGATCCCGACAACCTCACCCCGCATGTTGATCAGTGGGCCGCCGGAATTGCCTGGGTTAATCGCAGCGTCGGTCTGAATGAAGGGGACGGAGCTGTCACCAGGCAGTGAGCGTCGGGTGGCACTGATGACCCCGGCTGTTACCGTACTCTCAAAACCAAAGGGTGATCCTATGGCCATCACCCATTCGCCCACGCGCAGCGGCGTGGGTGGCGTGAGCGATACGGCCTGGAGCTTGCTGGCATCAATCTTGAGTACAGCAATATCGGTCAATTTGTCGCTGCCCAATAGTTTGGCGACGAACTCGCGACGATCTGTCAATTTGACCACCACTTCCTCTGCATCGCTGACCACATGGGCGTTGGTGAGGATCAAGCCGTCAGAACTGACGATGAAACCAGATCCTTCGCCGCGCGTCGGCATTTCGATTTGTGGCGGCAAGCCGCCAAACCGCTGCTGGAAGCCGCGCAGAAAGTCGCTCATGGCATCTTCTTCTTGAGACTTCTGCGCATCGCTACTGCTGTCCCCGGCAGCGTCACCGGATGTCGATACTTTTCGCGTCCCACGAACACTGATGTTCACCACCGTCGGGGCGAATTGAGCTGCGATGCTCGTCATGTCTGGAAGTGCAGCCGGGTTAGGCACGATCGCGGTTGCCATCCGCACGGGCTGAGCACTACTGACTTGGGGAAGTCCTGCGCTGGCGATACCCGTGATTAGCAGAATCGTAGGGAATGCCAGGCGTGACAGGGGTCGGATTTTCTTGTAATTCATGATCTGTTAGGTAGGGTATGTATCACTGACTATGCGCGTTCTCGCACGGTTGACGAGGACGGCAACAAGTACCGCAGCCGCAGCCGAACTCGCCATCAATGGAGACGCCGCGAGGATCTGGGCAACGCCATCGAGAGCTTCGACGCTGACCTGCTGAACACGGTCAACGAGCGCTATCACGTCGCTCACCTGCACATTCTGAGCGTCTGCCATCTGCACACGCAGGTCTGGCCAACTGCTGCGAAATCGAATCTTTGCAAAGGTGCCGTTGGCGATGGAGACAAGGGCGAGCACGCCCAATGGCCTCATAAGGTGTTCCAGCAAGCTGCTCTGCAAGGTCACAGGAGCTGTTTCATAGACCTTGCCGACCAGTTGCGCAAGCATTCGATCTTGAACTTCTGGCCGCGCTGACGCATACGTTTGGCGCACTAACTGGTCAACTGGCATTACTTTCCCTGGAAAGTCCGGCGCATTGGAATTCATGATCTCGATCTCCGGGTTGAATGAACCGCCCGAGAGGGGGGGCGCCTGACGGTAAATGGCAATTGCCTATATCGACGTGGCCACTATGGCCAAGCGACGTTGCGGGCAAGTACCCCGTTTGTGAAGCCCTTGCAAAGAATGAAAGCATTTTGTCTCGTACTTCACCCCATCCAAGACTCCTCGTCAAAGCAGGCATCCTTTCGCCATTAAGATAGAACAAACAGGTGGCCGACACCGGGCAATACAAGGGACGTGCTTGTCGGAGCCTGCGGACTAGCGAGGCCCAGTCGTTTGCCTTCGCGAACCAGAAAGCCGAAGGCATCAGTAAGATTGTTGGTCTTCTTCAGTCTTGCGCGCGGGGCTGATCGTGTACCGGGGCAAACGAAGACTAATCAGGATACTGATGCCCGAAATCAGCGAACACAAAACGAATGCAGCGTGGGTCCCGTTGACCAAACCATCACGCGCGGCTTGCATCAAGGGGACGGCATCCAGTCCAAGACGGTGGGTCAATTCCTCCAGCGCCTCCTGGTCCTGCCTCCGGATCAGAATTTGCGGTGAAGAAAGCAAGCTGATCAGGGTGGAATCCTGAATGTGAAACTTGTCGAGTACCGAAACGATCTTCTGCGCGTACAAGGTGTTGACAAGCACGCTGGCAATGCCGACGCCGATCATGCTGCCAATCATGCGTGTCGACTGCGCCAGCGCTCCGGCAACGCCCAAATTGGCGCGTCCCGCAACCGCCATGATCTGCAGTGTCAAGTTGGGTAACTGAAACCCGAGACTGATTCCACACAGGGCAAACACCAGCATCATCAGGCCTCTTGGTGTCTGCGACTCAAGCTGAGTCAACAACAGGCAACTGATGAGCATCCCCAACTGACCCCAAGCGATGATGCGCTCCGCGCGGCGCAGGCGCGGCAGCAGCCTTCCGTTGACGATACTGCCGATCGTAATGAAGACCAGCAGCGGTGTCATGACCAGTCCCGCCTGATTCGGTGATTGGCCAAAACTTCCCTGCAGCAGCAAGGGCGTGTAGAAGATCAGCATGAACATCGTCAGGCCGGTCAGCACACCGAGCAGCATCAGCTTGCGCGCGCCGCTGTCATTCAGAACCTTGGGCGGAACAATGGGCGCAGTGGTGTGATACTGATGGCGGAAGAAGCTGTAGGCCAGGATGCTCGCCGCTGCCCACAAGCTCAAAGACATGGCGTTGACAAAGCCATGGCCCTGACTGTATTCCGCGGATCCCAGCAGGCCGCAGATGGCCAGCAGGAGCAGCACAGCACCCAGCCAGTCAATGCTGCGATCCGTTTCTTCGTGATGAACAATGTGCGGGAAGAATATCCAGACCATGAGTAGCGCAGCCACAGCAACCGGCAGATTGACAAAGAACACGAAACGCCAACTCGCATGTTCAGTCAACCATCCCCCGAGCCATGGTCCGACCGTCAACGCGACACCGTAACTTGAAGACAGAAGAACCTGCCAACGTACGCGCTGCGCGGGATCCGGGAAGAGGTCAGGTACGCAGGCCGAAGCAACGCCGAGCAGCATGCCTCCAGCCAGTCCTTGCAAGCCTCTCGAAACTACAAGTTGCAGCATGGTTTGAGAAAATCCGCAAGCAACCGAGGCCACGGCAAAGAGAAAGACAGCGGTCAGCACAAAGGGTTTGCGGCCATACAGGTCGCCCAGTCGCCCCGTGATCGGGATCATTACAGCATTACCCACCAAAAAGGCCGATGCCGCCCACTGGTAAAGGTCATAACCACGCAGGTCGGCAACGATGCGCGGCATGGCTGTGCCAACCACGGAAGTGTTGATAGCAATCAACATGAAGGCGAGGCAAATTCCAGCCATCGCAGCCAGAGATGCACGGAAGCTGCGCACAGATTGCGGCATCTTAGGCAGCGACCAGGAGAGGCAGTAAACGTTTCATTGCGAAATTGTATTGGTGCACTGGCCTTGTCGAACAACAACGGTCGTCTTGATCGAGAATGTTTGCTTGTACTTGACAACAATGAAGAGCACGAGCGAACTGTCTGCCGAAGGTCGACTGTGAGTATTCGCCAGTTCAAAGTACGAGCCAACAAGGCGACATTGAACTCAGTGGTGTCCCATAAATGCATTGCACGGCAAAAACACTGGATGAGCTTTACTCGCGATTTACTTCCGGCACTATGTCCCATTCCCTGCGTCCAGCCTAGAATCGCGACCTTATCAACGACCGGCCAAACTTATGGACTCAGATAGTTCCTGGCCTCCGGTAAGTCTGATGGGTTTCTAGGCTCCAGTCAGCCACAGAACCAGTCACGCTCGGCACGGAGGCTTTCATAAACGTGCCTGGCAGATTGGATGCAGCCTTATCAAAGGCTGCTGAGACTACCAGGAATCTTTTTCCATGCTCTATCGAGCGATGACGTGCCTTTAGCTGGCATGCAGGGGGCCTATTACCATGGTGACTCAAGCTACAAAGGAATTTGTAAACCGTCTCGGACCTGGACTCATCACGGGTGCTGCGGATGACGACCCGAGCGGTATCGCGACTTACTCGCAGGCCGGCTCTCAATTCAGGTTTGCTTTGGTCTGGACGCTGCTCATCACGACGCCGCTAATGATTGGCATTCAGATGCTGTCGGCGCGAATTGGCTGGGTGACCGGCGAAGGTCTGGCCGCCAATATCAACAAGATGTTTCCAAGATGGCTCACCACAAGCCTGGTGGGGTTGTTGGTGGTGGCCAACACAATTAACATCGCCGCTGACATTGGCGCCATGGGCGAGGCTTTGCGTCTTCTTGTAGGAGGTCCACTGGCTCTGTATGTCCTGAGCTTTGGCGCACTTTGCGTAAGCACCCAGGTATTCTTCTCCTACGAACGAACAGTGCGGATTCTCAAGTGGCTCACTCTGGCGTTGTTTTCGTATGTGGCTGTTATTCTTACGGTGCATGTTCCCTGGAAGCAGGTCATCTCTGAATCGTTGCATCCTTGGGTATTTTCTCTGGAACATGCGTCGGTCAAGGAGTACGCGGCAATGGTAGTGGCGGTCTTGGGAACCACCATCAGCCCCTACTTGTTCTTCTGGCAGGCCGCGCAGGAAGTTGAAGACAGCAACCGCAGGCCCGGTGCCAAGGCTTTGAAATCTCATCCAGAATACGCTGCGGAGCATCTGTCCCGCATCAAGGATGACACATTCGTTGGAATGACGTTCTCCAACGTCGTGGCACTTTGTATTGTGATTGCCACTGCCGTCACGCTCAATGAGCAAGGTATTACCAACATCCAGACCTCTGCCCAGGCAGCAGAAGCGCTACGCCCCGTCGCGGGTGAATTCGCATTCCTGATCTTCGCGCTTGGAATCATCGGCACAGGACTGCTAGCAGTCCCGGTCTTGGCTGGCTCTGCTGCATACGCAGTCAGTGAGTTGTACGACTGGAAAGCTAGTCTGTCACACGACTTTCATGAAGCTAAGGGCTTCTACCTCATCATCATTGCTGCCACGGGATTTGGAACTCTCATGGGCTATCTTGAGGTGGACCCGATCAAGGCTTTGGTGTGGAGTGCCATCGTCAATGGCGTAATTGCAGTTCCCATCATGGCCGCAATGATGTGGGTAGGGCAATCTGAACGCCTGATGGGGAAACACACCATCACCGCACGCCATCGACTCTTTGGATGGTCGGCGACCGGGGTCATGGCGCTGGCCGTCTTGGTGATGTTGGCGACCAGCTTTTGAAGCGGTGTATTCCTCGATCTAGGGAGTCAAGCGTAACTGCCGGCAGCTGAAAGGTCTACCCTGTCACACGCTAGGAAAGTACTTTCCGAAAGCGATCAATATCAAGGTAAGAAGAAAGATGGCGATGATCGCCCAACGTACGATTTTCAAGTCGGTAAGCCCTGTGGAGCGATTTTCTTCCTCGATTTTAGTTGACCTTCAGCCTTGCGTCAGACATGCAGTCGAAACCGCTATTGCCTAGCCCGCCACCTCTTGAATTATGCAGATTGGCGACGCACGCCGCCAGAGTTCCCGCATCTCAAATGAAGCGCTTCCGCATCGTAAATGGACGTACGTGAACTGTCAGCTCTGCACCATAATGCCCCTGATCGCTGGTGAATCCGGGGCTGGATTTGGCAGCACAAGCAAGTGTTTCCGAAATGTGCCCCCTTTTTTCAAAAATCCATATGAAAGTAACCAACTACGAGGAGGTCAGAGAACCTATGGCTGTGATATGAGTGAACTTGTCGGAGCTTGGCGCTGTCTAATCATCGAAGATGACGAGGAGAACGCCAACTACATTGCCAGAGAGCTCAAGGACCTGGGGTACCAAACAAAAATAGCACGGGACGGGCGAGCCGGGATGGAGTTGGCGACCACTGCGAGTTGGGAAGTCATCATTCTTGACCGCATGCTTCCTAATGAGGTTGATGGGCTGAGCATACTGACCGCATTGAGGGGTATGGGCAACAAGACGCCTGTCCTTGTTTTGAGCGCACTGAGTGCGTTGGATCAACGTGTGCGTGGCTTGAAGGCGGGAGGCGACGATTACCTCACGAAACCGTTCGCCATTTCGGAACTTGCAGCCCGCGCGGAAGCCCTGATTCGCCGCTCAAGTTCAGTCGCCGAAAGCCGCAAACTGGAGATCGCAGACCTGTCCCTGGATCTGGCAAGCCGGCGCGTGGAGCGAGCGGGACGATTGATTACTCTGCAGCCACGCGAATTTCGCCTACTGGCCTACTTCATGATGAACCCGGACCGGGTGCTAACCCGGACCATGCTGCTTGAATCCGTATGGGACTATCGATTTGACCCGCAAACCAATGTGATCGACGTCCACGTCAGCAGGCTGCGTGGCAAACTTGAAGCGGCTGGAGAGCGTCCTTTGATTCATACGGAGCGCGGCACTGGCTACAGAATGACTGCAGACTTGCAGCCTAACAAGAAAAAATGAACGACAACACGCGTCCCATGCATCGCCCGTGGCGTTCGGTCGGCTTTCGGCTCGCCTTCTACTATGGCCTGCTGGTCATCATTACGATGATCATCACGATATCGATCATCTACATGCAGACAGTGGGTGTGCTGTACCAGGGCATGACACGGCAGGTCATCACCGTGAGTCAAAAATTGACGACCCGATTTGAGAACGGCGGTCCACAGGCACTGATACTGGATATCCAACGCGAGCTTGGTGATGACCAGAACACGTCGACGGAGTTGCTGCTGTATGTCGATTCGACGGGATTCAAGCTAGCAGGCAACCTGGATCAACCCCCCACCAAGGTAGATGGACTGCGCGGTGGCGATCACCGACTGATGGTGCGACGTGGTCGAGAAATATCGGGCTATGTCATCGCTCGGACTTTTATGGATGGCAGCCAGCTGTTCGTCGGCAATGATTTGCACGACCAGGAGACCATGGATTCACTGGTCACGCGGGGCATTGCGCTCGCCTGTGCGGTGGCTTTCGTGCTTCTTGTCGGCGGGCTGTTCGTATTCCGACAGGAGCTGGACCGCAGCGTCGAACCGATCCGGCGTACCTTGACGCGTGTCGCTGCGGGAGAGATCAAGGAACGCGTAGAGCCGCTGGGTCAAGAAGACGAATTCGCGCTGCTGGGAAACGATATCAACCAAATGCTCGACCGGATCGAAGTGTTGATGAATGGCGTGCGACATGTATCAGACACCATTGCCCACAATCTGCGCACACCGCTGACCAGGATTCTCTTGCGCTTGCGAACGGCGGCAGAGGACACAAGCGCAACTGCCATCCAGAAGAAGCATATCGAAGATGCCATCGCCGATGTCGAAGAACTGACATTGGTCTTTGAGAAGTTGCTTCAAATTGCCGAGGCTGAAGCAGGAGCGCGTCGAATCGATTTTCAGCCGGTCTCGCTTTCAGCTGTCGTCAGCGAAGTAGTGGACTTCTATCAGGCAGTCGCTGAAGTTCAGGACGCCGAGATCAGACTTGATGTTTCTGGAAGCCCGGTTGTCATGGGGGATCCGGATCTGCTTGCCGGTGCCATTTCAAACCTTGTCGATAACGCGCTGAAATATGGCGGCATCGGCACCAAAGTAATGCTAAAGAGTGAGGTCACTAGAGATCGTGTTCTGCTCACAATTGAAGATGACGGTCCCGGTATTCCGGTGCAGGAACTGAATAAACTCGGTACTCGCTTTTTTCGATTGGACCGCAACATGAGGGGCCACGGCTTGGGTCTCGCGAGCGTCGTGGCGATGGTCACCATGCATGGCGGGCGCATTTCGTTTGATTCCGCGACGCCGGGCCTGAAGGTCTTTCTGGAATTTCCCCGGCACCTGCCCTAGCGCTTTCAGCCGGGTCACTTGCGCCCGCCCGCCAGGTCCAACATGCTGTCCCGGCAAACATGGACATATCGTAATGATTGTGACGATTCAAGTGCAATCTTCCGCCCTACCATACCGTCTCACAAACGAGGCAACGCGAAGTAGGCAAACGTCCGAAATGAACAATACAAATCTAGTCAGAGGCCTGGTCCTCATGGCGATTGCCCTGGTCTTTGGCCTGGGATCGCTCAATTACCAGATAGGCCACTTTAGCCGATCGGGCCCGGGCCTGTTTCCGATCATGGTGAGTTCCATGCTCTTCCTGATTGGTGCTGTCTCGGTGGTGCGTTCGCGCTTCGTCAAGCCCGTCCCCCTGAACTACAACATGAAGAACATAGCTCTCGTGCTAATGGGTCTGTGCGGGTTTGCACTGCTATCTCAACACGTGAACATGATCGCTGGCATTGTGTTCTTGGTGTTTTGCGTGTCCTTTGCCGGCACCACTTATTCCGTCGTGCGCAACATCAAAATCTCGGCAGGCCTGATTGCTATTGCCTTTGCGTTTCGCTATCTGCTCGGCCTGCAACTACCCTTATTCTGATGGACATACTTCATAACCTCGCGTTTGGTTTCGAGCACGCACTGACCCTGCAAAACCTGATGTACTGCGCCATCGGCTGCGTGGTCGGCACCCTCATTGGGCTGTTGCCTGGACTGGGCCCCTTGTCAACCATCAGCCTGCTGCTGCCCTTGACCTATTCCATTCCCACTACGGGCTCGCTCATCATGCTCTCCGGGATCTACTACGGTGCCCAGTACGGTGACTCCGTCAGTGCCATCACCATGAAGATCCCGCACGCCAGCAGCATCGTGGCCTGCATTGACGGCTACCAGATGACGCTCAATGGCAAGACCGGTCTGGCCCTGTTCACTGCCGGTATCTCCAGCTTCATTGGCGGCACCGTGGCCATTGTGGTTCTGGCAACGGCGGCCCCGGCCCTGGGCGAGGTGGCTTTCCTGTTTGGTCCGGCCGACTACTGTTCCCTCATGCTGTTCGGGTTCATGTGCGTGAGCTTTGTCACGACCGGCAGCCTGCTCAATGGTCTTGCCATGGCATTTATTGGCGTGCTGCTTGGCGTGATTGGAACGGACGTGAACAGCGGCGTTGCGCGCTTCACCATGGACATGCCCTTCCTGATGGACGGCATTGGCCTGATCAGCATTGCCCTGGGTTGTTTCGGCATTGCCGAGGTTGTGAAGAACCTTGACAGTGGCAGTCAACTCACGCCGTTCAACGGGCAAATCAAGCTGATGCCGACCTGGCCCGAGTTCAAGCGCATCATTCCCAGTGCCCTGCGTGGCAGTGCCGTTGGCTCGGTCCTGGGCCTTTTGCCTGGCGGTGGACCCACCATCGCCCAGTTCGCCGCTTATGCCATCGACAAGCGATTCAGCAAATACAAGGATGAAATCGGACACGGCGCCATTGAAGGCGTGGCCGGCCAGGCTGCAGCCGACGAAGCGGCTGCGCGTACCAGCTTTATTCCGCTCATGGCGATTGGCATTCCGGAGAACGCGGTGATGGCACTCATGATGGGCGCCTTCATCATCAAGGGCATCCAGCCCGGCCCGAACATGATCGGAAGTCACCCCGAGTTGTTCTGGGGTCTGGTGGCCAGCATGTGGGTCGGCAACTGCTTTCTGCTTGTTCTCAACGTGCCGCTGGTGCGCTACTGGTTGTCGGTGTTCAAGATTCCCTTCAGTGTGCTGTTTCCATCGATTCTGTTCTTCTGCTGCATCGGAACTTACAGCATCAACAACAACCTCGATGACATCTTCATCACCTCCATCTTTGGCTTCATGGGCTATCTGTTCATGCGCCTCAAACTGGACGCTGCGCCGCTGATGCTGGGCTTTATTCTGGGTCCCATGCTGGAAGAAAACTTCCGCCGCGCGATGCTCATCAGCAGGGGGAGTTTTGGCGTCTTCGTCACTCGCCCCATCAGTGGCACGCTGCTGGGCATGATTGCTCTCTTTATCGTTTGGCAGATCTCGGCATTTATCTTCCAGTCGCGAAGAGCGGGTCCAGAGTTGCAGTCCGCCTAAGAATCGCATGGGGAATCAATACGGAGCGCCTTGAGAGCTAAGCGCGAGCCGCTCATCCGGACAGTGGCCACTCTGCCAGCCTGTGTGAAGCAAACCAAGACAAATCAGACACTGCATTCCGTGTCGCAGGTGCTCACTCTCGGCACACCCGCGGGACTGCAAATGCTAAACGCTGTGTTAAACAGTGCCGCCAATGGCTACGAACCGAAATTCGATTTCTCGGCCGGAACCTTCTTTACTCTTACTTTACTCTTCGCGAACAAGATTTGCACATAGCTTGAGCGATCATCAACTGCAGCACCAAAATTAATTGAGGAGGATCACCGATGAAGACACCATTTGGCGTGATGGGTTTGTCGATCCTATCGGCCATGGTTGCTGTCTTCGCCATCACTGAGCTGTGCGTCAAGCCAAGTCCCGGTGCATCCTCAAGCGACGGAGTTCGCGCCAAGTCCACAGAGACCGGAGCACCAAACACAAGCCAAAAGGTTCGACTATGGGTTAACCACTAGGTGCCGCGTTCTCGATCTGCCAAGACGCGATGCCTGCTACTCGGTCAAGAATATGAAACTAATACATGTGGTTCGACGCTATGGTCCTGTGGGCGGCATGGAGCGGTATGTCTGGAATCTCACCCAAGAATTGCGTGACCTCGGGTATCCAGTCGAAGTTCTGTGCGAAGTATGTCTGGGCGAGAAACGGCAGGGGATTGTTGTGCATGAACTGGGCAAGGCTGCGATGCGACCCCGGTGGCGAGCGCACATGCAGTTCGCCAACACGGTTAGCGCTTGGCTGCAGGCAAACCCGCGTCCCGGGTGGCTGATACACAGTCATGAGCGGGTCAACTGCCATGACATCACCACGTTCCACGGTTCGCCATTTGCCACGATCTTTGAAAAGCCTTGGTGGCGGCTGATTTCGCTGCGCGTGGCGATGCAACTGTTTCTGGAACGACGTGAGCTTTCTGTTGCCAAGCGCATTGTTCCGAATTCTGAATTCATGAAGCAGCAGTTGATTCATTACTACCCGGAATTTGCGTACAAGATCACGCAGCCCATTACACCTGGAGTAACGACTGGAGTTTTGCGCGAAGACAGGAACGTGCCACGCGATGCAGGAGTAATTGGCTTTGTTGGAAGCGAATGGAAGCGCAAGGGTCTGTTATTGGCAATTGCGGCAATTCGGCAATTGCGCCACAGCCGACCCAACTTGAAAATTGTCGTGGTTGGCCCTGAGGTTGCCAAGGTAAAGAAACTATTTGCGGGCTGGCAGGGTGGCTATGAATTAGCGGGTTGGACTAATCCAGTGCGCCATTGGGATTTTGATGTGCTGCTGCATCCTGCCAAAGCTGAGCCTTATGGCATGGCGATCAGCGAAGCAATGGCGGCAAGAGTGCCCGTAGTGGTGTCCGATGTGTGCGGTGCTGCTGCAGATGTCACGCCTGATGCAGGCTCAGTGTTGTCTCTGACAGCATCGCTCGAAAAGTGGGTCGATGCAATCGAACAACAGTTGTGTCGCAGCAAGCCAGTGCCCAACTTTGTGCGGGCATGGAATGAAGTGGCCCAAGAACACGAACAGCTTTACCAAAGATGGTATGAAAGCAGAAACTTCTCGTACGAGGCCAGACGAGTCCCTCAGGCGGTAAACACTGAACGACCGGTGTCACTACACACCACGAATCTGGGCGCCTGAACGGGCCCAGGCAAGAACCCAATCCCGGTGGCTTCACTGACCAAGTGTTGGCGACGCGTGCCACTTCACTTGAAACGAGGAGCCCCAGCTTACAGCCGACAGGCCCAGTTGGCATGCAGCAGTCTCACAAAACACGGTGCTCTAGCGGAAGTGCGCTTGCGTAGTGCCGTGAAGACCTAGCGGTTTGAAGGAGAAATTGAAAACCGCTGCCAGGCGATTGCCTGACGCCGATCTGTATAGCTCACCCACAGACTATTGTCGGCCCAAGCCATCGCCGGATAGGAGTATTCGTCATTCCCTGTTCCGAGTGCTAATGCCTGCATCAAAGCCCAGTTCTGACCATCGGAGGAAGTACTCAAGTCCAGCGCCGTGCGACCTAATGGTAAGGAGTTGTGCGCCAAAAACATTAGTCCTGGTGTCAGACCCAGACCGGCCACCGAGGAATTCGGGTTATTCAGGGCCAAATCGGGCAAATCGGACCAGTTGAGCCCGCCGTCTAGCGTTTGTGCCACCGCCACTTTCCCTTCAGGGCGTTGATCACGCATCAACGCCAACCAGCGGGATTCAGTAGCCTCCACCAACGTCGGTTGCAACAAATGACTCCGACTGGAAATTCTCACCATACCGAGAAACTCACCACCGGCATCAAAACGCAACGCGACCGGATACTTGATGCCCAATTCAAAATAAACCGGCAGCATCATGCCACCATCCTTCAAAGGCAGCGGTGCCGTGCGCACCAGAAAACTCGTGTTCCACAACCAAGACAGAGGTAATACGCGGTCCACTGCAAAGGACAGCGCAGCAAAGTCTTCGCCTTGATTGCTTTGACGCAAGTGCAAAATGCGGGATGCGGCCCAGCCACCCAGACCTGTTGCCACCACAAACAGGTGAATCCTGCCTTGGTTGTCGCGCCAGGCCACAGGATTTCCTAGGCGTCGCAGGCCAAACCCCAGTTGCTTGGCCATGGCATGGCGATTCACTACGAAACGTGGAGCACTCCATTGCTGGGTGGCTCGATCAAAATGAGATGCCGCAATCTGGACATCAGAAGCACTTTCGCGAGATCCGGCAAACCAGAACGCCAGCAGGACCGATGGATGCGTGGCAGGCATCGGCAGCAATGAGCTGGCGTGCGCGACCGGCGTATTGATGGGCACCGGAATTCTTCCCTCGGCCTTGAGTGTCAGTGTGCCATTAGCTGGCAGCTTCTCAGCTAGCGGCCAGGTAGCACGGGGTGCTGCTGGCGAAGGTGAACGCGGCAGTCGATCAAGCAACAGCAATACGCAGCAGATCAATGCGGCGCACGCAATCCGGAAAATGGGGAGTCGCACAGACATACTGGGGATCAGCTTACAACATCGGCAAAGAAGCAGCTAGTTTTCGAGGTGAGCAGGCTAGAAGAAACCTCAATTTGTGACGACCCGGGCGACAGGGCTCATGCTGCGGGTGATTTGAGCAACAGGAAAGCTGCCGGTCGCGAGCACTCCACACACTGAAGAAAGGTATACCCGTATCGCACGCTGAAGTCGCAAAAAAACCCCGGCACAAAGTCCGGGGTGATAAGCCTGTTTGCTGTCACACATCAAGGCCCTGCTCAGGGAGGAAAAGCAGGGAACGCTTTCGCGCTCGGGTGCAATGTAGCACCACATAGGTGGCGCAAACATTAAGATTTGTAAAGGCCAATACGCAGGCAGAGCCCTGATTCAAGTCGCCACTGAATCCGGTTCACTTGCGGGGATCTTCGCGGTGCATCGGTTGATGAAGCCAGCGCATCTTGTCTCTAGGCTGTAGGTATTTGAGCGTTTCAAGATCAAATACCTTCTGTTGCGAAAGAGTCAGGACTGCATAAAACTTTTTCGCGGCTTCAGCACGCTTGTCCAGCAATCCCGCGTGCTGTGCTCGCATCGCGTTCAGTCGATCAATACGTTCTGGTGTGGTGAGTTTCTCGAACTCCTGTGGATTTGGCGGTGTCGGTCTGACTGCAGGGGGTGTCATCGCAGAATTAAAGGCCACCCAGTCGCCTTCTTGGTTTGGTGTCAATTGCAATAAGGTCTTAAGCCGGGACATGTGCTTGTCGAACATTGCCTGCACTTTTGCCGGGTCTGGCCTGTGCATCGGTCCGAAATGTCGCCCAGGCATGCCGAATGCGTCGGGAGGACCGCCGGGATTGGGTGACTGGGCAAGCGCCATCACTGCCACTGAACCCGTGCACACCAAGGCCGCTGCCATCAGGGTCTTCTTCAAAGCTCTATTCATAAGTTTCTCCTTCGATAGGTCCACCAACCGTAGCAGGTTTACCCTGCGCAATTTGAGTGTATGCCCCGACTTGCAAAATCTGATGAAGTTTGTGTAAACGTTGGGTCGTCAATGCCAATAGCGAGCGCAATGTAGGGGACCGCGAGCAGGTTTGAAGTATGTAAAGAAAACCAAAGCCGTCAACGCCCCTGCGGCGCGTACGTTTTGGTGGGGTGGAGCAATGAAGCTCCCGTTCAACCCAAAGGAGCTACTGAACCATGAAACCGATCAACATCTTGCTTGCAACCATTCTGGCTACAGCTTCTGTGGCTTCATTGGCTCAAACGTCGCCGACCCCGCCAGCGCATACTCCCAACCCGGCCGTACAGGCTGACAAAGCTGCTCTAAAAGCCGATAAGGCAAAGCTGCACGCAGACAAGGCGGCTAGTGCTCCCAAGGCAAGCATCGCCTCTGACAAGGCTGCGGTGAAAGCGGATAAGGCAAAGCTGCAGGCGGACAAGGCAGCTGCTCACGCCAACAAGAAAAAATAGCTCGCTCCTGACAGTCTGCCTATTGGCGGTAACAACCCGGCCCTCGTGCTGGGTTTTCTTTTGGGCTCCCGCGATCCCCCATTGGATGCGAGTGGCGAGTCCAGTGACGTTTCGACCCCGAAGCGGATCGGTTCACACCCCGTTGGACTTCCCTAGA
>JBAXOZ010000051.1:0-15678 GCA_037132975.1 Comamonadaceae bacterium
TGCCCACCACGATACCGGCGTTGGCATTGCGCTCGTTGCGCGAGTACTGGCTCATGCCGTTGGTGACAACGCGACCGATCTCTGACGTGGCGGCGACGACCGTGCCGCCCGGGCACATGCAAAAACTGTAAACGGAGCGCCCATTGCTGGCATGGTGTACCAGTTTGTAGTCGGCCGCCCCCAGCTTGGGGTTACCCGCATGGCGACCCCAGCGTGCGCGGTCGATCACGCTTTGCGGATGCTCGACGCGAAAGCCAATCGAAAAAGGCTTGGCCTCCATCGCCACGCCGCGTCCGTACAGCATGGCGCAGGTGTCGCGCGAACTGTGGCCCAGCGCCATCACCACATGATCAGCACGCAGCTCGTAGGACTCGCCGCTGGCCTGGTTCAGAACCGTCAGGCCGCGCAGTTGGCGACCCTGCGGCCCGTCTTCAATCAGCACATCGCTAACGCGCTGCTGGAAGCGGATTTCGCCACCCAGCGCGATGATTTGCCGGCGCAGGTTCTCCACCACCTTGACCAGCTTGAAGGTGCCGATGTGCGGGTGTGCGTCGACCAGAATCTCGGGCGGTGCGCCGGCCTTGACAAACTCGTTCATGACCTTGCGCCCGAGATGGCGCGGGTCCTTGATCTGGCTGTAGAGCTTGCCGTCGGAAAAAGTGCCGGCGCCCCCTTCGCCAAACTGCACGTTCGACTCCGGGTTGAGCTCACGTTTGCGCCACAGACCCCAGGTGTCCTGGGTACGTTCACGCACCGTCTTGCCGCGTTCCAGCACGATCGGTCTGAAGCCCATTTGCGCCAGGATCAAGGCCGCAAAAATGCCGCAGGGACCGAACCCGACGACAACCGGTTGCGGTCCGAAGTTGGCTGGCGCCTGAGCCACCGGGTGATATGCCATATCCGGCGCCGCGAAGATGTGCGGATCGCCAGCGAACTTGGTCAGCAGCGCTGCCTCCGTCGTGGGGGCAAGTTTCGCCGCCGGGCCGCCCCAAGGCGAAACAGCCCCCTCGGGGGGCAGCGAGGACACGTCAGTGCCGAGCGTGGGGGCAATCTCCAGATCAACGATGTAAACCTGAACCAGATCGGCCTTGCGCGCGTCGATGCTGCGCTTGAAAACCGTGAACGAACCCAGTTCCGCGCTGGCAATGCCCAGCGTGCGCGCTATCAGTGCGGGAAGCGCGTCGGCTGCGTGCTCCAGCGGCAGTTTCAGCTCGGTCAGGCGGATCATGGTGCTGCCATTGTCTCAGGAGTGGATAATCGCGAGTGTGAAGCCCGCCAGACTGCCGCTGGTGCATCACCCGAAAGGGCGCACTGGAGGAACGTCCGGACTGCACAGGGCAGCGTAGCAGCTAACAGCTGTCCACTGAAAGCCTGTGGCGCAAGCCCTGGGTATAAGGTGAGGATCAGAGCAACAGAGACGAGCCGATTAAGTTCGGGTGAAACGGGCAATCTCTACGCGCAGCAATACCAAGTAGGCACACGTTGACGGGGCCCCCGGAGTGTGCGGGTAGGTAGCACCGAGCCGTTGGGTGACCAGCGGCCCAGAGTAATGGCAGTCACTTCTGCCGGTCCGCAAGGGCCGGTGGTTGCACAGAATCCGGCTTATCGGTGGGCTTCACACTTTTACCCCGGCGGGTAAACTCCCCGGCATGCCTGTGCCTTGCCTCAAGCCCTTGTTGCTGGCTTCGCTGCTGACCGTCCAAAGCGTCCAGGCAGCCGCGCCTTGTGCCGATTTTTCGGCGCGTTTGCCCAACGTGAAGCGGGAGCTTTGCGAGACCGCCAGACTGCAGCCCACCGCGGCCCGCTCGGTGCAGGGACGAACGCTCTGGATGCGTGATGTGAAGCCCGAGCAGGTCACGATGCGTGTGCTGGTGGTGGGTGCCATCCATGGCGACGAGCCATCCTCGGCGTCGGTGGCGTTTCATTGGCTCAGGCTGGCTGGGCAACTGCCTGTTGCCAGCGCCAAAACGGTTCATTGGCGTTTTGTACCGGTGCTCAATCCGGACGGAATCTTCCACCAGCCGCCACGTCGCGTGAATGGACAGGGTGTCGATCTGAACCGCAATTTTTCTACACCCAACTGGGATCGTGAAGCAAAGGTTTACTGGGAAAAGCGCACGCGCAAAGACCCGCGCCGCTGGCCGGGCGCCAAGGCCTTGTCCGAGCCCGAGTCACGCTTTTTGCATGAGCAGATCAGGGATTTCAGACCACAGCTCATCGTCAGCATTCACGCCCCCTACGGCGTACTCGATTTCGACGGCCCTGCAGTGCCACCCAAGCGCCTTGGCAGCCTGTACCTGCATCAGGTAGGCATCTATCCGGGCTCGCTCGGCAATTATGGCGGGGTTCACAGCGGCGTGCCGGTGGTGACGATTGAACTGCCCAACGCCACGCGCACGCCGCGCGACGCAGAGATCCGTCAGATGTGGCTGGACCTGTTGGGCTGGATGAGCTCTCGCCTTCGCACCCAGCGCCAGGCGGGGGCCGTCGGCCCGAGTTATTTCGAAAGCAGATTGGTGCCGGCCGCACCGACGGCCGAGTAGCTTAGTGCGCCGCGTGTCACGGCGTAAAGATTTTGGCTGGTCACAGGCGCGGCAGGCGTCCAGTTGACGCCATCGGCGCTGATGAATACCTTTCCGCTGGCGCCAACAGCGACGTATTGCGTGCCGTAGGTCACAGCATGGAGGGTGCCCGCACCGGCCAGGGTTTGGGTTGACCAGTTGGCCCCGTCGGCGCTGCTCAAGACCGTACCGGCGGCTCCGACTGCGACGAATTCCGACGTTGCCGTTATCACTCCTGCTGTCGATGTCGAAAGCATGGTGCCGTAGGTGATCCCGCGCAAATCTGCCAGGGAGTTGCTGGCAACGCTGCTCCATGTCAGGGCGTCGGTGCTTTGCACCATGGTGCCGCCCGCGCCGACAGCGAGCCACAGGCCGGTGCCGTAGGCAGCGTAGGTCACGCCGTACAGGTCGCGCGTGGTCCCGGAACTGGTGGCTGCAGTCCATGTGATGCCATCCACGCTGCTGATGATGGTGCCATTGGCACCCACGGCCACGTTCAGATTCAGGGAATTGCTGGCAATCGCGTACAGGTTCTGCGTCGTCCCGCTGGTTTGTGCAGTCCAACTTGCCGCGTCTGAACTGAGCAGCACCAGACCGCCATCGCCGACCAGTTTGAAGGTGCCAAAGTAGGCTGCTGCATTGATATTCCTGCTGCTGGCGTAATTGACAGCGCTCCAGGTGGTGCCGTCCAAGCTGGAATAGATGGCGCCGCCCGTGCCCGCCGCCACGTAGGTGTTGACCGGCACCGTCGTGCTGGTGCCTGCGGTGGCGCCGAAGGTGACACTGCGCAAATCCGGTGCAGCAGAGACGGCGCTGCTGGCTAGCCAACTGGCGCCGGCAATTCGGGGCGTCACCGTGACGGCGGTGCTGCCCGGTCCACCCGGGCCGCCATTGGTCCGGGCGTTGACGGAAAACGAATAATTCAAGCCATCGGGCAGACCCGTCACGACGTAGGGCGATGTTGCCTTGAGCAGCACGTTGCCGCCCGGCAGGCCAAACCAGCCCTGCATCGATGAAGTCGTCGTCGGCGCGACGCTGCTCGGACCAAAAAACAGCCAGTATTCAACGCCGTCTGTCATGTTCCATGTCACGGTCGCGCTGGATTCTCCCGCGCTGACGGTCAGCCCGGTGGGGGCGGGTGCCGGTTCGCCGTTACCGCAGGCCACAGACAGGAGCGCGGCAGTCAGGGCGGCGACGAACAATTTGAAAGAGCGCAAAAACATAAGTGGATCCAAATCAAAGCTGGTTTCGATTATCGAATATTTTTACTTGGCGCCGGCGCCACAGCTGCCCCGGCCTTTAGAAGCGCTCATGGCTCTGCAAATAGCGCCATTGCCCGACCGGCATTTGGCCCATCGCAACGCGACCCACACGCAGGCGCTTCATCCCGAGCATCTTCAGTCCCAGGCGCTCGCACAGATACGCCAGCAGACCGGGATGGCTGCCTTTGACGGCAAAGCGCAGCTTGCTGGAGGTCTCGTTGCCGCTGTTGACGCTGACCCGCACGCGTGGCAAAGGCTTGGCATCGGCACTCAAACCGCGGTTCAGTCGATCCAGCGCGTCGTTGCTGACCTGGCCTTCGACTTCGACAATGATTTCATGTTCGATAAGGTCGGCATCTTCCGTCAGCTTGCGCACCACGCGCCAGTCCTGACTGAACACCAGCAAGCCGCTGGCCCCGGTTTCCAGCGCGACCAGTGAATTCAAGCCGGCAAAGTGCCGCTTGAGTGCTCGAACGGCCGATGGATCATTGGCCATTTGTCTGTCCGGTCTGAGCAGTGCCAGGGCAGCAGCGCCGTCGGCGCAGTCCGCCGGCTTGTGCAGCAGCAGGGTTACCGCACCGTCGCCGATCAGGCTGGCGTCGCGGTCGACCTCAACCTTTTGCTGCAGAAGCCTGAATTGCGGCTCTTCCACCACTTTGCCATCCACCCGCACCCAGCCCCCCGCGATGTACTGCTCGGCCTCACGGCGCGAACAAGCCAGCATCGCAGCCACGCGCTTGGCCAGTCGTTCGCCTGAATGTGGTGTATCAGGTGGCGGGTTCACGTGTGCAGTCATGGCATGGATGTTAACCATGGTTGGTGCTCGCACTGTGAGCCTGTTCACATTCGGCGCTTTGAGATGAATTCACACGCTCAAGACATCTCCCATTCAGCCACGTGCTTTTTTGGCGTGGGCTTTATCGATTGACCCGTTCGTCGATCAGTCCCGCCAAATGGCTTTTGGACGGGAGAACGAACAGGGACAGGGGCCGATGTGGCGCTGCCATCGAGCTTGAATGTTGCAACTGTATGCACCAATTCCTGCGCTTGACTCTTGAGGCTACTCGCGGCGGCCGCCATTTGTTCGACCAAAGCGGCGTTTTCCTGCGTGACTTGATCCATTTGCGTTACTGCCTGGCCCACCTGGGAAACACCCAGACTTTGTTCGTTGCTCGCAGCACTGATTTCGCCCATGATCTCGGTTACGCGGCGAATACTGGCAACCACCTCGGTCATTGTGGCCCCAGCCTGATCAACCAAGGCAGTCCCCTGTGCCACACGGTTAACACTGGCACTGATCAATGTCTTGATTTCTTTTGCTGCTTTGGCTGATCGTCCCGCCAGGGACCGGACCTCGCTGGCAACCACCGCAAAGCCGCGTCCTTGTTCACCGGCGCGAGCCGCCTCCACTGCTGCGTTCAGTGCCAGTATGTTGGTCTGAAACGCAATTCCGTCAATCACGCTGATGATGTCCGCGATCTGCTTGGAGCTGTCATTGATATGCTTCATGGTCTCAACCACTTTCCCCACCACGTCTCCGCCTTTGACAGCGACGCTTGAGGCGCTCATCGCCAGCTGATTTGCCTGCGCCGCACTGGCGGCGTTTTGCTTTACCGTATCACTGAGCTGTTCCATGGAGGCCGCAGTTTCTTCGAGCGAACTTGCCTGACTTTCCGTGCGGGCAGACAGGTCATGGTTTCCTGAGTCAATCTCAGCGCTCGCTGTAGCCACTCCTTCGGATCCCTCTCTGACCCTTCTTACCACCTGGGCCAAATGATCTTTCATCTCGGCCAGGGCGAGCATCAGCTGTCCCAATTCATTGCTGCCTCGCACGGGCACCTGCACCTGCAGGTTGCCATCCGCAACGGCACGGGCGACGGTAACGGCTTCTCGAACAGGCAAGGTGATGCTGCGAACGAAAACAAAGGACAGAGATACGGCAACACCCATTCCGATAAGCAGCAAACCCAACATCATGAACTCGGTTCGATGCAAATGGCTCACTCGCTGATCCATCGCACCAGTCATGGTTTTCATCGCCAAGGAGTTGAACTCAAAAAGCCCGTCGATGGTTTTGGTGAATTCATCGAAATACTCGGTGGCGGGAAGCTTTAGATCCGTAGCATTGATGAGTTCCTTATCCGCTAGAGACAGCGCCCTGTCCACCGCGGCTCTACCGGTTTCTGCTTTTCCTTCGAGATCCAGCCTCATGCTGGAATTGGTGTCCGTTGCTTTTTTCAAGTTACGAAACATGTCACCCTGAACTTCCCGCGCTCGCTTTTGCAATGCTTGCAAGGTCGCCCGCCCTTCCACGGGAATGCTTCGCTGGCTCAGAAAGCTGCTCCCCATCGCACGCATGACACCCAGGTTCTCAGCCACCCAGGGCATATTCACAAGAGAAGCTTGAATCAAGAAGTAGGTATCTGCATCAGGGTCCAGACTCAGTCCGTATTCATCCAATACTTCTTCGCTCAGAAGCAACTCACCGGCGATCAGTTGGGTATGCAGCTTGGTACTCTCAGGGGTCTTCAGTTGCCGGTTGGCAACACCTTGCTCAAGTGTTATCCAGCGCCGTCTCAGGTCTGCCCAATGAGCTTGAACTCTGGAACTGGCTCCGGCCTGTTTGAATTCCGAATCCAGTGCATCCATCGCCTTGCCCAATTTGTCCCGCAATGCAGGTCTTCTGGCTGCAAGTTCCTCATTGCCACTGAGCATGCTCGCCGAAACACCACGGTGTGTTTGGGTAAGCTGGATCACCTTGTTAAGTACGACCAACGATCCGCCACCACTTACCTCACGCTTTGCAGCATCTATATCTGACATCGATCGCTTGAAATACAGCGCTGATGGCAGCAATACCATCAATGTGGCAATGAACCCGAGTGCAATGAACTTCTGGGACAGGTTCATGCGGTGCAGCAGTGACATAAAAATCCTCCTGGCTTTCTTGTTGATGGTGCCGCGCAGCTTGACCACCCACCCTGATGAAGTCGGGCAGGTTGGCTGTGGTGTTCACCACCACGCAGCTGCGGATTTTCTGGACTTGAGGATCTTGATGTCGTATTCCTCTTTGCCCAGCGTAAAAGTCAGGAATTCCTCGGGCTAGGTGTCGGTGCCAAGCCTCTGCTTAGACCAACTGCCTGATAGCTGCATTACTTCGCCCATGTTTGCTCCTCCTTGGAAGATCAATTGACCAAATCGTCATCGAACTGCCCCGGAATGTCCACGTCGCACAGAGGATCTCTTGCCGGTAGATGACATTACGACCAAACTGAGGAAAACTTGAATCTGCCCAGTAGGCCGATCGATGGGTTTGCGACGTTGGTGAAGCGCGCCTGAGGCGTTTTCTGCTACTGCTTTATAGCAACCCGCTCTGAAAGCCCACCGCCGGGTGTGTGTCTGAAACGGTAGTTGGCAACGCGGTCAAAAAAGCCATCCCGGTTGGTCCACACGCTCGCCGACCCCCACCAGGTCAATCGTTCAGCGACAAAGTGCCTTCGATCCGCGCCACATGCGCCAGCAGTGAGCGCTTGGCGACCGTCCACATGCGCTCGGGTACGTCGTCATAAGCCTGCGCCACCCAGTCGTCCAGCGAGCCTTGCGGCAGTGCCTGCATGACCCGCATGATCTTGGCTTCGCGCTGCAAGCGATGCGCCTTCAGGCGCGCGATGGCGCTGGCCGCTTCGCCCTCATAGCCTCCCATGACATAACCATGCGCCGGTAGGATGAACTCGATACCTTGCTGCGCGCAGGCGGCGCTCAGCAGGTCAAGGGATTGCAGGTAGAGCGTCATGTCTCCGTCCGGCGGGTCAATCACGGTCGTGCTGCCGCACAGGATGTGGTCGCCGCTGAACAGCAGTTGGTCTTCCAGCAACAGCAGGCACAGGTGATTGGCGGCGTGGCCTGGCGTGTGCAGCACCTGCAGGGTGTGCGTCACCTCGCCATCCTGAGTCTGCCCTGACAGCTTCAACAATTGCCGATGCGCAAGCGCGTGCTCGGGAGTGAACTGGCTGTGCTGGCGCGCGCTGGGCTGCGACGGCAGACCCAGAATCGGCGGCCTAGGCGTGCACATAGCCTGCAGCGGCGCGGCGCCCGGTGAATGGTCTGGGTGCGAATGGGTGCAGACGATCATGCGAATGTCGCCACCCGCGGCGCGCCAGAGCTTTTCCAGATGTTCGGTGTCGGCCGGTCCCGGGTCGATGGCGATATAGCCGGTGTTCGGGTCGCCGACCAGATAGCTGTTGGTGCCGGGTCCGGTCATGGGGCCAGGGTTCGGTGCTGTCAGGCGCATCACATTTTTCAACAGCGCCACCGGAGCTTCGCACTGCCAGTCCAGCGCGTGCGCGATCTGTCCGTCCGGGCAGACCAGTGCCAGTTCGCCATAGGGCAGGTCCTGCTCCATGTAGCGTGCCTCGTGGCCGCCAAGCAGGCCGGCACGCGGGCAACTGGTCCATAGCGGCTGCTCCGTGGCGGCGCAGGCCTGCAGGACGGACTCCACGGACTGGTAGGCGAGCAGGCGATCGAGAGTGCGTATGGTCGGAAAGATGATGAAAAATTGACCTTCCCGATGACGTTTCAGGGCGTCGGCGGGGCGCACCCAGACCGGCTCGAACTGCTCCGCTTCGTCGGCCACCGGGGTTTGCCCCTCGGGCATGCGGGCCACCAGAAACGGCACATCAAAGCGGCGCGGCAGATCGCGGTCGGTCATCCAGTGGGCCAGCACAAACACCTCGTCGGCGGCCAGCATCAAGCCGTGGCTCTGGCATTGCGCGGCAAACGGTTTGGAGCGGTCCAGTGCCGCAATGTCGCTGTGGTCGGCCAGCGCGCCATCGTGGCGGCGCGCCAGCAGCACGCCCAGTTCTTCGAAACTCTCGCGGATGGCGGCAATGGCCTGCGTCAGGTGCAGTTCGCTTTGTGTGGCGCGGCGGCTAGCCTGGGCGTGGCTGGCCGCGTCCAGCGCGTCAATGCCACCTCCCGGGAAGACATAAGCGCCCGGTGCAAAACTGGCGGTCATGGAGCGGCGCGTCATCAGCACTTCGATGCCATCAGCGGTATCGCGCAACAGCAGCACGGTGGCCGCGGGTCGGGTCGGCACGGGTGTGCGCTGGGGGTGCAGGAGTTGGGTGGGACGTGCCATGGTGTGAATTTACAGCCAAAGCTGGCCAGTCGGGTGTCGCCAGCGTGATGTTTGCGTAAACCCCGAGAGCCAACGACCCTCTCCCGGCGTATCCTCGGCAGTCAATCGTTCAGTGGTTACGGGAGACTATCCATGAAGCGTCAAATTCAGAATTTGGTATTTTCACTTTGTGCCCTGGCCTGGCTGGGCGCGCCGCCAGTCGCACTGGCCCAGGCCTGGCCGACCAAACAGCCGATCAAACTGGTGGCGGTATTTCCTCCGGGTGGCTCGGTCGATCAGGTGGCGCGCTTGCTGGCGCAACCCTTGTCGGTGCAACTCGGGCAAAGCGTGATTGTCGACAACAAGGGTGGCGCGTCGGGCTCCATTGGTGCTGCGGCGGTGGCGGCGGCGCCGCCCGACGGCTACACCTTTGCCGTGGTGTTTGATACGCACGGCGTCAATCCGAGCCTGATTCCGGGGCTGCCTTTTGACTCAAAGAAAGACCTGGCACCGGTGGTGCTGATAGGCACCGGGGCCATGGTGCTGGCAACCCAGGCCGAGTCAAACTTCAAGACCTTTGCCGATGTCGTGGCCGCGGCCAAGCTGAAGAGCGGGGCCAACTATGGTTCGATTGGCTCTGGCAGCTTGGGTCATCTCGCGATGGCCTTGTTGGGCAAAAGTGGTGGCATGGAATTTCAGCACATTCCGTACAAGGGCGGCGGACCGCTGATGAACGACGCCCTGGCTGGTCATGTGCCGCTGGCGATCGGCTCGGTCTTTCTGGTCAAACCTCACCTTGACAGCAAGCGGCTGCGCGCGCTGGCGGTCACAACGAGTGCGCGCTCACCGCATCTGCCGGGCGTGCCGACCATGGCCGAGAGCGGTTTCGCGGGTTTTGACGCGCCAGCCTGGTGGGCTGTGCTGGCCCCAGCCAAAACGCCACCGGAGATTCTCAAGCGCATGAACGAGGAACTCAACAAGATCCTGCGCCAGCCCGATGTTGCCAAGCGCTTTGATGCGCAGGGCATCGACATCGTTGGTGGAACACCCGACTCGGCGCGTGTCTTCATCGAGCGTCAGATGGATATCTGGAGCAAGGTGGTGAAGGACAACAATATCAAGGCCGACTAATCTGAATTTTTCCAAGATTTGGGTGTTCGTCATCGCGAGGCCGCAGGCCGTGGCGATCCATGACTTTTGAATTCATGGATTGCCACGCTTCGCTCGCAATGACCAGCAAAAGGCTCGCAAGGAAGTTTCAGGGTTCAGAGGGGAAGGCCTACTTCTCCGGTGTGATTTGCAATGCCACCAGAAAGCGCGCGACCATGTTGTAGGTGGCAATGGCGCTGGTCAGCTCAACGATCTGCGTGCTGTCGAAGTGCTCGCGCAGGGCCGCAAAGAGCGCGTCGCTGACTTTCACGTCCAGCGTCATTTGTACGGCGTACTGGATCACCAGGCGGTCCATTTCGTCGAGTGCGCTGTCGGTGTGCAGGCGACGCGGGTCGGACTGGACAAAGGCCTGCAAGGCATCGAGCTGTGCCTGGCTACCGCCAGCAGCCAGAAAATCAGGTGCGTGGTGCCGGTACTCGTACTCGGCACCTGTCAGCAGGGCGACGGTACAGATGCCGAGCTCACGCAGGCGCCGGCTGGTGGAGAGTTCAGTGCGCACGGCCTTCAGAAAAACATTCCAGCCCCGTGCCAGGGGTTCGCTCCAAAGCAGAGCCTTGTCCAGATTGAGCAGAGCGCCCTTGCGGCGCTCCAGGATCGCATCAAGCAGCGCTTGCGGCTGCGGTTTGAGGTTGGGGGTCCAGTCAGGGATGCGCATGGTTTTCTTTCAAAATTGACCCAAGGATAAAGGGATAATTCGCCGATGCGAATCCGTTTCACCAAAATGCAGGGCGCTGGCAACGATTTTGTGGTGCTCGATGAAACCGCTGGCCCACTCGGGCTGAGCAGCGCGCACTACCGCTGGCTGGCGGACCGGCACTTTGGTGTGGGTGCCGACCAGATCCTGACGGTGCGCCCATCACCGGCGGCCGGCATTGATTTTCAGTACATCATCCACAACGCCGATGGCGCCGAGGTCGAGCAGTGTGGCAACGGCGCGCGCTGTTTTGCCCGTTTTGTGCGCGATCGGGGACTCTGCAGCAAGGACACGATCCGGGTGCAGACGCTGGGCGGAGTGATTGCGCCGCGTCTGCTGCCCGATGGCCGCGTCGCCGTCGATATGGGCGCGCCAGTGTTTGAGTTGAGCGCGATCCCGTTTGACGGCAGCGCTTTACAGCCCACGGTCAGTGACACCTGGCAGCAATGGCCTTTGGAACTGCTCACGGGGGTGCCGTCGAGCACGGTTCTGGCAGCCGTTCTGTCGATGGGCAATCCACATGCCGTGCTGCTGGTGGACGATGTCGATGCAGCCCCCGTGCTGACCCAGGGGCCTCTGGTGCAGAAGCACTTGGCTTTTGTGCGCGGCGTCAATGTCGGCTTTATGCAGATCGTGGATCGCGGCAAGATTCGACTGCGGGTCTTTGAGCGCGGCGCTGGCGAGACGCTGGCCTGCGGCTCGGGCGCCTGTGCGGCGGTGGTGGCCGGCATTCGACTCGGACTGCTCGACGCCAGTGTCGAAGTCCGGACGCGCGGCGGCATACTGGGCATTTCCTGGGGCGGCGCTGGAACGAGTGTCCTGATGACAGGGCAGGCGGCGACAGTTTTTCATGGCGAAATCGATTTACCGGACCACTTATGAGCACTTCATTTACCCATCCCATCACCGAAGACGATATTGCCAACTTTCTGGTCAATACGCCTGACTTTTTCGAACGCCACGCCGAGTTGCTGGCCACCGTGCAACTCAGCAGCCCGCACAGTGCGCGCGCGGTCAGCCTGCAGGAGCGTCAGGCCAGCTTGCTGCGCGAAAAGATCAAGTCGCTGGAGCATCGCATCATGGACATGATTCGCAACGGCAGCGAAAACGCGATGCTGTCGGACCGGCTCATGAGTTGGGCCGGCAGTCTGTTTCGCGTGAACGACCCGCTGCGCTTGCCTGATCAGCTGGCAGAGCAGATTGCCGACCATTTCTCGGTGCCGCAGGTGGCCATCAAGGTCTGGGATGTCGCGCCGGTCTTTGGCCAGGCGGCTTTTGCCAGCGGCGTGAGTGAAGACGTGAAGCTGTTCACCTCATCGCTTACCGAGCCGTTTTGTGGCGTCAATACCGGGTTTGAGGCGGCGGCCTGGCTGGCCGAACCGCTGGCAGCCAGTTCGCTGGCGATACTGCCGCTGCGCGAGGGGCCGATCGGCGGCAGCGTGCCCGCTTTTGGCCTGCTGGTGCTGGCCTCGCCCGATGCGCAGCGCTTCAACAGCACCATGGGTACCGACTTTCTGGCACGCATTGCCGAACTGGCCAGCGCCGCCCTGTCCAGATTGAGGTAAGCCTTTGGGGTCAGATCCCGATTCAGGACCACCATGCAAGCGGAACAAGGCGATCTCCAACGAAATCGGGCTCTGACCCCAATTGCGTTGGTCGAGGCCTACCTGGAACATGCGCGGGTCGAAAAGCGCCTGGCGCAACGGACGGTAGAGCTTTATGCGCTCGATCTGCAGAAGCTTCTTGGCTTTGCCACGCAGGCTGAAGTGGAACTCCTTCAAGTGCAAAACAGCCATGTCCGGCGCTGGGTGGCGCAGATGCACGGCGCGGGGCGCTCAGGCCGAGGTATTGCCCTGATCCTGTCAGGTTGGCGGGGCTTTTACATCTGGCTGGGGCGTCAGGGCCTGGTGGCAAGCAACCCGGTGCAGGATGTGCGTGCGCCCAAGGCGGGCAAGCCGCTGCCGAAGGCCTTGAGCGTGGATCAGGCCGTGCAGCTTGCGAGTTTTCAGGGTGAGAACACCGATCCCTGGCTCGAGGCCCGTGACGCCGCCATGGTGGAATTGCTGTACGGCGGCGGTCTGCGGGTTGCTGAGTTAACGGGTCTGGACGTTCAGGCCAGTGCCGGCGCACGCGGCTGGATCGACCTGCAGGCGGGTGAGGCGCACGTTTTGGGTAAAGGCGCCAAGCGGCGCACCGTGCCGGTGGGAAGCAAGGCGCTGGAGGCATTGCAGCACTGGCTGGCTGTGCGCGACCCTGGCGGCAGTCACACGGCGCAGGCGGCGCTGTTCATGGGCCGCAACGGCACGCGCCTGAGTTCCCAATCGATCTGGCAGCGCCTTCGGCTACGCAGCCTGCAGGCCGGACTGGTGACGCCGGTGCACCCGCACATGCTGCGGCACTCCTTTGCCAGCCATCTTTTGCAGTCCAGCAGCGATCTGCGTGGCGTGCAGGAGTTGCTCGGGCACGCCAGCATCACCACCACGCAGGTCTACACCCGGCTCGATTTCCAGCACCTGGCCAAGGCCTATGACGCAGCGCATCCACGCGCCAAAATCAAATAATTTCGCGGGAGTTTGACAAATTTCCATCACGAATTCGGCGAAACTTCGGGGTATTGAAAGAAAGGTACTTTATGCGCAGTCAAATACTCGTTTTTCTGGACAAAGGCGTTGAATTCCATTTTCATGTGGAAGAGGGGCCGCCGATGGCGCACGATGTGGCGCGCGCCTGGCTTGATGCCCAGTTCACGGCATTGGAATGCGAACCGCTGCGTGCCAGCGGCAAGGTGCTGACGGCTGACAAGGTGCTGCGAGTCACGGAGGCCGCTGGCGCGAGCTGGTTCGAGAATGCCAAATGGGCAGCCGATTACGTGAAGGCGGTTCATGGCGCCTTGAAAAAGCCCATGATCCGGGTTGATGTGCCGGCCATGGCGATCACCTATTAGTCTGGCATTCTGAGGGCCGTGTCCCTGGCGCCTGCGTGAAAACACGCGGCTTGCGGCCAAGGCAGCAGGCCCCACAATCGACCCATGAAGACGATTCGACTAAGAGCCGGCAAGGAACGCTCCCTGCTGCGCCGGCACCCCTGGATATTTGAGTCAGCCATCGCCCGAGGTGCGGCCGATGCTGGCGAGACCGTGCGGGTCGAGTCGCATGAAGGCCAGTTTCTGGCCTGGGCGGCATTCAGCCCGGTCTCCAAGATCCGGGCCCGGGTCTGGAGCTTCGATGAGTCCCAGCGCATTGATGCAGCCTTCTTCCACCTGACTTGCGCCAGGGCGGTCAGTGCCAGAGCGCGTTTTGACATCCAGAGCGACGCGCTGCGTCTGGTGCATGGCGAATCTGACGGCCTGCCAGGTCTGATCGTTGACCGCTATGGCGACACGCTGGTGGCGCAGTTTCTGTCTGCCGGGGCCGAACGCTGGAAAGCGGTGCTAGTTGACGCCCTGCTGGCAGCCACCGGTTTGTCCAGGCTTTACGAGCGTTCCGACGCCAGCGGCCGCGAGCGCGAGGGCTTGCCACTGGCCAGCGGTTGGCTGCGTGGTGACGGCCCGGTGGAGTTGGTCTTGCGCGAGCATGACTGGAAACTGGCACTCAATATTGCGACAGGGCACAAGACCGGCTTTTACCTGGACCAGCGCGACAGCCGCAAGAAGTTTGCTGATCACACGCGTCGGCTGCAGTTTGAACGCGTGCTCAACTGTTATTGCTACACCGGCGGCTTCACGGTGGCGGCGTTGACCGGGGGCGCGGCCCATGTCACATCGATTGATTCGTCTGCGCCGGCCCTGCAGCAGGCTGGCGTCAATGTGGCGCTGAACGGGTTGGAGGCGAGCCGGGCCACTTTCATGGATGCCGATGTGAATGCCTCGCTGCGGCAATTCGGGGCGGAGGGCAGAACTTTTGACGCGATCGTTCTTGACCCGCCGAAGTTCGCGCCGACGGTGGCACACGCCGAGCGCGCCGCGCGGGCCTACAAGGACATCAATCGGCTGGCCTGCAAGATTCTCTCGCCGGGAGGGGTTTTGTTCACCTACTCCTGCTCGGGCGGCATCAGTGCCGACCTGTTTCACAAGATCGTGGCATCCGCTGCCATCGACGCCCAGGTTGACGGCTACATCGTCGAGCGCCTGGGGGGTGCGCCCGATCACCCGATGACCATCAACTTCCCGGAAGGCGAGTACCTCAAGGGCCTGGTGGTGATGCGTAAATAAGTCCGCAACCATAGACCGCTACACTCCCTTGCTTCAAGACAATCTGAACCTGACCAAAACGCGATGAGTCTGATTCCTGCAACCATCCTGACGGGCTTTCTCGGCTCGGGCAAAACGACGCTGCTCAAACGCGTTCTGGAAGAGGCGCACGGCCAGAAAATAGCCGTGATCGAAAATGAATTTGGTGAGGAAAACATCGATAGCGACATTCTGGTGTCCGATACCCAGGAGCGCATCATCCAGATGAGCAACGGCTGCATCTGCTGCACGATCCGTGACGATCTGCGCGCGACGCTGCATGACCTGGCCGAGAAGAAACGCAAGGGCGAACTCGACTTTGAACGCGTCGTGATCGAGACCACGGGCCTGGCCGATCCAGGTCCGGTGGCCCAGACTTTCTTCATGGACGACGAAATCGCCGAGAGTTACCTGCTCGATTCGATCCTGACGCTGGTGGACGCCAAGCATGCCGGGACGCAACTCGATGAACGCCAGGAAGCCCGCCGGCAGGTCGGCTTTGCCGACCAGATTTTCATCAGCAAGACCGATCTGGTCAGTCCCGATGAAGTCACGGCGCTGATGCATCGTTTGCAGCACATGAACCCGCGCGCACCGCAAAAAGCCGTGCATTTTGGCGAGGTGGCGCTCAGTGAAGTGTTTGATCT
>JBAXOZ010000052.1:0-15654 GCA_037132975.1 Comamonadaceae bacterium
TTCACTTTCTTCTCGATAAAGCGGAACTGCACCACGGTCAGGGCAATCACGATCGTCATCAGTACCACCGACTGCGCGGCCGAGCCGCCCATGTCCATCGCCTTGAAGCCGTCGTAGTAAACCTTGTAGACCAGAATCGATGTCGCCTGCCCGGGGCCGCCGTGCGTGGTGGCGTCCACAATGGCAAAGGTGTCGAAGAAGGCGTACACCATGTTGATGACGAGCAGGAAGAAACTGGTCGGAGACAGCAGGGGCAACTGGATCGTCAGGAAGCGCCGCCAGGGCTTGGCACCATCGATCGCCGCAGCCTCAATCAGCGACTTGGGAATCGACTGCAGTCCGGCCAGAAAAAACAGGAAGTTATAGGAAATCTGCTTCCAGACGGCCGCCATCACGATCAGGGTCATGGCGTGACCCTCGTTGAGCAGGTGGTTCCAGTTGATGCCCAATTTGCCCAAAGCAAAGGACACCACGCCCAGCGAGGGCGAGAACATAAAGATCCAGAGCACACCGGCCACCGCCGGCGCCACGGCATAGGGCACGATCAAGAGGGTCTTGTAGAACATCGCTCCCCTGATCACGTGGTCGGCAAAAACCGCCAGGGTCAGGGACAGGCTGATGCCCAGAACAGCGACCAGCAGGGAGAAAGTTGCCGTGGTTTTGAACGATGCCAGGTAGCTGGCATCATTCCACAGGCGATTGAAGTTTTCCATGCCGACCCACTGGGTCGAAATACCAAAAGCGTCCTGTGACTGAAACGACTGCAGCAGTGCCTGCGCTGCCGGCCAGAAAAAGAAGACGCCAATCACAGTCACCTGGGGTGCCAGCAAAAGCCATGGCAGCCAGGGTGACCGGAATTGGACGCGTTTTTCCACTTACTTGTTGGCTTTCTCGAAGCGCTCCAGGTACTCGTTGCCGCGCTTCACAATCGCCTGCAGTGCTTCCGTGGGCGACTTCTTGCCGCTCCAGACCATCTCCAGTTCTTCGTCTTCCACCTGGCGCACCTGCACGTAGTTGCCCAGGCGGATGCCACGGCTCTTGTCGGTCACCTTGCGGATCATCTGCGTCACCGCGATGTCGGTACCGGGCTTTTCCTTATAGAAGCCGGACTTCTCCGTTAACTGGTAAGCCGCCGTGGTGATGGGCAGATAGCCGGTGCGCTTGTGGCTGGCCGACTGAACTTCCGGGCGCGAGATGAAGTTGAAGAAGCTTGCCACACCTTTGTATTCAGCTGGCTTTTTGCCGGCCATCACCCACAGGCTGGCGCCGCCGATCACCGTGTTTTGCGGTGCGCCGGGCACATCCGGGTAGAAGGGCAGGGTGGCCAGGGCGTAATCAAACTTGGCGTTCTTGGCGACGTTGCCATAGAAACCGGCTGAGGTCGTGATCATGGCGCACTCTCCGGAGACAAAGCTGGCTTCCGGCACGTTGGCGCGACCCTTGTAAATGAACAAGCCCTGCTTGGCCATGTTGGCAAGGTTTTCGATATGGCGCACATGCAGCGGCGAGTCCACTTTCAGGCGCGCATCCATGCCGGCCAGGCCGTTCGATTTGCTGGCAAATTCGACGTTATGCCAGGCCGAGAAGCTTTCCAACTGGGTCCAGCCCTGCCAGGCGATGGTCAGCGGGCACTTGTGACCGCTGGCCTTGAGCTTGGCCGCTGCCAACGCCACTTCGGGCCAGGTGGTGGGTGCCTTGTTGGTGTCGATGCCGGCAGCCTTGAATGCGTCCTTGTTGAAGTAGAAAATGGTCGTTGAGCTATTGAATGGGAAACTCAGCATCTGGCCATTGGGCGCGGTGTAATAGCCGGCCACGGCAGAGACATAGACCGTCGGATCGAACTTGTAGCCGGCGTCGGTCATCACCTTGCCGACGGGCACGATGGCGCCTTTGCTTGCCATCATGGTGGCGGTTCCGACTTCAAACACTTGCAGGATGTTGGGGGCGTTGCCGGCACGGAAGGCTGCGATGGCGGCGGTCATGGACTCGTCGTAGGTGCCCTTGAAGGTGGGAACAATCTTGTATTCCTTCTGGCTGGCGTTGAAGTCCTTGGCCAGGTCATTGACCCACTCGCCATTGACGGCGGTCATCGAGTGCCACCACTGAATTTCGGTCTGGGCCTGAGCGGATACGGAACAAGCCGCTGCGAGGGCGACGGCCGCAATCTTGAAGTTCATAGGATCTCCTTCGAATAAAAGATTAAGCATAGCGCCAGATTATGACGAACAGACGTCAAAAAAATGTCAATCTGCGCAAAGTTTGATTAAGCACATATTTTGCGCGGTGGCGCAACCGGGTTTTCATCAAGCAGGTCTATGCTGCGACGGTGAACGATTTCAACAGCGCTGTGTCACCTGGGGACTCACGTCTGCAGACCCAGGTCCTGATCATTGGCGGCGGCGTCACGGGTACGGCGCTGGCGCGCGACCTCGCCCTGCGCGGCGTTGACTGCATTCTGGTCGAGAAGGACGACATCAATGCCGGCGCTTCGGGGCGCAACCATGGTCTGCTGCACAGCGGTGCGCGCTACGTTGCGGGCGACGCCGGGGCGGCGGTGGAGTGCCGCACCGAAGGCGACATTCTCAAGCGGGTGGCGGCGCAGACGATTCAGGACACCGGTGGCTATTTCGTCGCCGTGCAGGGGGACGACGAAGGCTACATCGCCGAATTCCCGTCGTACTGCGAGCGCTCCGGCATCAAGGCGCGTGCTGTGGACCTTGCCGTAGCACGCGCAACCGAGCCGGCGCTCTCGGAGCGCACGATCGCGGTGTTTGAGGTGCCCGATGCGGCAATCGACCCGTTCCGGCTCTCGCTGGAAAGCATGGCGCAAGCGCGCAGCCTGGGGGCGCGCTTGCTGCGGCGCACACGGGTGGTCGGGTTTGAGCGCGAGGGGCGGCGCATTGGCGCGGTTCGGGTGCAGCCTCTGGCGGGCGGACCGGAGTTGCGAATTGAAGCCGCGCAAGTGGTCAATGCTGCCGGCGCCTGGGCGCGCGAGGTGGCGCTGCTGGCGGGCGCGTCGATTGCGATGACTTACTCCAAGGGCACGCTGCTGGTCACGCACACACGTCTCGCCAGTCGCGTCATCAACCGCCTGCGCCGGCCCGGCAATGGCGACATCATGATGCCGGGCGGCACCGTCTCCATCGTCGGCACGACATCCATGCAGGTCGACACGCTGGAAGACATTCGCGCGAGCACCGCAGAGGCCGATCTGATCATCGCTGAGGCCGCGCCGATGCTGCCGGCCCTGGCGAGCGCGCGCTTCATCCGCGCCTACGCCGGCGTGCGGCCGCTGCTGGGCTCGGCGGGTGCGGCCGACAGCCGTACGGTCTCGCGCGGCTTCGCCTTGTTCGACCACGAGGAGCACGGTCTGGACAATTTCGCCACCCTCACCGGCGGCAAGCTCACCACCTGCCGGCTGATGGCCGAACGTGCCGCCGATCTGGTCTGCCGGCGTCTGGGCGTGACGCGACCCTGCGTCACTGCCACCACGCTGCTGCCCCAGGCAACTGAGAGCGCATGGACCGAGCCCGGACACTCGGCACGCGAGTGGGTGCGCTGCCACAAACCGGATGACACGCTGCTGTGCGAATGTGAAATGGTCTCTGGCAGTGCCGTCGATGCCATTTACGCAGCGTTGCGTGCTGCCGGCGACAAGCCAACATTGACTGACATCGGTTTGCGCAGCCGCGTTGGTAAGGGCGCCTGCCAGGGCGCCTTCTGCGGCTTGCGCACCGCGGCCCATCTCTATCAAACAGGCGACTTTCAGGCGCAGCGGGGCCTTGCCGAAATTGCCGATTTTTTCAGCGAGCGTTGGCGCGGCCAGCAACCCGTTTTATGGGGCGAGCAGCTGGCCCAGGCCGAACTGGCCGAAGCGTTGCACTGCGGCCTGTTTGGCGAAGAACTGCATCAGGCGGCGCTGCTGGCCGATGTTGCGCGCGAGGTCAGATCGTGAGCTTGGAGACAGCCAGGACTTACGACGTCGCCGTGATCGGCGCCGGCATGGCGGGCATGGCGGCGGCGCTGTTCGCGGCAGAGCGGGGCTTGTCGTGCGTCCAGATCGGAAGCGGTGGTGGCATTCTGTTTGCCAGTGGCCTGCTGGATTTTCTCGCGGTGCATTCGGTGGCGCAGCATCGGCTTTGGCAGTCGCCTTTTGAGGCGCTGGCAGCGCTTGCGCGCGAGCAGCCAGGGCATCCGCTGGCGCGGATCGATCCGGGCGCTATCCGCACGGCGTTCCAGACCTTTGTTGCGGCCCTGACTTCTGCGGGGATGCCCTACGCCCCGCTGGGCCAGCGCAACAGTCACGTGATCACATCGATAGGGACCGTCAAGACCAGTTTCGGTGTGCCGTTGACCATGGTGGCGGGCGTGGACGCGCTGGAGCGGCGCCTGCCCTGCCTGCTGGTGGACTTTCGTGGTCTGCGTGAGTTCAGCGGGCGACAGATCGTCCAGACGCTGGCCGACCATTGGCCGGCGCTGCGGCACCAGCGCATCGACTTTCCGGGCTTCGAAGCCGTGCCGGAACTCTACGCAGCGCATCTCGCGCGTGCCCTGGAAAACCGGGAGATACGCGAGCGGACGCTGGCGCTCATCAAACCGCTGATGGGTGATGCGCGGGTGCTTGGGCTTCCGGCCCTGCTGGGTCTCTCCCGCTCGAGCGAGGTGCATGCGGCCTTTGAGCTTGGACTGGGTGTGCCCGTATTCGAGATCCCGACCATGCCGACCTCGGTGCCCGGACTGCGCTTGCTCGGCGCGCTGGAGGCGGCAGTCTCGGCGCGTGGCGTCATGCGACGCCAACTCTGCAGTGTGCGTGCGCTGACGTTCGATGGCGGCACGGCCACGCTGGAACTCGACGGCGTACCCGGGGGCGAGCGCATCAAGGCTGGGGCGGTCGTGCTGGCAACAGGGCGTTTCAGCGGACGCGGACTGACGGCCGACCGGCAATCGGTGCGTGAGAGCCTGCTCGGCTTGCCGGTGCAGCAACCGGCCTCGCGTCAGGACTGGCACCAGCGTGACTTTCTGGACCCGGCGGGCCACGCCATCAACCGCGCCGGCCTGCAGACGGACGATGCCTGGCGGCCGCTAGACGCGAACGGCAAGCCAGCCTGGGAGAACCTGTTTGCGATCGGCTCCATCCTGGCCGATCAGGACTGGATGCGCGCCAAGTGCGGCTCGGCACTGGCGATCGCAACCGCCTGGGCGGCCGTGGATGTCATTGCGTCCCCGGATCAAGTCCGGGATGACAGTCGAGTTGTCATTGCGAGGAGCGTAGCGACGCGGCCATCCAGGCAGTCAGAGGTCATGGATTGCCACGCTTCGCTCGCAATGACGAATAACATCGGTGGCTAGCAGCATGTCACGCGCACTCTTTCAGATCGCTTTGTACACATCGCTGCTGCTGTGCGCGCTGGGGCTGCTCTGGCGCATGTCGACCTGGTACCGTTTGCGTATCGGGCCGGACGTGCAGGCGGTGACGCTGCTGCAGCGCTGGCACGCGACCCTGCGCGGCCTTGCTGGCGCACTCTTCAGCCGGCGCTTGTTTGACCTCCTCGGTGCCTTGTTCTTTGACGTCTTGTTGCAGCGCCGCTTGTACCGCAGCGACAGGTCGCGCTGGCTCGCACACTGGCTCATGGCTGCCGGCTTCATGCTCTTGCTGCTGATGCATGCGCTGGCAGCCGTTGTCACGGTGAAGCTGTTCCCGGGTTACGAGTCGACCCGGAATCCTTACCTGTTCCTGCGTAATCTGTTTGGGGCGATGGTCGTGGTCGGTCTGGTACTCTTTCTTCTTGGATTGTGGCGACGGCGCACGCGCTTTGCGCCAGTGCGCCGACCCATGGCGGCGGCCTTTGTCGCCTTGCTGGGCTTTGTTCTGCTGACCGGCTTTTTGCTCGAAGCCGACAAGATGGCCTCGCCGCAGGCTTTCTACCGCATGGCCAAAGAGTTCAATGGCAGCGCCGATCCGGCTGAGCTGAGGCCACTGCGCGCCTATTGGGCCAGCGAATTTGGCGTGGCGTTTGACGATCTGAAAGAACCGATCACGCCGGAGCTGATGCGACAAGGACGAGTCATGCATGAGGCAGACTGCGAAACCTGCCATGCCAGGGCAGCCTCCGCCTTTGTCTCGTATCCGGTGTCCCGTTTGCTCGCGCCATGGGCGGGCGTTCTGGACCAGGCGCAGGCGCACAGCTGGTTGCTCTACCTTCACGTGTTCGCCTGTTTCCTTGGCCTGGCGACGCTGGCCCTCACCCGCTTCCTGCATGTGGTCGCGGCACCGATCAGTCTGCTGGTCCATGGCGCGGCGCCGCCTCTGGCGTACTCCAGCGCCGGCCGTGCAATGCGGCGAGCACTGGCGCTGGACGCCTGCGTGGCTTGCGGCATTTGTGATGCCCACTGCGCGGTGGCGCCGCTGGCGCGCTATCTGGATAACCGGTATCTGCTGCCCTCGCACAAGCTCAGCGCTACCGGTAACGGCGAGATGACAGTGCGCGTCGCCGAAGGTGCTTTCCTGTGTACCGACTGCGGACGTTGCAGCGTCGCCTGCCCGGTGGGCCTGGACCTGCAAGACCTGTGGCAGGCCAGTCGCGGCGCTCTGGCTGGCGCGGGTCTGCCGGCGCCAGCGCAGTGGGTGCAAGCGCGTCCGGCTGTGGCATGGGCCGAGTCCCTGCAGAGCGATGCCGCGCCACAACGCTTTTGCGACCCCGATGCTCGTGACGCGCCGCTCTCTGCCAATCGCAGCAGTTTCTCGCGTTGTGTGCAATGCCAGACCTGCAGCAACGTCTGCCCGGTGGTGGCGCACAGCACCGACCCCGCCTTCGCCGTTGATCTGACACCACAGAAAGTGATGAACCTGCTGCGTCTGGGTCTGCGCGACCTCACCCTGGGCTCCAGCATGGTCTGGAGCTGCGCCACCTGCTACCAGTGTCAGGAGCACTGCCCAGAAGGCATACGCGTGGCCGACATCATGGTCGAGTTGCGCGCGCTGGCCGTGCAGCGCCTGGGCACCGTTCGAAGCCGCAAGGAACTCTCATGAACTATGCGCTGTTCCTGGGGTGCAAGATTCCGTCCCGGCTACCGGCTTACGCTGCCTCAACCCGCGCGGTGTTGGAGCACCTCGGCGTCACGCTGGTGGATCTGGATTTCAACTGCTGCGGCTACCCGGCGCGCGACATCAGCCGCGATGCTTTCGTACTGGCTGCCGCGCGCAACCTGGCGCTGGCCGAGCGCGCCGGCCTGAACCTGCTGACGCCCTGCGCCTGCTGCTTTGGCACGCTGCGCCATGCGCTCAGCTTTCTGCATGAGGATGCGGCGCTGCGCTCGCGCGTCAGCGAGGCGCTGGCTGCCGAGGGTCTGGTCTGGTCGGGTGCGGCTGAGGTCGAACATGTGCTGCCCGTGCTGGCGCGGGTGATCGGCGTGGACGCGCTCTCTAGCGCGGTGCGGGAGCCGCGCACCGGTCTGCGTGTCGCCGCCCAGTATGGCTGCCACACGCTGCGCCCGAGCAAGGTGGCGCGTTTTGACAACGCGCTGGCACCGACGATCTTCGAAGACCTGATCCGCCTGACCGGTGCAACACCGGTTGACTGGCCGCGCAAACTCGACTGCTGCGGCGACCCGCTGCATGAGGCCAACGCAGCGCTGTCGGAGCACATGACGCGCGCCAAGATTGCCGATGCCCTGGCCAGTGGTGCCGAAGTGATGTGCACCGCCTGCCCGCATTGCCATCTGCGTTTCGATGAAGCGCAGGCGATTCAGGCGGACTCGGCCGATCCGTCCATTCGCACGCTGCTTTACACGCAGCTCCTGGGACTCGCGCTGGGGCTGCCGTCGAAGTCCCTCGGGCTTTAAGTTTGCTGGGGGCGCGGACGCTCCGAAAAGCGGGCGGCGCTGGCCACAGGAAGCGACATTGAAGCGCTGGTTCGAAGCAGGTCGCCTCGCAACGAGGGAATGCGTGTCTGCAGTCATGCACAGCGCCAAAACCAATTCGGTGATTGAACGAAAAAGTCGGCTACGATGCTGGTCATCGACCTTCGTTGAAAGGAGTCGGTATGTGGCGAAAGTTTCTGACCATTTGTTGGGCAGTGATGCTCACAGCTTGCGATAGGGCGCCACTCTCAGCCACCGATACCGCCGGTTCGGAAGTGCGCCAGAAAATCACTGTGGCCTTCACTACCCAGCCGCAGAGTACCCTGGTTCACATTGCGATAAACAAGGGTTACTTCTCGAACGCAGGGCTTGATGTCCAGCCACTGATTCACTCCTTTGGCAAGATGGCGCTGCAATCGGTTCTGGATGGCAAGGCCGACTTTGCCACCGTGGCGGAGACCCCGGTCATGTTCAGCGTACTCGAGGGTGACAGGATCTTCGTTATTGCCAACATCGAGTCCAGTGGCAGGAACAACGCCGTGCTGGCAAGGCCAGGCGCGGGCATCGCCCGGGCCGCCGACGTGAAAGGCAAACGCATCGGCTTCACGCCGGGGACGACGTCAGACTTCTTCCTTGACTCCTTTTTGACTGCTCAGGGCTTGATGCGCCGGGAAATCACAGCTGTTCCCCTGGCGCCCGATGCAATGCAGGACGCCATGCTGACCGGAAAAGTTGATGCAGTGTCGACCTGGAACTATCCGTTGACCCAGATAAGACACCAGCTTGGAGCGCAGGCGGTCGTCCATTACGACCCGCAAATCTATACCGAGACCTTCAACATCGCAGCCAAGCAGGAGTTTGTTCAGCGAAACCCTCAGACGGTCACCCGCTTCTTGCGCGCCCTGATCGAGGCGGAGGATTTTGTGGCAAAACACCCGCAGGAAGCGCAGGACATCGTGGCGGGGGCCATCAAGGTTGAAAAGGAACTGGTCAAGGAAGTTTGGGACGCTTTCAACTATCAAGTGAGGTTGGACCAGAACCTGCTGATTACGCTGGAGGATGAGACACGCTGGGCCATGAAGAACAAGCTCACCGACAAGACGGTCATGCCAAACTACGCGGACTACATCCACGTTGACAGTCTCAAGGCGGCCAGGCCCGAGGCCGTCAAGCTCAATCGCTAGGCACATCGTGCGCATTGCGACCCGACTCTGGCTCAGTGCGGCGGCGACCGTCACCGCCGTGGTCTTTCTGGTACCGGTGTTGTTCTGGAACTTTTCCGTTTATGTGGCGACTCAGAACAACAATGCTCTTGTCAAGTCGATCCACGACAACTTCTTCGAACGCGCTTCGTTCAGGGATCAGTACTTTCTGTACCGCGAAGACCGGGTCCGCTTGCTGTGGGATGAAAGCAAGCTGCAGTCTGATCAGTTGCTACTGCGGGCCAAGTCGCAGTTGCGCGACGAGCCAGAGCAGAAGGCGCTAGAGCGGATAAGCCGGGTCGTCGACGACACAGCGCTTGTTTTCCATCGTGTCGTTGACAACACCCCGTCGCTGAAGTCAGCCGCTGACAACCGGAGTGTTTTTGAAGAACTCGACAAGAGGCTGTACAGCCAGTTGCTGTTGAAGGCAGCTGACCTTCGCACCGCAATTGAGGCCTTGCAAGATTCGAGTTCAAGAAAGGTGCAGCAGGCGCAGCAACGCTTCATCGTGGTCGCTGGCGCGCTCGCGCTGATGCTGGCGTTGGTCATGGTGATCAATGCGGCACAAATCGGCGGTTTGATCCGTCGGCGTCTGGCGCTGCTCCATGAAGGGGTTGATCGGGTCGCCAGCGGGGACATGGCGTATCGGATTGTGAGTGAGGGCGCCGACGAGTTTTCCGAAATTGCGGGCACCCTCAATCTCATGGTCGATACCCTGGCACAGCGCAAAGAAGCCATCAAGCAGGCCGCCCACTACGCGCGCAGTCTGCTTGAAGCCAGCCTTGACCCGCTGATAACGATCAGCGCCGAGGGCAAGATCACCGACGTCAACGAGGCCAGCGTCAAGGTGACCGGCGTCGCGCGCGAGGCACTGATTGGCACCGACTTTGGCGGCTACTTTAGCGACCCGGTGCAGGCCCGCGAAGGCTACCAGCAGGTCTTTGCCAAGGGCTTTGTGACCGACTACCCGCTGGCGATCCGACACGCCTCGGGCCGGATCACCGACGTGCTCTACAACGCCAGCGTCTACCGTGACGACCAGGGCCGCGTACTGGGTGTCTTTGCCGCGGCGCGCGACATCACGGAGCGCAAGAAGGCCGAGAGTTACATCCAGGCTGCCAGTGTCTTTACCTATGCGCGCGAGGGCATCATCATCACCGACACGAGCGGCACCATTCTGAATGTCAACGATTCCTTCACGCGCATTACTGGCTATGACCGCGAGGAGGTGCTTGGCCAGAACCCGCGGCTGCTGAAATCGGGGCGCCAGGACGATGCCTATTACGTCGCCATGTGGCGCGACCTGATCGACAAGGGTCATTGGTACGGCGAGATCTGGAACAAGCGCAAGAACGGTGAAATCTATGTCGAGATGCTGACGATCACAGCGGTCTACGGCGGTGACGGTAAGACGCAACACTATGTGGCCTTGTTTACCGACATCACCACGCTCAAGGAGCACCAGAACCAGTTGGAGCACATGGCGCACTTTGATGCCTTGACCGGTTTGCCCAATCGATTGTTGCTGTCGGATCGCCTGCACCAGGGCATGGCCAGTGCCGAGCGACGCGCCCAGACGCTGGCGGTGGTCTATCTTGACCTCGACGGCTTCAAGAGCGTCAACGACCTGCATGGGCACGAGACCGGGGACCAGTTGCTGATCGCCCTGGCCTCGCGCATGAAGCAGGGCTTGCGTGAAGGCGATACCCTGGCGCGAATCGGCGGCGACGAATTTGTGGCGGTTCTGATCGACCTCGTCGATGGCGATGCCAGTGTGCCACTGCTCAATCGTTTGCTTGCCGCTGCGGCACAGCCGGTCCAACAGGGCGACCTCACTATTCAGGTCTCTGCCAGCATCGGTGTGACGTTTTACCCGCAGGCACAGCCCATCGAAGCCGATCAATTGCTGCGCCAGGCCGACCAGGCCATGTACCAGGCCAAGCTGACCGGCAGGAGGCGCTATCACGTCTTTGACGCCGGGCAGGACAGCAGCAACCGTGTGCACTATGAGGGCCTGGAGCGCGTCCGGCTGGCCCTGAGCACGCGCGAATTCGTCCTCTATTTCCAACCCAAGGTCAACATGCGAAGCGGCAAGGTGGTTGGCGCCGAAGCCTTGATCCGCTGGCAACATCCGCAGCGCGGCCTGCTTGCTCCGGCCTTGTTCTTGCCGATGATCGAATACGATGCACTGGCCGTCGCCATCGGCGAATGGGTGATCGAGACCGCACTGACGCAGGTCGACCTCTGGCGTGCCGACGGTCTGGACATTCCGGTGAGCGTCAACGTAGGCGCGCGCCAATTGCAGCAAGCAAACTTTCTTGATCGCCTGCGGCTCCTTCTGGCAGCCCATCCACAGCTCACGCCATCGTGTCTCGAACTGGAGATTCTGGAGACCAGCGCGCTCGAAGACGTGGCGCAGGTTTCCCAACTGATCGAGTCTTGCGCGCAACTTGGGATTGGCTTTGCGCTCGACGATTTTGGTACCGGTTACTCATCACTCACCTATTTGAAGCGTTTGCCTGTCGGCACGCTCAAGATTGACCAGAGTTTTGTGCACGACATGCTCGACGACCCCGATGATCTGGCGATTCTGCAGGGTGTGATTGGTCTGGCTTCGTCCTTCAAGCGGCAAGTCATCGCGGAGGGGGTCGAGACCGTAGCGCATGGCACTTTGCTGCTTCAACTCGGTTGCGATCTGGCGCAGGGTTACGGCATCGCTCACCCGATGCCGGGAGCCGAATTGCCCGGCTGGGTCAGGAACTGGAAGCCTTATCCCGCGTGGGGCAATGTGCAGAGGGTGAGCCACTGAGGCTCCAATGGCTGCTCCGGAGCAGCCAGATCGAGAAGTCGACCGTCGCCTGAGTGTCTTCTGAAGCCAGCCAACACTCCCTTTCTCCATGCTTGCGAATTGTCAACGTTGCGTATCTGCGCCTCTCCGTGCCCTGCCTCCTATTGAACGCTGATCTATCGACGACCTTCGACAGCGTGTCGAGCAGTCGACATTTCTGCGGAGAAAAACTGAATGCTATTGCGCCCGTTCATCTTGGCAGAGTACATGGCGTTGTCAGCATTGACGAGTAACTGTTCGCCGGTCTCCCCATGCTCAGGATAGATAGCGATGCCGATGCTGGTCGAGATGTTCACCGTATGGCCTCCAACGATGAATGGCCTGAGCAGGGCATCATGGATCTTTTCTGCCACGACTAATACATCGTTTCTATGAGCAATCGATGGGAGCAAGATCACAAATTCGTCACCTCCAAGTCGAGCCACCGTATCGGTCTCACGCACACACTCCTGAACACGGGCAACTACGTTCTGAAGTAACAAATCGCCCGTCCCGTGGCCGTATGAATCATTGACGGGTTTGAAGTTGTCAAGATCATGAAAGATCAGTGCCAGGGAGTTGCCGTGCCGCTTTGCGAGCGCTATCGACTGATCGAGTCGTTCAGAGAGCAGACGCCGGTTGGCTATACCCGTAAGCGCGTCGTGTTGCGCCAAGTCCCGAACGGTCTTCTCAGCGTTGATGAATGCCATCACAGTCGAGGCCAATCCCATCCCTACCAGCGAAAGAATAACCATGTAGAACCAGAAGTTCAAGAGTTGGGTCTGTGCGATATCCGTTCCGAAGAATCCCACACCTCCTGCTGCCCCTATCAAAGCCTGAATCATTGTCATTAAAAGAACAACAGTAACGCTTTGCGAGCCTAATCGTGCTCCGCCCCATACGACGAACAGGAAAAGCCAATAGCCGCGTGCAATCGAACCGAGCGTGTCGTGAAACCAATTGAGAAATACGGTCTGACCGACAAGAAACGATAGAACAAAGAAGATCGCTGCCTCGACAAATTGCGGGAACTGCAGCCATTGCCGGGGCGCAAGCCTCCAGGCAAGAAGCAGTGGGGTAATAAGGATGACGCCAAGTGTGTCGCCCATCCACCATTTCAGTATCAGATTAGCCTGACGCTGTTGTTCATTGATGGCTTCGCCTCCTACCATCGCTACGGTGGCAATGATCGCGGTCGCACCTGCTCCCAGGACCGCGGCCCATATAAGCAGCCGGAAATAGTCATGTAGGGAAGGTAGAGAAAGGTCAAACCTTCGATCTCGCTTCAGGAGCCAGCAACCAACGACGCAGCCAATGGAGAGACCAATAGCGTTAGAAGTCGCCGAAAAGAGTGAGAAGCCGAAGGTGAGGCGAACAAGAAGAGCACCTGCGAAAATGGCAGGCCAAAACCTTGTGCCGAAAATAAGCAACATACCCAAACCAAAGCCAACACTTGGCCGCACGATGGGGACCCGCATCGCAATACTTTGGAAGAAGCTATTGGTTGCGTAAGCGATCAGGAACAGCACCAGCCCGATACCGAATAGTACGGGCACATCATGCAAACTGTAGTGACTGAACTTGGTCACTTTGCTTACTTGGTCCGCCATGCTGACATCTCGCCTTATTGCAGACCTTACCTGAGTTGCTTCGCTCTGGCCTGCTTCCCTCCCAGGAAGGTCAATTGACCGAATTGCCATGAAGCTGGCGGATCCGTGTCGCTCAGAGGATCCGTTGCCAGTTTATGTCGTAACGACCAACTTGCGGCAAACTTGAATCTGTCATCAGGCCAACAGGGTTTACCTTCGTTGCTGTTCGATATCGGGCCTGGCAGCTATGCCGGTTCTGGACTTGCTGTTGCCTGGGCTATTTGTTCAGCAGTTGTAATGAGTCATGAGCTTGAGGCGTCTGCTGCAGTCAGACCGACACCGCCAGATCCACAGGAGTTCGAGAAACTCACCACACCAGAACGTATTGATCGACTGAACGCGCTGCGAGCACAGCACGCGGGATTGCTGGACAAGCGTGCAGAAGCCGCGAAGAGGTTTTATGCGGCCCTGACTCCTTCGCAACGAAAGGTTTTTGATCTTGAAACGCTCAAATATCTACAGCCCAGAGACAAGATGCGCTGGCTTCATCAACCGATGCACCGCGAGGATCCCCGTAAGTGAACGGGATTCAATAGCAACTTAAATCAGGGCGAGCCTGCGCATTGGCGCTTAATAAAACTTAATGTCTGCGCCCTCAATGTGATGCTACATTGCACCCGAGCGCGAAAGCGTTTCCTGCTTTTCCTCCCTGAGCAGGGCCTCGATGTGTGACAGCAAACAGGCTTACCACCCCGGACTTTGTGCCGGGGTTTTTTTGTCTCCAACAATACTCGGCATAGGGTTTCCCCTTGCCCCCTTTGTGGGATACACAACCTGCGGCGCATGCCGGATACTTCAAACAAAGCTGTCGCGCTCTAGGAAAACAAGTCTCCAATGATCTGGTGTTTCGGCGACGAGCATCAGGTATTTCAACCCCGGTTCTTAAAACGCCGGGGTTTCTTTTTTGAGCTTCGCTAGGTCATCTAGCCGGTTTGGCGCAAGCAGATCAGCGAGTCAAAGTGCCAGTCGGTGTCTCTTGACGCCAGCCACGGCTCTCCCAAGCCGACCGTCAAAGTTCAATGTCCGGAATGGAGAAGGTCATAGGCCAGCATCGCAGCGTTGCCAGCCAGTCGCCACGGTCAGCTTACGGGAGGTCCAATTTGACGGTTTACATACACGCTTGGGTTCCGATCTGCCATTGGTGAGGCGTGGCGACAGGTCGCCAATTCCGAAATCTTGCCTGCCGCCTAGGGCAGACGAGATCAAGGTAGAAAAGTACTAATCAAATAGGTTCCCGTGCACCATAGGCAAGCTGCAGCAACGCTACTACAGTGATTGGCAGTCACACACATCAAGGCAATTGCAGTTAGAAAGCTAAAAATATTATGCGAACAGTTTCGGCGACCAAAGTTGGGCGAGAGTACCGCAGCAAGCGTTACCGTACGGTCTTGCAAACGACCGTCGATGGCGTGAGCGGGGTGACGCATGACGTCAGTGCAACTGGGCTCTACATCTTGCAGAGTCGAGGGTGTCAAACGGTCTCCCGCATTGACTTTGAGGTAGACCTTGACACGCCGGGCGGAGCGCTGAAATTATGCGGTGAAGGCGAAGTTGTGCGCATTGACAGGATCGACCAGCGCTTCGGTATCGGCATCAAGATACTTAGTCAGGCCATGAAAGCGGTAAATTGAATTGTCTTAACCTTGGAGGAATGAGCATGAAATCGGTGCTTGCCATGGTTGCTGCCAGCCTGTTGCTAACAGGTTGCGGGCAAACAGAACAAATCTACACCTTGTATCGTTCATATTCCATGAACCCGAATACGCGAACGCACATCGCAACCTTTGACGCAAATGACGGAAGAGATTACAACAACCAGAACTGTCTTGCAACTCAATATCTGTATCAACAAAAGGCTGGTTCCGACGCAAAATACTGGTGTGAATATGGCCCGTACAGGAAGAACTAGCGGTGATCTGGGTCACTGTTATGGCTCTTATCTACCAGGGTTATTTGTTCAGAAAGGCATTGCCGATCCAAGAGTTTGAGGAGTTTTCGGGGGGATTACCGAGCGATCAGTTCTGAAAGTCTAACGACTCTTGAGTGTCTTCTGGAGCCAGCCACTTTTCTCCGCAGCTGACCGTCAAAGGTGAAAGTCTGGTCTGGAGAAAATCCT
>JBAXOZ010000053.1:0-15580 GCA_037132975.1 Comamonadaceae bacterium
TCCAGAATTTGTATTGCCTTGAAGTCGCAGGCGCCGCCCGGGCGCTCACGCAACTGACGCTGAAAGTCTGCTGAGCGGCCCAGCCGTGAGACATGGATGCCGTACGAAACGAACAGCAGCTTTCCTTTTGGCGCTTCATGCAGGTCATTGCTCAGGCGATCCAGCTGGTTGCTGATGGCAATGATCCGACGCTGAGTGCTATCGGCCAGCTTTTTGAAGTCGGGACTGGCCATGCACACGTCAAGCGTGACTCTGGAGCCCGCAAGTTCGCGGACGCTTTCCATCAGCTTGGGGTCAGCGCCTTGACCCGTGGCCAGGCCGGCAAGCAGGCTTGCCGTGACGAACAAAAAGAGTTTCTTTTCCTGCATCCCTCGACTCTGACACTGCGTCATGCCTGACGTGAAATTTGGACCTTCAGCCGAATTGAGTTAACCTCCCACCCCTTGCTACGCAAATGGGATTCGAAGGCCGGTAGCAGCTGGCGAATTTTGGCCGCCGCGGCGTTGGTATCCAAAATCAGGCACCAGACCGGACCCTCGATGGGACCGGCTTTGACAGCGGCTCTGAGCGTCGCAGGAATGAGGGGCTGAATTGACCGGAGCCGCGCTACCGATTCGTCGCTCAGCGCAGTCAAACGTGCCAGGCTGGGCGAATCTTGCGTTGCCTGCAGCAGTGTGTAGGCTTGATGGCGGCGGTTCATGGGCGAGGTGTTGGAGGAATACCGAATGCAATTGATTATCACGGATGCTTGGCTTGCCAGAAGCCGTGCTATTCATCTCACCGGAACCAAACTGGTGCTGGCCGCGCTGCTGGCGTCAGTAGTCATGACGCTGATGGCGGGCGCCTTGTACCACTGGGTCTTCCTGAAAGGTGCCAGGGAAGGTTGGCCGGTGATCGGCACCCTGGTCAGGATGGTCGTCAAGGATGAGTTCGAGCAGCGTGATCGCTTCATGCGCGAAAACCTGGATCTGTTGGCACGCAAGCTCGGTGAAATGCAGGCCAAAATGACACAGCTTGAGTCGCTCGGCGAGCGGGTTTCCGGGCTGGCTGGCGTCAATCCCACCGAGATCAAGGCGAAGCCCGGTCTGGGCGGTGCGCTGGTGACCGGGCGGCCACTGACGGTTGAAGAGCTCAAAGTCACGCTGGAGGACCTGGATCGCCTGACCGAGCAGCGCACCGACTTGATGACGGTGCTCGAGTCGCGCCTGTTTGATCAAAAGATTCGCAACATGATGGTGCCGACCCAGTCGCCGATTGCGCAGGCCAACTATGGTTCCATGTTTGGCTGGCGCATTGACCCGATCACGGGTCGCTCGGCGTTGCATACGGGAATCGATTTTCAGGCCGACCGCGGCACGCCGATCCTGGCTGCGGCGGGTGGCGTGGTCGTGACTCAGGAATTCCATCCGGAGTACGGCAATATGGTCGAAGTGGATCACGGCAATGACCTGATCACGCGCTATGCCCATGCCTCCAAAACGCTGGTCAAGAAAGGCGATCTGATCAAGCAGGGGCAGAAGATTGCCGAGGTGGGCAGCACGGGTCGATCGACCGGAACCCATTTGCATTTTGAGGTGCTGGTGCAGGGCGTTTTGCAGGATCCGCAGAAATTTCTGGCTGCCGGCGCCAAGCTCAAGCCGCAAAGCCTGGCCAAGGTGGCTGAGCCGTGGCATGGCCGCTACCAACCCGGCCCTCGATAGCCGCACCTTGTCATGCCGGACTCGATCCGGCATCCATGACAATGGCTGGTGGCCCGGTCCTGCGGCACAGGTAAAATCGGACGTTTGGGTTTCCCAGCGAAGCGTCTTGCAACAGCACGGTTGCGTTTCGTGACAGTGCCCCCATTTCCCTGAATTCATGGCCACAAACATCCTTACCAAAATTTTCGGCAGCCGCAACGACCGTCTGCTCAAACAGTACCGCAGCAGTGTGGTTCGCATCAATGCGATGGAAACCGCTCTGGAGCAGCTGTCGGATGAAGCCCTGCGCGGCAAGACACAGGAGTTCAAGGACCGGCTGGTCAAGGGCGAGACGCTGGACGCTTTGCTGCCAGAGGCTTTTGCAGTGGTGCGTGAGGGCTCCAAGCGGGTCATGAAGATGCGCCATTTTGACGTCCAGTTGCTCGGCGGCATGTCGCTGCACTACGGAAAAATTTCAGAAATGGGAACTGGCGAAGGCAAGACCCTGACCGCCACCATGCCGGTCTATCTCAACGCCCTGACCGGCAAGGGCGTTCACGTCGTCACCGTCAATGACTATCTGGCCAATCGCGATGCCCAGTGGATGGGCAAGCTCTACAACTTTCTGGGTCTGAGCGTTGGCATCAATCTGCCGAACATGGCACGCGAGGAAAAGCAGGCCGCTTACCGCTCGGACATTACCTACGGAACCAACAACGAGTACGGCTTTGACTACCTGCGCGACAACATGGTCTACGAGTCTGCAGACCGGGTCCAGCGTGGTTTGAACTATGCGATCGTTGACGAGGTGGATTCCATCCTGATCGACGAGGCACGCACGCCCTTGATCATCAGCGGTCAGGCTGAAGACCACACCGAGCTCTACATCGCCATGAACAAGGTGGTGCCCTCGCTGACCAAACAGGAAGGCGAAGAAGATCCGCGTACCGGTGAAGGCATCACCAAGCCGGGTGACTTCACGCTGGATGAAAAAAGCCATCAGGTTTTTCTGACCGAGCAGGGTCACGAGAGTGCCGAACGGATTCTGGCTGGCCTGGGGCTGATCCCGCAGGGCGCCACCCTGTACGACCCGGCCAACATCACGCTGATGCATCACCTGTACGCGGCGCTGCGTGCCAACCACCTCTACCATCGCGATCAGCATTACGTGGTGCAGAACGGCGAGATTGTGATTGTGGACGAGTTCACCGGCCGCTTGATGTCGGGTCGGCGCTGGAGCGATGGCCTGCATCAGGCGGTGGAAGCCAAGGAAGCTGTCGCCATTCAGGCTGAAAACCAGACCATGGCGTCTATCACCTTCCAGAACTATTTCCGTCTTTACGGCAAGCTGGCCGGCATGACCGGCACGGCCGATACCGAAGCCTATGAGTTCCAGGAAATCTATGGTCTGGAGACGGTGGTCATGCCGTACAACCGGCCGAGCCGGCGCGAAGACCAGCTCGACCGCGTTTACAAGACCACGCGTGAAAAATACGAAGCCGCTATCAAGGACATCCGCGAGTGCCATGAGCGCGGGCAGCCGGTTCTGGTCGGTACCACCTCGATCGAAAACTCGGAGGTTCTGGCGGACTTGCTGGAAAAGGAAAAGCTGCCGCATCAGGTTCTCAACGCCAAGCAGCACGCACGTGAGGCCGAAATTGTGGCGCAGGCAGGCCGGGCCAAGATGATCACCATCGCCACCAACATGGCCGGTCGTGGCACCGACATCGTGCTCGGCGGCAATATCAACCCGGCGATTGAAGCGATCGAGTCCGACCAAGCGCTGGACGCGACGCAAAAGCAGCAGAGAATTGACGCCATCCGCGCGCAGTGGGACAAAGACCACGAGCAGGTCAAGGCCTTGGGCGGCTTGCGCATCATTGCCACCGAGCGTCATGAATCGCGCCGTATCGACAACCAGTTGCGTGGGCGCTCAGGGCGGCAAGGGGACCCCGGTTCGTCGCGCTTTTATCTGAGTCTGGATGACTCCTTGATGCGCATTTTTGCGGGTGACCGGGTCAAGGCCATCATGGACCGCCTGAAAATGCCCGACGGCGAAGCGATTGAGGCCGGCATCGTGACCCGCTCGATCGAGAGCGCCCAGCGCAAGGTGGAGGCGCGCAACTTTGACATGCGCAAGCAGTTGCTGGAGTACGACGACGTCTCGAATGACCAGCGCAAGGTGATTTACCAGCAGCGCAATGAAATTCTGGATGCCAAGGATCTGTCGGCGCAGATCGGTTCACTGCGCGAAGGCTGCTTCAATGATCTGGTGCGGCAATACGTGCCAGTCGAGTCGGTCGAAGAGCAGTGGGACCTGGCTGCGCTCGAAAAAATCCTGCTCGATGAGTGGAAGCTGACCGTGCAGTTGCAAAGCATGGTCAACGATGCCAGCGCCATTACTGACGAAAACCTGCTGGCGCGCGTGCGCGCTGAGGCCGGCAAGGTGTTTGACGAAAAAGTGGAACTGGTCGGTGGCGAGAATTTCACCCAGTTTGAGCGCATGGTGCTGCTGCAAAGCATAGACACCCATTGGCGCGAGCACCTGAGTTCACTCGACTACCTGCGCCAGGGCATTCATCTGCGCGGTTACGCGCAGAAGCAACCCAAGCAGGAATACAAGCGTGAGGCCTTTGAGCTGTTCGGGCAACTGCTCGATGCGGTCAAGAATGACGTCACCAAGGTCCTGATGACGGTGCAGATTCAATCCGGCGAGCAGTTGGAACAGGCTGCCGAAGATATGGAGGCGCGTGGCGAGAGCATCGCCAACGTGACCTACAGCGCGCCGACCGAGACCGGTGAAGTGCAGACCGTGGTCGATGAACAGACTGTCAAGGCCGAGGTGCCGCGCGTCGGGCGCAACGAGCCTTGCCCTTGCGGCAGTGGCAAGAAATACAAACAGTGTCACGGCAAGCTGGCGTGACAGATCGGGACTGAGCCATGGCTGTCAACTTATCTCCTCCGGATCCATCGCAGCTCTACCCCATTGCCGGTGTGCGCCTGGGTGTCACTGAAGCGGGTGTGCGCAAGGCGGGGCGCAAGGACCTGACCATAGTGCTGCTTGAGCCCGGGGCGTCGGTGGCTGGGGTCTTCACGCAAAACCGGTTTTGCGCCGCGCCGGTGCAGATCTGCCGCGAGCACCTCGCCCATGGGGCGGCCGTGCGTGCCATGTTGATCAATACCGGCAATGCCAATGCCGGCACCGGCGAAGACGGACGCCGCCGTGCACTTCGCAGTTGCGAGGTGCTGGCTGAGAAATTGAAGCTTTCGCCGCTCGAAATTTTGCCCTTCTCGACCGGCGTCATCATGGAGCCGTTGCCGCTCGATCGCATTGAGGCCGGACTCGATGCGGCGCTGGCCGACGCGCGCGCAGACAACTGGCTGCGTGCTGCCGAGGCGATCATGACGACCGACACCGTGGCCAAAGCCTTTGGCAAGCAGCTGTTGATGGATGGCGCGCTGGTGAGCATCACCGGTATCAGCAAAGGCGCCGGCATGATACGGCCCAATATGGCCACCATGCTGGGTTTTCTGGCCACCGACGCCTGTGTCAGCCCGGCGTTGATGCAACAACTGGCCAGGGAACTGGCAGACGCTTCCTTCAACCGCGTGACGGTCGATGGTGACACTTCCACCAACGACTCCTTCATGCTGATTGCCAGCAACCAGGCGCGCCATGCAGTGATCGACGATCTGGACAGCGCGAACGGTCAGGCACTCAAGGCAGCTTTGCTGGAAGTCGCGCAGCAACTGGCACAAGCCATCGTGCGTGACGGCGAGGGCGCCACCAAGTTCATCCGGATCCAGGTCGAGGGTGGCAAGACGGAAGCGGAATGTCGCCAAGTGGCCTATGCGATCGCCCACTCGCCCCTGGTCAAGACAGCTTTTTTTGCCAGTGACCCGAACCTGGGCCGTATTCTGGCGGCAGTGGGTTATGCCGGCGTTGAAGATCTCGACCAAAGATGTATCGACCTCTACCTCGACGATGTGCAGGTGGCCTCCAGTGGTGGTCGCCACCCTTCCTACCTGGAAGAGGACGGTCAGCGCGTCATGCGCCAGAGCGAGATCACGGTGCGTGTGCTGCTCGGACGCGGCCCCGCGATGCAGACAGTCTGGACCTGCGATCTCAGTCATGATTACGTCAGCATCAACGCCGATTACCGCTCATGAACACGCAGTTCGAGCACTTGCTGGCGCGCGCCGAGCATCTCATTGACCGCATTGAGGCGGTCTTGCCGCAGGCCTTGACGGCGCCGGACTGGAACGCCTCCGTGGCCTATCGCTACCGCAAACGCAGTTCCGGTCATGGTGTGCTGGAGCCGGTGCGCCACGTTGGCGTCATGCGCTTGTCGGACCTGAAAGAAATCGAGCCGCAGAAAGAGAAGATCCGTCGCAACACGGAGCATTTTGTCAGCGGCCAGCCGGCCAACAATGTGCTGTTGACCGGCGCCCGGGGTACCGGCAAATCCTCGCTGATCAAAGCCTGCCTGAACGAATACGCAGCGCGCGGTTTGCGCCTGATCGAGGTCGACAAGACCGATCTGACCGACTTGCCCGATATTGTGGATGTGGTGTCCGAGCGCAGCGAAAAATTCATCGTCTATTGCGATGACCTGAGTTTTGAGGACGGTGAACCGGGCTACAAGGCGCTCAAATCGATCCTTGACGGTTCGGTAGCAGCGACGACCGCGAACGTGCTGATCTACGCCACCAGCAACCGGCGCCATCTGCTGCCCGAGTACATGCAGGAGAACCTCAGCTACAGCCACACCGCAGAGGGTGAAGTCCATCCAGGCGAGGTGGTGGAAGAGAAAATTTCCCTGTCCGAACGTTTTGGTCTGTGGGTCAGCTTCTATCCCTTCACGCAGGATGAATACCTGACGATCGTGGCACAGTGGCTGTCGTCCTTTGGCGTGCCAGCGCCGGCGATTGAAGCGGCGCGAGCGGACGCCCTGATCTGGACGCTGGAGCGGGGTTCGCGCAGCGGTCGGGTGGCTTACCAGTTCGCACGCGATTACGCTGGCCAGCATTCGCCAAGCCCATGACCTCGCCGGTTCTGGTGGCAAACGCCGAATTGCCGCGCAGTGGCGGCGCTGATCGAGCAGCCATCGATGTGGCGGTTGGTGTGCTGTTCCGCCCGGATGGTGCTTTTCTGCTGACCACGCGTCCACCGGGTAAGGTCTACCAGGGCTACTGGGAGTTTCCTGGCGGCAAGTGCGAACCCGGGGAGACCGTGGAGCAGGCCCTGCGGCGCGAGTTGCAGGAGGAACTCGGGATCCTTATCGGCCCTGCCACACCCTGGCACTGCGCCACCGTGGACTATCCGCATGCACTGGTGCGTCTGAATTTTCTCAAGGTTTACCAGTGGGGCGGCGACCTGCAGATGCGAGAGGGGCAGGCCTGTTCCTGGGAGCGGCTACCGGTACAACGGACTCCCGTGTTGCCGGGCACGCTGCCGGTACTTCAGTGGCTGGCCGAGGAGGGCGGCGCTTCCTCAAGTGGCTGATCTTCAGCGTTGCTGTTGACGGCTAAGCGAAAACTCTCGCTGGCCCAGGCGCCCAGATCGACGTTCTTGCAACGTGCACTGCAAAAAGGTCGAAACGGGTTGGAAGTCGCGTAGACGCTGTCGCCGCCGCAGCTTGGACAAGAGACCGTTTTGGGGGCTGTTGTCATGAGCACAAGGTCAGTTCAAAGGCAGTGTCTTCCTGGCTGGCGTGCAGCTTGTCATCAGCGCCATGGCGCATCAAGCGAATCGAGACCATCAGGCGGTTGCCGCTGATTTCGGGAATCAAACCGAGCGTCGGGTCCAGTGTCATGCGCAAGAGCTGAAAAGTCTTGCCTTGGGGCAGATTTTGCTGGAACTGGCCACCGACGGCCATCACTTTTTGTGCCGTGCTGGAGCCGCGCAGCAGTTTGAGCAGCAGATAAATCGCTTCGGCCAGCGGCGTCAGTGTGCCGGCCCAGCGCTCCAGGTCGGCCCGGCGCTGGGCGGCGTCGTGCTGCTGCCAGGCGTAATAGGCTGGCAGGTCAAAGGCGCAGGTGCCTCCGGGGATGCCAACGCGACTGCGGATGCTCATCAGCCAGTCGTTTTCTGTCAGTGATTGACCGGCTTTTCCGGGCACGCTATTCAAGGCTGTAAAACAGCGATCAACCTGGTTGAACACCATGTCCAGTACTTCCGCTGCAATGGCTGGGTTGTTTCGATAAGCATCGAGCAAATGCTTTTGCTTGTCCAGGTCCTTGAGTACGTCGGACTTGAGGTCGGCGCGCGCTCCCACGTCCATCACTTCGAAGATCGTGGCCAGCGCAAAGTGATGGTCCAGCGCAGATTCGCGAACGACAAATTCGCTCAGGCGAAGAAACAGCTGTTCCAGTCGCAAATAGGTGCGGATGCGCTCGTTAAAGGGGTATTCGTAAAGGATCACGCTGATTTCTATGCTGGTCAGGCTTCGGTGCTACCCGGATGATAGCCCGAAGCGGGCCGAAATTTGCTGTAACTCGGCTGCCAGTTGCTCAAGGGACAGACCTGCGTTGAAGATAACGCAGTCTGCCGCCGTCAAGCGCAGACTGCGGCTGGCCTGAGAGGCAATGATTTTTTCAACTTCCGCTCGCGACAGTTGGTTGCGCGCCATGACACGGCTGATCTGTTCTTCGGCCGTGCAATCAATCACCAACACCAGATCGAGGTCGCGTTGCCAGTGAGTAGATTCGACCAGCAGGGGAATGTCGAAGACGATGCAGGGGCAAGCCTGCTGTGCAAGAAGCGTTGCCTGACGCCGGGTTTCCTGCCCTACCAGCGGATGAATGATGGCCTCCAGTCTTTGCCGGGCGCTGGGTTCGCTGTGCACCAGCTGGCGCATGCGGTCGCGCTCCAGGGCACCGCGGGTGTCAACGAAGTCCGAGCCAAAAGCGGCAGCAATGGCCGGCATCGCCAAGCCCCCCGCGGCGGTCAGCTGGCGCGAAATAGCGTCTGCGTCAACCAGACCAGCACCGAGCCCGACCAGCAAATGGGCAACCGTACTCTTGCCGCTGCCAATGCCTCCGGTCAATCCGAGCCGCACAGGAAGTGGCACGATTCAGAGTCCGATCAGATGAAGCAGTGTGTCCGGACCAAAAACCATGACCGCCAGACCCGCGCCAGCCAGAAAGGGGCCAAAGGGCAGGTAGCCACCCTCGCGCAGACCGCTCGAAAATTTCATGGCAATGCCGATGACTGCGCCGATGACCGAGGACATCAGGATGATGGGCACCAGCGCCTGCCAGCCAAACCAGGCTCCGAGTGCGCCGTAGAGCTTGAAATCACCAAAACCCATGCCCTCCTTGCCGGTGATGAGCTTGAAGGCCCAATAGATCAGCCACAAGGAAAGATAGCCCACCACGGCGCCCCAAAAAGCTGACGCCAGGGAGACGCTGCTCCACTGCAGCGCGGCGACAAGCAGGCCGGCCCAGAGCAGCGGCAGCGTCATGACATCGGGTAGCAGCGTCGTATCCCAGTCGATCAAGGCCAGCGCCAGCAGGGTCGCTGAAAACGCGCTCCAAAGCAGCGCGGTCGGCGTGGCGCCCCATTTCCAGGCACACCACGAAAACAGCACGGCGGTACTCAGCTCCACCAGGGGATAGCGCAGGCTGATGGCGGCCGTGCAGGCTGAACACTTGCCGCCCAGGAAGAGATAACTCAGGACAGGAATATTCTCATGCCAGCTTATGGCATGGCCGCAATGGGGACAACGCGAACCGGGTTGCATCAGGTTCAAAGGCTCTGGTGCTGGCAGCGGCAAGTCATTTTGCTCGGCGCACTCGGCCTTCCACTGGGCCTCCATCATGATAGGCAGGCGATGGATCACGACATTGAGAAAACTGCCAATCAGCAGCCCCAGGATGCCGAACAGGGCGACGTCCATCCCGCTTGATATCAGCATCAGACCACCTGACCCAGTTTGAAAATGGGCAGGTACATGGCGACCACAATGCCGCCAATGATGGTGCCCAGAATGACAATGATGATGGGCTCCATCAGGCTGGAAATGCCGGCCACCATGTCGTCGACTTCGGCTTCATAAAAATCCGCCGCCTTGCCCAGCATATGATCGATCGAGCCGGACTCCTCGCCAATCGCGCACATCTGCAGCACCATCGAGGGGAAAAGACCTACATTGCCCATCGCAACGGTCAGGGCGGTGCCGGTGGAGACTTCCTGTTGAATCTTCTTGGTAGCGTTCAGATAGACCGAATTGCCGGCCGCACCACCGACCGAGTCCAGTGCCTCCACCAGCGGCACGCCGGCGGCGAACATGGTTGACAGGGTGCGCGTCCAGCGCGCCACACAGGACTTGTCTACCAGCACACCAAAGATCGGCATCTTGAGCATGATGCGGTCCATCAAATTCTGCAACTGCTCATTGCGCCGCCAGGCTTGCATGAAGAAGTAAAAACCGCCGCCGATCGCGCCAAAAATCAGCCACCAGTATTTAACAAAAATTTCACTGATGGCAATCACCATCAGCGTCGGTGTGGGCAGGTCAGCGCCGAAATTGGAGAACACTTCCTTGAACGCCGGCACCACAAAAATCATGATGACGGCGGTCACCACAAAAGCGACGATCAAGACCGAAATCGGGTACATCAGGGCCGACTTGATCTTTGATTTCATGGCTTCGGTCTTTTCCATGTAGACCGCCAGGCGCTCCAGCAACTGGTCCAAAATGCCGGCGGTCTCGCCAGCCTCGATCAAATTGCAGTACAGATTGTCAAAGTACAAGGGATACTTGCGAAAGGCAATGCTCAGCGAGGTGCCGGTTTCGACGTCAGTGCGGATGTCGTTGAGCAGTTTCGTGACACTCGCGTTCGGGTTGCCACGGCCAACGATGTCGAAGGCCTGCAGCAGCGGTACGCCGGCTTTCATCATGGTGGCGAGCTGGCGTGTGAAGATGGCCAGATCTTTCGGTTTGATGGCCTTGCCCGAGCGCATCTTGCGCTTCTTGATCTTGGTTGGCGTCACACCCTGGCGGCGCAGCGCAGCCTGCACCTGGTGCACACCACCCGCCCGGGTTTCGCCATGCACCGATTTGCCGTTGCGGTCCCGGCCTTCCCATTCAAAGACGTAGTCCTTGATACCCTTGATCCTTGAAGTTACCATCTCGTCCTCTGGATTGCCGGTTTATTCGTTCGTCACAGCGAGCACTTCTTCCAGCGAAGTCAGACCCAGTTTAACTTTGTGCAAGCCAGCTTGCCGCAGCGTGCGCACCCCTTCGGTGGCTGCCTGCTGGCTGACCTCCAGGGCATTGCCGTCGCGCAGGATGATGCGCTGCATTGCCTCGCTGATCGGCATCACCTGGTAGATGCCGACGCGACCCTTGTAGCCCTTGGTGCAATTGTCGCAGCCGACCGGTCGGTAGGACACCCAGGGATCGTTGAGCTCGTTGTCCTGGTAGCCGGCATCGAGCAGGGTCTTGCGCGGAATATCAATGGGCGTCTTGCATTTTGGGCAGAGGCGTCGCGCCAGACGTTGTGCCGTGATCAGGATCACACTGGAGGCAATGTTGAAGGGGGCGATACCCATATTGCGCAGGCGTGCCAGTGTTGCCGGCGCGTCATTGGTGTGCAGTGTGGAGAGCAGCAGGTGTCCGGTCTGCGCCGCCTTGATCGAAATATCGGCAGTTTCCAGATCGCGAATTTCACCGACCATGATGATGTCCGGATCCTGCCGCAGAAATGACTTCAGGGCGGCGGAAAAAGTCAAACCAGCCTTGTCATTGATATTGACCTGGTTGATGCCGGGCAGATTGATTTCGCACGGGTCTTCGGCAGTCGCGATGTTCAGGCCCGGCTTGTTCAACAGGTTCAGGCAGGTATACAGGGAAACGGTTTTGCCCGACCCGGTCGGACCGGTCACCAGGATCATGCCGTACGGCCGATTGATGGCCTGCATCAGGCGATCCTTTTCCTCTGGCTCGTAACCGAGGGCATCGATGCCCAGCTTGGCGATGCTGGGGTCAAGAATGCGGATCACGATCTTTTCGCCAAACATCGTCGGCAGGGTGCTGACCCGAAAATCGATGACGCGGTCGGGTCCGACCTTGAGCTTCATCTTGCCATCCTGCGGTATCCGCTTTTCCGAGATGTCCATCCTGGAGATGACCTTGATGCGCGATGCCAGTTTGTCCTTGATGGCAACCGGAGGTGAAGCGATCTCGTGCAACTCGCCGTCAATGCGAAAACGCACCCGGTAATGGTGCTCATAAGGTTCGAAATGCAAATCGGATGCGTGCAGGTTGTAAGCATCGAGCAGCATTTTTTGCAAGAACCTGACGACCGGGGCGTCCTCGATTTCAGCAGCAGAGCTGTCGTCAATTTCGGTCAACTCGGCGGAGCCGGATTCATCAAACTCAAACTCGTCACCGATGATGCTGTCGAGGGTCTCCGCTGCGGAAGCGGCGTTGCTTGATACCAGAGCCAGCAGCTTGTCGTATTCAGCCAGCACCCAGTCCACACGCAACTGGGTGGCAAACTTGATTTGTTCGATCGCCTCGCTGTCAGAAGGGTCGGCCGTGGCGATGATCAAGCGGTTGTGCCGTTTACCCAGGACGACGACCCGGTAATCGAGGCAAATTTTGGGGTCCAGCAGTCCCTTGGGCAGGCGTCTCGCATCAATCGCTTGCAGATCGATCAGGGGTGTCGAGAAGGCGACTGACAAAGTGTGCGCCAGATCCACTGCCGACACCACACCAGAGCCGGTGAGCTCGGCGATGAAGCTGGTTCGCGCGCCCTGCGCTTTGCGGTAGATGTCTTCGGCCTTCTGCTGCCCAATCTTGCCGGCCAGCACCAGCGCGCGGCCCAGTCCCGGCAGGATGGTGCTGGAGGGTTCGGAAAGCGAGAGATCGACGATGGCCATAGGCTGAAATGTACTACGACAAATCGGGGGTCTGCGTGATTATCGTCAGCTGTCTGATAATGCCTCTCTTGTGCAGCATCGAGAGTAGCTTATGAACGCGCCTGACAGGTTGGCTCAGCCCGACATCACCCTCGCGGACAAATACCAGGTCAAGGAAGGCTGGGTCTTTCTGGCTGGTACCCAGGCGCTGGTGCGTCTGCCCATCCAGCAGCGTTTGCGTGATGAGGCCGAGGGCAAGAAAACCGGCGGCTATGTCTCGGGCTACCGAGGCTCGCCGCTGGGACGCTACGACATGGACCTGTGGCAGGCCGAAGCGGTGCTCAAGCAAAACAATATTGTCTTTCGAGCGGCCGTCAACGAAGACCTGGCAGCCACCGCCATCTGGGGTTCGCAACACGTAGGCAGCTTTCCGGGCGCCCGGGTCGATGGCGTCTTTGGTATCTGGTACGGCAAGGGCCCGGGCGTGGACCGCAGCGGCGATGTGCTGCGCCATGCCAACAGCGCGGGCACCAGCGCCCTCGGGGGTGTGCTGGCGCTGGCGGGGGACGACCACGGTGCCAAGTCCTCCACCATCACCAATTTTTCTGACCAGATTTTTATCGCCGCGGGCTTGCCGGTGCTCTACCCCTCCAACACCCAGGAACTGCTGGACTTCGGCTTGCACGGCATTGCCATGTCGCGCTTTTCCGGCTGCTGGGTCGGCATGAAGGTGGTGACGGACGTCGTCGAAGGCGGCGGCACCATTTACGTCGGGCCGGACTCGCCAAAAATTGTCTTGCCCGAAGTGCCCTCCTTGCCGGTGGGTACTCCGATGGGCGCGCCCAGCCTCTCCATCCGGCCCTTCGATACAGCTCTGCTGGCTGAAGAGCGTCTCTACAACCACAAGCTCTACGCGGCAGTGGCCTATGCCCGCGCCAATCATCTGAACGTCATCAGCAGTGAGACCACCAAGCCGCGCCTGGCCATTGTGTCGGCCGGCAAGGCCTATCAGGATGTGCGCCAGGCGGTGGTGGAGCTGGGTTGGTCGGCAGCGCAACTCGCTGAGATGGGCATCCGCATTGCCAAGGTCGGCATGACCTGGCCACTCGACCCGGAGTTTGTGCGCACGCTGGCGCAGGGAGTGGACGCGATTCTGGTGGTCGAAGAAAAACGTCCACTGCTCGAAGAACAGATCAAGTCCATCCTGTACGACCAGAATCCGGCCAGCAAACCCAAGGTGATTGGCAAGGCGCTCGGCGCGCCAACCTACGGCCTGGAGCGCACGGCGCGCGTGTTCCCGAACAACGCCGAAATCTCGCCGCTGATCGTCGCCAAGGTGCTGCTCGATGTCATGCTGATGCTGCAACCCGATTGCGGCCTGCAGCCCATCAGTCTGCCGGCTCCGAAGGCGCCCGGCTCGGCGCAACGCAACGCCAGTTTCTGCTCCGGCTGTCCGCACAACCGCTCCACCAAAGTCATTGAAGGCTCGAGGGCGCTGGCCGGCATTGGCTGCCACACGATCGCCATGCTGAACAACCCGCGCACCACCGGCACGGTGTCTCACATGGGCGGTGAAGGCGCGATGTGGCTGGGCCAGCAACCCTTTACCGATGAGCCGCATGTGTTTGCCAACATGGGCGATGGCACCTTCTTCCACTCCGGCTTTCTGGCCATCCGCCAGGCGGTCGCGGCCAAGGTGCCCATGACCTACAAGCTGCTGGTCAACGGCTTTGTCTCGATGACCGGTGGCCAGCCGGTGGACGGCGATCTGACGGTGCCGCAAACCATTCGCGAACTGCTGGCCGAAGGCGTCAGCGAAGTGGTGCTGGTCAGTGACGAGCCCGAGAAATACGCACAGGCCGGCCTGCCCCCAGAGGTCAAGGTGCATCACCGCGACGACATGGAAATGGTGCAACGCCGGCTGCGCGAACAAAAAGGCGTGACGGTGCTGGTCTACGAGCAACCCTGCGCCACCGAGCGCCGCAGGCTGCGCAAGCGCGGCAAGTGGGCCGACCCGGCCAAGCGCAGCTTCATCAACGCGGCAGTCTGTGAAGGTTGTGGCGACTGCGGCACGACCTCCAACTGCCTGTCGATCGAGCCGCTGGAGACCCCACTGGGGCGTAAACGCCAGATCAACCAGAACAGTTGCAACAAGGACTTCACCTGCGTCGAAGGCTTTTGCCCCAGCTTTGTCAGCGTGCACGGTGGCGCGCTGCGCAAACCGGCCAAAGTCAGTAGCCAGGCCAGTGCTGCGCTGCCCGAGCCGGCGCTGCCGGTCTTTGAGCGGCCCACGCGCAGCTTCAGTGTGCTGGTGGCTGGCATTGGCGGCACGGGTGTGGTCACCATCGGCCAGTTGCTCGGCATGGCGGCGCACATCGATGGCCTGGCCTGCTCGATTCTGGACGTGACCGGCCTGTCGCAAAAATACGGTGCGGTGCTCTCGCACGTACACATGGCACCGAACGCCGCTCTGTTGCATGCGACCCGCATTGCGCCGGGCGAGGCCGATACCGTGATCGGCTGCGACCTGATCGTGACGGCGGGAGACGAGGCGCTGTCGCGCATGCGCGCCGGGCGCACCCGCGCCGTCGTTTGCACCGACGTGACCCCGACCTCCGAATTTGCCCGCAACGCCGACTGGAGCGTGGATGCCGATGCCATGCTGAAGAACATCAGAAGTGTCTGCGGTGAGCAGTTCTTTGCCGCCAACGGCCTTGAAATCGCGCGCGCCCTGATGGGCGACAGCGTCGCTTCCAATATGTTCATGCTGGGCGCCGCCTGGCAGCGTGGTTGGGTCCCGGTTTCACTGGAAGCACTGAACAAGGCGATCGAACTCAACGCGGTGCAGGTCGAGTTCAACAAAACTGCGTTTCTTTGGGGCCGACGCGCCGCCACCGACCTGGCGGCGGTGCAGAAAGTGGCAACGCCTGCGAACGTCGTCAAGTTTGTGCCACGCACGAACGAGTCGCTGACGGAACTGATGCAGCGCCATCAGACCTTCCTGACGGATTACGAAAACGCCGCCTACGCC
>JBAXOZ010000054.1:0-15205 GCA_037132975.1 Comamonadaceae bacterium
TGGACGTGGCATAGGCAAGAATCAACTTGCCGATGGTGTCAGACCACTGGGCGGGCGTCAGGGGATTGGGGATGCGCAGTTCGGCCAGACTGCGACCAAGTCGGGCCATGTGCTGCTGCAGGCGGAAGGGTTCGCCACCATAGACCGGCACCACTTCGTAGACGCCATCGCCGAAGATGAAGCCACGGTCCATGACGCTGATCTTGGCCTCAGGCAGGGTGCTGAATTCACCGTTCAGGTAGCAAGGCAGGGGGGGTAGGGTATGCATGCTCGAATTATGCCGGGACGCCCGAGCCTCAGGCCCGTCCCACTCCGGTTGATCTGCATCAACAGAATTTGCCAATAAGTGACAGCGTTCTCCGTATAATGCGAGGCTTTGCGGCAGTTGCCGCGTGTAACCTGCGCGTAATTTGAGATGTCGATAATCACGCCGGTTTCCGGATTCGACTCGGATGAGTCTGAAGAGCTGGCGTACAAGCGGCTCAGTGCCGAGGAAGCGCAGGCGCTGCGGGAGCGGCAACCTTCGGTTTCGCCCTGGCGGATTGTCGGTTTGCAGGCGCTGGTGGCGCTGCTGGTGGCTTTGGCTGCCTGGGGATTCACTGGAAGAAGAGAGGCGGCCTGGTCCGCCGGGTATGGTGGTTTGGCGGTGATTGTTCCCGCAGTGTTGTTTGCGCGTGGTCTGATGAGTCAGTTTTCGTCCATCAACGCGGCAACCGCCGGTTTTGGTTTTTTTGTCTGGGAAGCGATCAAGATTGCTGTCAGTGTTGGCATGCTGTTCGCGGCCCCGCAGTTGGTCACAGGTTTGGACTGGTTGGCGATGCTGATTGGCCTGATCGTGACCTTGAAGGTGTATTGGGTGGCGCTTTTGATGCGTCCGAAAGTCAATAAAGATTAAAGAGATAACAATGTCCGCAGAAGCACACGCGCCCTCCGCCAGTGACTATATTGTTCACCACCTGACGCATTGGCAGAACAAGAAGCAGGTGGATATTGTTGATTTTTCCGTTTTCAACATTGATTCCCTGTTTTTTTCCATTCTGCTCGGCGTTGTGGGTTGCTTCTTTCTCTGGAAGGCGGCTCGCCATGCAACTTCCGGCGCGCCGGGAAGGTTTCAGGCGGCGGTTGAAATTCTGATCGAGATGGTCGACGGGCAGGCCAAGTCCATCGTCCACAACGCCGCCAGTCGCAAAATGGTGGCTCCGCTGGCGCTCACCGTGTTTGTCTGGATCTTCCTGCTCAACGCCATGGACTTGTTGCCACTGGACCTGTTGCCCACGGTCTGGGGCTGGATCTACGGTGCGGCCGGACACGATACGGCTCACGCCTACCTGCGCGTGGTGCCGACCGCCGACCTGTCCATCACCATGGGCCTGTCGGTCTCGGTCCTGTTCATTTGTCTCTTCTACAACATCAAGATCAAGGGCATCGGTGGCTGGGCCCATGAGTTGGTGTCGGCACCCTTTGGTACCAGCAAGAACCCGGTTTTCTTCGTCATTCTGGCGGTGGTCAACATCGCCGAGCAACTGATCTCGTTTACCGCCAAGACCGTGTCGCACGGCATGCGGCTGTTTGGCAATATGTACGCGGGCGAACTGGTCTTCATGCTGATCGCCCTGCTGGGCGGTTCCTGGGCCTTCTCGGCAGCGCCTGGTGATCTGATGCTTTTGGCACTGCACGTGATAGCGGGGTGGGCGTGGGCGGTGTTCCACATCATCATCATTCTGCTGCAGGCTTTCGTGTTCATGATGTTGACCTTGGTTTACATCGGGCAGGCGCATGACGCGCATTAATTTTGGTTTCGTTTTGGTTTGTTTTTCGTTAATTTAGGAGTCAATCATGGAAGTTATTAGTTTTGCTGCTCTGGCTGCTGGTCTGATCATTGGTTTGGGCGCGCTCGGTGCCTGTATCGGTATCGGCATCATGGGCAGCAAGTACCTCGAAGCAGCTGCGCGTCAACCCGAACTCATGGGTGAACTGCAGACCAAGATGTTCGTGCTGGCCGGCTTGATTGACGCTGCGTTCATTATCGGTACCGGTATTGCGCTGTGGTTTGCTACGGCCAACCCGTTCCTCGCTCAAATCGCCCGTCTGGTCAAGTAAGCACTGCCTGCAACACCTTGTTGAGGGAGAAACACAGTGAACATTAATGGAACTCTGGTAGCTCAGGCTATCGTCTTCGCATTGCTGGTGCTGTTCACGATGAAGTTCGTGTGGCCGCCCATCGCGGCTGCACTGGATGAACGTGCCAGCAAAATTGCCGACGGCCTGTCAGCCGCCGACAAAGCCAAAGCCGAGCTGTCGACCGCCAACAAGCGCGTCGAAGCCGAATTGGCCAAGTCGCGCGCCGAGACCACAGCCCGTCTGGCAGACGCCGAGCGACGCGGTCAAGCCATCGTGGAAGAAGCCAAAGCCAAGGCAACCGAGGAGGGCAACAAGATTGTTGCCGCAGCCAAAGTTGAAGCCCAGCAACAGGCGCTGCGCGCACGCGAAAGCCTGCGCGAGCAGGTTGCGGTACTGGCTGTCAAGGGTGCCGAGCAGATTCTTCGCAAAGAAGTCAACGCCGGCGTCCATGCTGATCTGCTTGGTCGCTTGAAGGCCGAGCTCTAAGAGGACAACCATGGCCGAACTTGCCACCATTGCCCGACCCTACGCTGAAGCATTGTTCAAGGCGAGTTCCGCCGATTTGAACGGCGCTGCGGTTTGGGTTGAGGCCTTGCAGGAAATTGCGAAGAATGCGCAATTGCAGCAATTCGCTGACAACCCCAATGTCACCCATTCGCAGGTGTTCGATGTCATTACGGGCGTTGCCAAGGCGGCGTTGCCGGAGATGGCGAAGAACTTTCTGCGCACCGTGATCGAGAACGGACGTCTGAGTGCCTTGCCTGAAATTGCCGAGCAGTTCCGGGTCCTGAAGAATGCGCAAAGCGGTTCTTCCGATGCCATCGTTTACAGCGCTTTCGATATCGACAGCGCGGCACTGGTGGAATTGACGGCAACGCTGGAAAAGCGCTTTGAGCGCAAACTCAACGTCAGCGTGCAACTGGAGCCCGAACTGATCGGTGGTATTCGGGTGGTGGTGGGTGATGAGGTTCTTGACTCTTCTGTCAAAGCCTCGCTGGAACAAATGAAAATGGCCTTAACCGCTTGAGGCGCAAGCCCCAGGTTGGCGCAGGCCCACTTAACGAAAGAAGGAAAGAGTCATGCAACTCAATCCCGCAGAAATTTCTGAACTGATCAAGAGTCGTATTGAAGGCCTGTCTGACAGCGCCAACATCCGCAATCAGGGCACGGTCGTGTCAGTGACCGATGGTATTTGCCGCATTCACGGCCTGTCGGACGTGATGCAGGGCGAAATGCTCGAATTCCCGGCCGACGCCGAAGGTCAGCCCAGCTACGGCCTGGCGCTCAATCTGGAGCGCGACTCGGTCGGCTCTGTGATTTTGGGTGCCTACGAACATATTTCCGAAGGCGATACCGTCAAGTGCACGGGCCGGATTCTGGAAGTGCCGGTGGGTCCCGAACTCAAGGGCCGCGTTGTCAACGCGCTGGGTCAGCCGATTGACGGCAAGGGCCCGATCAACGCCAAGATGACCGACGTGATTGAAAAGGTGGCACCGGGCGTGATTGCTCGCCAATCGGTGAGCCAGCCCATGCAGACCGGCCTGAAGTCGATCGACTCCATGGTGCCAGTGGGTCGCGGACAGCGCGAACTGATCATTGGTGATCGTCAGACCGGCAAGACTGCGGTCGCGATCGACGCCATCATCAACCAGAAGGGTCAGAACATGACCTGCGTTTATGTCGCGATCGGCCAGAAGGCCTCCAGCGTCAAGAACGTGGTGCGCGCTCTGGAACAAGCTGGCGCCATGGCCTACACCATTGTCGTTGCGGCCACGGCGTCCGAGTCGGCTGCCATGCAATATGTCAGCGCCTACTCCGGTTGTACGATGGGCGAATACTTCCGCGATCGCGGCGAAGACGCCATGATTGTTTATGACGATCTGAGCAAGCAGGCCGTTGCTTACCGCCAGGTGTCGTTGCTGCTGCGCCGTCCACCAGGCCGCGAAGCCTACCCCGGCGACGTGTTCTACCTGCATAGCCGCCTGCTTGAGCGCGCTGCCCGCGTCAACGAAAAATACGTCGAAGACTTCACCAAAGGCGCCGTCAAGGGCAAGACCGGTTCGCTGACCGCTCTGCCTATCATTGAAACGCAGGCCGGTGACGTTTCGGCCTTCGTGCCAACCAACGTGATTTCCATCACCGATGGCCAGATCTTCCTGGAAACCTCGCTTTTCAACGCGGGTGTTCGCCCGGCCATCAACGCCGGTATTTCGGTCTCGCGCGTCGGCGGCGCGGCCCAGACCAAGCTGATCAAGGCGTTGTCGGGTGGTATCCGTACCGATCTGGCCCAGTACCGCGAACTCGCAGCTTTTGCGCAGTTTGCCTCCGATCTGGATGAGGCAACCCGCAAGCAGCTCGACCGCGGTGCGCGCGTCACGGAACTGCTCAAGCAGGCGCAGTACAGTCCGCTGCCGATTTCGCTGATGGCGGCCACGCTGTTCGCTGTGAACAAAGGCTTCATGGACGACGTCGATGTCAAGAAGGTTCTTCCGCTCGAACACGGCCTGCATGCTTACCTTAAAGACAAGCACGCTGCCCTGCTCGCCAAACTGGAAGCTGACAAGGCGATGGACAAGGATGCCGAGGCTGAGTTGACAGCCGCAGTCACCGCGTTCAAGAAGTCGTTTGCTTAAGTTGTCCTACCTAAACAGGAGCCAACATGGCAGCAGGTAAGGAAATACGCGGCAAGATCAGCTCGGTGGAGAACACCAAGAAGATCACCAAGGCGATGGAAATGGTGGCGGCCAGCAAGATGCGCAAGGCGCAGGATCGCATGCGTGCGGCCCGCCCCTATGCCGAAAAGATCCGCAATATCGCAAGCAACCTGGGTCTCGCCAATCCGGAATACGTGCACGCTTTCATGAAGCCCAGCGACGCCAAGTCGGCGGGCTTGATCGTGGTGACTACCGACAAGGGCTTGTGCGGCGGCATGAACACCAACGTGCTGCGTGGCGTCACCAACAAATTGCGGGAATTGCAAACGGCTGGAATGTCGGCGCAGGCCGTCGCCATTGGTAACAAGGGCTTGGGTTTCCTGAATCGCATTGGTGCCAAAGTGGTATCTCATGCCACGCATCTTGGCGACACGCCGCACCTGGACAAGCTGATCGGGCCGGTCAAGGTCCTGCTTGACGCCTATGCCAGAGGTGAGGTGAACGCGGTCTACCTGTGTTACACCAAGTTCATCAACACCATGAAGCAAGAGCCCGTGGTGCAGCAGTTGTTGCCCCTGTCGGCCAGCGCGATGCAACTCGAGACCGACGCCAGCGAAGCCAAAGCAGGCAGCAAACACGCCTGGGATTACATCTATGAACCCGACCCGCAGGCAGTGATCGACGAGTTGTTGGTGCGCTATGTAGAGGCGCTGGTGTACCAGGCGCTGGCAGAGAACATGGCGTCCGAGCAATCGTCGCGCATGGTTGCCATGAAGTCGGCCACCGACAACGCAGTGAGCGTGATTGCAGAACTCAAACTGGTCTACAACAAGACACGCCAGGCTGCGATCACGAAAGAACTTTCAGAAATCGTTGCCGGTGCGGCAGCGGTTTAAACGTATTTATTTTTGGAGCAAAAAATGGCTCAGGTCCAAGGCAAGATTGTTCAGTGTATTGGTGCGGTGGTGGACGTGGAATTTCCACGTGACCAGATGCCCAAAATCTATGACGCCCTCAAACTTGAGGGCTCCGCATTGACACTGGAAGTACAGCAGCAACTTGGCGACGGTATCGTGCGTACCATTGCGCTCGGTTCGTCCGACGGTTTGCGCCGCGGTCTGATGGTGTCCAACACCGGGCATCCGATCATGATCCCGGTGGGCAAGGCCACCTTGGGACGCATCATGGACGTGCTGGGTACGCCGATTGACGAGCGTGGCCCGGTCAATGCCGACAAGCAGATGTCCATTCACCGCAAGGCTCCGACCTACGACGAGCTCAGCCCGTCGCAGGAGTTGCTGGAAACCGGTATCAAGGTGATTGACCTGGTGTGCCCGTTTGCCAAGGGCGGCAAGGTCGGTCTGTTCGGTGGCGCCGGTGTCGGCAAGACCGTCAACATGATGGAGCTGATCAACAACATTGCCAAGGCGCACAGCGGCTTGTCGGTGTTTGCCGGTGTCGGCGAGCGTACCCGTGAAGGCAATGACTTCTACCACGAGATGATGGACTCGGGCGTGGTCAACAGCAAGAACCTGGGTGAATCCAAAGTGTCCATGGTTTACGGCCAGATGAACGAGCCCCCGGGCAACCGTCTGCGCGTGGCGCTGACCGGTCTGACCATTGCCGAGTCCTTCCGCGACGAAGGCAAGGACGTGCTGTTCTTCGTTGACAACATCTATCGTTTCACTTTGGCCGGTACCGAAGTGTCGGCGCTGTTGGGTCGTATGCCTTCGGCGGTGGGCTATCAGCCTACGCTGGCCGAGGAAATGGGCCGCTTGCAAGAGCGAATCACCTCTACCAAAGTCGGCTCCATCACCTCGATCCAGGCCGTTTACGTGCCGGCCGATGACTTGACCGACCCAAGCCCCGCCACCACCTTTGCCCACCTGGATTCCACCGTGGTGCTGAGCCGTGATATTGCTTCGCTGGGTATTTACCCGGCGGTTGATCCGCTCGATTCGACCAGCCGCCAGCTCGATCCCCTGGTGGTCGGCGCCGACCACTATGAAACCGCTCGTGCCGTGCAGGGTACTTTGCAGCGTTACAAGGAACTGCGCGACATCATCGCCATTCTCGGCATGGACGAGTTGGCACCGGAAGACAAACTGGCTGTGGCACGTGCCCGCAAGATCCAGCGTTTCCTGTCGCAGCCCTTCCACGTCGCTGAAGTGTTTACCGGCACCCCTGGCAAATACGTCAGTCTGGCCGAGACGATTCGCGGCTTCAAGATGATTGTCGCCGGTGAATGCGATCATTTGCCGGAGCAGGCCTTCTACATGGTTGGCACGATCGACGAAGCCTTCGAGAAGGCGAAGAAGGTCTAACAACATGAACACCATCCACGTCGATGTGGTCAGTGCCGAAGAGTCCATCTTCTCCGGTGAGGCGCGTTTTGTTGCCTTGCCCGGCGAAGCCGGTGAGCTTGGCATTTACCCGCGTCACACACCCTTGATCACCCGCATCAAGGCGGGTTCCGTGCGCATTGAACAGGCCGACGGCAGCGAAGAGTTCATCTTCGTCGCCGGCGGCATTCTCGAAGTGCAGCCCAACTGCATTACCGTGTTGTCTGACACCGCGATCCGCGGCAAGGATCTGGATGACGAGAAGGCCAACGAAGCCAAGGCGGCCGCTGAAGAAGCCATCAAGAACGCCAAGACCGATATCGATCTGGCCAAAGCCACATCCGAGCTCTCCATCATGCTGGCCCAGATCCAGGCGCTGCGCAAATACCGCCAGAAGAAGTAGGCTCAGCCAAGCACCGGTGTGTCGGGCAACTCGTTGCGGTGGCCCTGGGCGTTGGCCAGCGCAAAGTGTTGCTCGAGCAGTGACGAAACACCGGCCAGCGCCTGCGCCAGGCCCTCCTCAAACCGACCCGTCGTAAAAGCGCCACTCATGCGCGCCACCAGCGATTGCCAGGTCTGTGCATCGACCAGGTCGTTGAGCCCCCGATCGGCCACAATTTCAATCTTTCGTTCTGCCAGCAGGAGGTAGATCAGCACACCATTGTTGCCGGCCGTGTCCCAGACCCGCAGTTCACTAAACAGGGCGAGCGCACGCTGGCGCACGAGTTGGGCTGTCGGTGCACTGCGCAGAACATAGGCCAGCGGCAGCCCGGCCTCGACAAAAATCCGGATTTCACCCGAATGCCGGCGCTCACTCGTGCTCACCGCGTCTCTCAGGCGCTGCAGCGCAGCCGGCCCGATGGCGCGGCGGGTGTCGGTCTGGTCGAGCCAGAGATGCTTCACCAAACGTCGAAAACGACTGTCCATCACCAGTCTCCCGAGGCGCCGCCGCCCCCAAAATCACCACCACCACCGGAGCTGAAGCCGCCACCAGAACCTGAGCCAAAGCCACCGCCACCGCCCCAACCGCCATGATGCCCGGAACCCCATGCGACGCCTGAAAGGCCGCGCGCAGCGCTCGAAAGCAGTGCAAACAGCATGGCCGCCAGCGCCGCCAGACCGGCAATGACAAGGCTGGAGGTGATCAAAAGCGCAATCACCCCGACGGCACCGCCCGTCACCAGCGAGCCCAGCCGGGTGCCCATGACCCGGCGTGCAACGCCAGCCACCACTGGAACTGCGAAAAAGATGAAGACCGCCAGATCGATCCAGTCAAAGCCGACCCGGACCCCTTTGAGCACCGAGGTCCTGGCCGGCTCCGGCAGGGCCTCGGCGCTGATCAGCGCCATGATCTGCTCACTGGCCGCCTCAAGTCCGCCGGCAAAGTCGCCCTGCCTGAAACGTGGTGTGATCGCCTCGTCGATAACGCGCTTGGAGGCCAGGTCGGGTATGGCACCCTCCAGCGCCTTGGCCACCTCCATCCGGACTTTGCGGTCGCTCTTGGCGACGACCAGCAGCAGCCCATCGCCGATGCCCTTGCGACCAATCTTCCAGCTGTCGGCCACGCGCTGGGTGTAACTGGCAATGTCTTCCGGCTGGGTGGTGGGCACCAGCAGCAGGACGATTTGCGCCCCGTGGCTTCGTTCAAACGCAGCGAGCTTGGCTTCCAGTTGCGCCAATTGCGCCGCGTCCAGCGTCGCTGAGTGGTCAATCACATGCGCTGTGAGCGCCGGTATCGCCTGCTGCGCCTGCGTCAGCGAGTGCATCAGCAGCAGGCCAGCGCACAAGGCCAGCAGCATCCTGATCCACTTCACCAGCCAAACGGACTGGCTTTTTGGCAGCGTCATTTCTTGCTGAAATCAACCACCGGAGAAGTTGAAATGGCAGCCTCGTTCTGAACGGTGAAGCTTGGTTTGGGCTGGTAGCTGAACACCATGGCCGTCAGATTGCTGGGGAAACTGCGTGCCAGCACGTTGTAGGCTTGCACCGCCTGAATGTAGCGGTTGCGCGCTACCGTCACACGGTTTTCGGTGCCCTCCAGTTGCACCCGCAAATCCCTGAAGCCCTCGTTGGCCTTCAGGCTCGGGTAACGCTCCGACACCACCATCAAACGGCTCAGTGCCGACCCCAGCTCACCCTGGGCAGCCTGGAATTTCTGGAAGGCCTGCGGGTTGTTCAGCGTTTCCGGCGACACCTGAATCGAAGTCGCCCTGGCGCGCGCCTCCACTACCTTGGTCAGTGTCTCCTGCTCGAAGGCAGCTTCGCCCTTGACCGTGGCCACGATATTGGGAACCAGGTCGGCGCGGCGCTGGTACTGGTTGAGAACTTCGCTCCAGGCCGAGGTGGTTTGTTCGTCCAGGCGCTGAAAATCGTTATAGCCACAACCCGTCAGGGCGGCAGCGCTGAGGAGGATCAAGAACCAGCGTGTCATAAGAAGAACTCCCGTAAGTGAGCCATAACATTAGCATAAACCAGGGGGCAGCCGCTAGCCCCGATCGCAAAAGTGCCCCTGTGCAACAGGCCGAGCCCAAATCGCGTCAAAATCGGAGCATGCCAAAAATGAAAAAGCACGCAGCAACCGTGGGTGGATCGGCCGACGATATCGAAGCCGCGTTTTACGAAGCGCTGCAAAACGCCGACCTGGAAAAGCTCATGGCCTGCTGGGCCGACGAAGACGATCTGGTTTGCGTGCATCCGAGCGGCCCGCGCCTGATCGGAGTGGCGGCCATACGTTCCGCCTTTGAAGCCATGTTTTCCAAGGGCAGTATTCGTGCCTGGCCGGAGGCGCTGCGCAAGGTCGAGTCGCTCGTGAGCAGTGTGCACAATCTGCGCGAACGCATCGAAGTGCTGACCGAAGAAGGTCCGCGCCAGGTCTATGTGGTTGCTACCAATGTTTATCACAAGACGGCGCAGGGCTGGCGCCTGGTGGCGCACCATGCCAGTCCGGCTACCGATCAGGAGGCGCAGGAAATCATGCCGGTGCCGCACGTTCTGCACTAGGGCAAACCGGTGTCAAAGGCATGGATGAAATCGTCAAGCAGGCCCTGACCAAATGGCCCAAGGTTCCTGCCTGTTACGGCTGGCTCGGACTCGACGCACGTGGCAACTGGTATCTTCGCGACGACAGCGTTCAGGCCCAGGGGCCGTTTTCTGGTGGCTCGGCGCAAAGCAAGGGCGACCGCCTTGAACACAGCCGGCTGATTGAATTCATCGCTCGCAACTACGAGCACGACGCTTGCGGCCAGTGGTTTTTTCAGAACGGCCCGCAGCGCGTTTATGTGGAACTCGAAATCAGTCCCTTCATCTGGCACCTGGACGCTGACCTGACTCTGCACAGTCACACCGGTCAGGCCGCTCGGGCGCAGGGTTCGGTGCTGGACGAATACGGCCGCCTGTACCTGCAAACCGACATCGGCTTCGGACTCGTTCACAGCATGGACATGGGGCACGCGGCGAATGCCGTCGAGCGAGGCCTGTGGCTGCCCGAGCAAGCGCTGTGCGCCGGTTTGCCGGCGCGTTTTGGCTACGTGCTCAGCCCGCAGGCCCGACAACTGAAAGCTACTTGACGGCCGATGCCGCTGGCGCCGCTGCCGCAGCGGCGGGCGCTTGGGGCTCTTCAAGCTTGGCGCCGGCGGCGTTGGCCATGTACACCACGGCGCGGCCAATCTCCAGCGTGTCAAAAGCGCCGCCCGCCTGCGGGGTCATGGCGTTCTTGCCCTTGAGGGCCGAGTTCAGCAAGGCTTCATAGCCGGTCTTGATGCGCGGCGCCCAGGCCGCAGCGTCACCCAACTTGGGTGCGCCCAACAGGCCGGCCGTGTGGCAGGTCGTGCACTGGGCTTTGAAGACCTCTTCGCCCGTCTTTAACGCGTGGCTCGCGCTGCCAAATTCGATAGCACCGACCTTCTGGATTCGACCGGTCACCGCGCCTTCAGTGTAGAGGGCGCTGCTCGTCGGCCTGCTGCTTGAGGTCACGTCGTACACGATGGCGACAATGGCCAGCAGCGGCAGGGCAAACGAGAAGAGCACGGTGAGCCACAGCTGCCTGCGGTTCTTGCCGGTGCCGGCGTGATCGGCAGGGGCGTGGTGGTTGTCGCTCATGGAGTTCTCTGGTTTCAGGGCGTTGAAATGAGCCGCGATTATAGCGGTCACCCCTGTGAAAACCCCTGCGCTTTGTCCTCATAGAACCGAACCAAGTTGCGCCCGGCGTCTTTGGCCTCGTACATCGCAACATCAGCGCGCTTCAGGACCTCGTCCTCCGCGGTCTCCATGCCAAGGAATAGCGCAATGCCGATGCTTGCGGTGCAGCGGTGCTCAATCGTTTGTTCCGGGCGTGTGGCATCAGAGTTCAGGGTGATGACATAGGGATCCGCCAGCAAACTGCGAATCTTCTGCGCCAACAGACTGGCTTGACCTTGGGCTTGCGCCTTCTCAGGAGACAGGTCATCGAGCAGCACCACAAACTCGTCCCCGCCAAATCTTGCCACCGTGTCAATTTCCCGCACACAGCTCTTGATTCGTCTTGCCGCTTCAACCAGCAGCAGATCACCCGCTCCATGCCCGTACTTGTCGTTAACCGGCTTGAAGTTGTCCAGGTCCATGAACAGCACGGCACTGTATCTACCCTTGCGCTTGCCAGCCAACATCGCCTGGATCAGGCGGTCTTGCAACAGCAACCGGTTGGCCAGACCGGTAAGCGCATCGTAGTAGGCCAATTGGCGCACGATTTCCTCGTCCTTTCTGCGCTGCGTGATGTCGACAAAGGTAACGACAGCGCCCACCACGGTCCCGTTGTGGAATTGTGGGTACGACCAGTACTCAGCCGGAAATGAGCTGCCGTCGCTGCGCCAAACCTCCTCATCGTCCACGTGGGTTCCCTGTCCATGCTTGATGGCTTCAAAGATACGGTAGTCTTCAATGGGCAAGCGTGTCCCATCCGATTGCTTTGCGTGAATTTGCCAATGCACATTCTTGCCAAGGAGTTCATCCGCATTCTTGTATCCAAGCAGACGCAGGCAGGCTTTGTTGGTGAAGGTGCATTTGCCGTCCATGTCGATGCCGTAGATGGCCTCGCCTGTGGAGTTGAGTATCAGATTGATTTTTTCCTGACTCTCCTGAAGTGCATCCTCAAACTGCTTGCGCACCGTAATGTCGCGCAACGCAACCTGAATAGCCGCCGCACCATCGTAGGCAATGGACGTGCTGCGCAGCTCAACGATGAGGGTTGTTCCATCCAGTTTGAGAAATTTCCCCTCAATCATCGGCAAGGCAGTCCCTTGCCCAACGCTGGTGCTGACCCGCGCCCGGGAAATCTCCCTGAAATCCGGGTGGACCAGGTCAAACAAGGGTTGCGCCATCAGTTCCTCGGCTGACTTGGCCCCAAACATATGGATGGCGGCCGGATTGACATAAAGGAGTTTCTTGCCATCGTGAACAACCAGCGACTCCGGTGTCCATTCAGTCAGCGTGCGGTAGCGTTCCTCGCTCTGCTTCAATCCTTCCTGGCGTTGCGCGAGTTCCTCGACGAGACTATTGAAGCCCCCAATCAATAGACCGACTTCGTCTTGCCTGGCGATGGGCAAGGGCTGCCAGGCCTGATCCTGGTCCGCTGCGGCAGTCAAGCTTTTCGATGCAGCAACCATGGGCGCAAGCAGGCGTTTAACCAGCCACCAAGTCAGGCCACCAGCCACAAGGGTCAGCAACAACGCGGCCAACAGGACGCGGCGCTGGATCGAGCGTATCGGGGCGAAGGCTTCCTCGGTGGGCAGCGAGACCACCAGGAGCCAGCCAGTCGCCCCGATTCGTGCGGCGGAAGTCAATACCTCGACGCCCTGCGGGTTGGTGCCAACGGCTGTCCTGGTGTCACCCCCAAGAAAATGATCCATCATCGGGTCGACTCCAGGGGCCGGCATGGACTCCATGGCGCGGCTTTTGTCGGTGGCGGCGACGATCACCCGGTGTTGCGGTGCGAACAGCGTATAGCCACCGGTCTTTCCGTAACGGATTTCCATCAATTCTTCCAGAAAGTTTGCCTGTCCCAGGTTGGTAATTCCTGCGATGGTCCCGATGACCTGACCCTGAGCATCCCGAACGGGGGCTGCCATTCCCATAATGGGGGCTTGCAGTTTCTTGCCGATGACCGGTCGGCCGACGGTGGGTTTGCCCCGACGGATCGCTTCAACGATGTAGTCCCGGTCGAGGTAACTGACACCGGTTGCTCCGGCAGAAGACGGGACCGAAGCAATGGCCACACCATCAAGCCCGGTAACAAAGGTGCCACCATTGAAGGAGCCTTGAAATACCGGCTGACCTTCCAGAATCTTCTGCAAGGCAAGCGGACTCTGCATGGCGGCCGGATGGATTGCGGCCGCGATCTTCTCAAGCGCCTCAAAACGGTCGCCCACTTCGTGCTGGAACTCGGTGGCTACCAGTGTGGCTGTAGACGTCTGCTGCTCGCCCAGCAGATCCTGCATCTCCTCACGCAGGATCTTGCGGCCGTAGAGCGCCAGCGACCAGATGCTGATCACAAAGATGAAGAGCGTGAGAAGCGTCACCCTGGTCTTGAGTGAATGCCTTTGCTGAAACTTGCTCGAACTGATGTCAATTCCTTCGGTAAAAAACCCCGCATGCTCGTGGTTCCGGCACGATATTACGGGAGCGCCGTGTCCTTGTCGCGCTGCACAGCCTGGCGCTTCATGAAATCGCCGATGGCCGTGTCGTCCTTGACGATGTGCTCGACCAGCCAATCCTTGAGAAAGCGCAGCGTTTCGGAATCGACCGTGGCGCTGCTGAGTGACAACTTCTCGTTCAGCGTGAAAATCGAAGAAAACAGCTTCTCATGCAGATGCTGCTGTCGCGCCAGACCCGGGTAGTCGATCGAGCGCATCAGTGCCTCTTCATGTTGAAAATGCTCCTCTGCGTAAGCGACCAGCCGGTTCAACACTTGCAACACCTGCTGACTCTTGCCGCCTCGGACGTGCTCGTCGTGAAAGTCGTTGATCAACTTGAAAAGGTACTGATGTTCTGCGTCGATCTGGGCAATGCCAACCAGGTATTCTTCTCGCCAACTCAACAAAATCATCGAATGGATCCCTTTCTTGCGGGTGGCGTATCTGCCCGGGAGTGTGCGTTGGGGCTGCTACTCATATCCTGCCGTCTGCGGCGCCGCCAAGCTTGAACACCGCCACTGCTTGAACCAGTTCCTTCGATTGAGACTCCAGGCCGGCCGCAGCAGCGGCCATTTTTTCGACCAAGGCTGCATTTTCCTGGGTACCCTGGTCCAACTGGGACAGGGCTTCGACTACCTGTGAAACGCCAGCACTTTGTTCGCCGCTGGCAACGCTGATTTCGCCCATGAGGTCGGTCACTCGCCGTATGCTGATGACCACTTCCTGCATGGTGCTGCCAGCCTGGCTCACCAGCGCATTGCCCTGATCAACGCGCTCCACGCTGGCACTGATATGCGACCTGATTTCTTTGGCGGCACTCGCTGAGCGGCCGGCCAGTGAGCGGACTTCTGTGGCAACGACGGCAAAGCCGCGCCCCTGCTCGCCGGCGCGCGCTGCTTCGACTGCGGCGTTAAGCGCCAGGATGTTGGTTTGAAAGGCGATGCCGTCGATGACGCTGATGATCTCCGATATGGTGTGCGAGGACTCATTGATTCCCTTCATGGTTTGCACCACCTGGGCCACCACTTCCCCGCCTCGTACCGCTACGCCAGAGGCACTCAGTGCAAGCTGGTTGGCCTGGCGCGCACTTTCGGCGTTTTGTTTGACGGTCGCTTCCAACTCCTCCATGGAGGCTGCGATCTGCTCCAGTGCACTGGCTTGCTGCTGCGTGCGTCCCGACAGATCGCTGTTGCCCTGGGCGATTTGCATGCTGGCGGCGGCCACGCCTTCTGCGCTCAGGCGGACGTTGCCCACCACTTTGGCCAAACTCAGCTGCATGTCCCTGAGTTGCGCCATCATGCTGTGGGTGTCGCCGCTCTTGAGCTGGATGGCTTGGGAAAGATCACCCTCAGCCACGCTTCTTGCCAGATTGGCAGCTTCAAGAGGTTCGGCCCCCAATTGATTGAGCGAGCGGCGCACGATC
>JBAXOZ010000055.1:0-15182 GCA_037132975.1 Comamonadaceae bacterium
CGCGCCGGCCGGACCTGAAGATCATCGTGACCTCCGCCACCATCGACGCCCAGCGCTTTGCCGATCACTTTGCGTCTAGAACCAGGCTGGCGCCGGGCCGCCCCAAGCCAGACGACGCCCCCTCGGGGGGCAGCGACGACGCGCAGCGCGAAGCGTGGGGGCCTTTGATTCCCGCGCCGGTGATCATGGTTTCGGGTCGCATGTTTCCGGTGGAGCAGCGTTACCGGCCGTTTGAGGAATCACGCGACTACGACCTGAACTGCGCGATTGCCGACGGCGTGGATGAGTTGTGGCGCGACGTGCACAACGGTGGCGACATTCTGGTGTTCCTGCCGGGCGAGCGCGAGATCCGCGAGGCGGCGGACCATTTGCGCAAGCATCTGAGCCACCAACCGCTGTTTCGTCATGCTGAAGTGCTGCCCCTGTTTGCCCGGCTCTCGCAGGCCGAGCAGGACCGCATTTTTGACGCACACAGCGGCCGTCGCATTGTGCTGGCCACCAATGTGGCCGAAACTTCGCTGACCGTGCCGGGCATCCGCTACGTCATTGACGCCGGCAGCGCGCGCCTGAAGCGTTACAGCTTTCGCAGCAAGGTCGAACAACTGCTGGTCGAGCCGATCAGCCAGTCCTCCGCCAACCAGCGCGCCGGACGTTGCGGCCGCGTTGCCAACGGTATCTGCATCCGGCTTTACGAGGCCAAGGACTTCGATTCACGGCCGCGCTTTACCGATCCGGAAATTCTGCGCAGTTCCCTGGCGGGCGTGATTCTGCGCATGAAGTCGCTGCACCTCGGTGTGGTGGAAGACTTTCCGTTCATCGAGCGACCTTCCGCGCGTGCCATTGCCGATGGCTACCAACTGCTGGCCGAACTGGGCGCCGTCGATGACGACAACGAGTTGACCACCGTCGGTCAGGAACTGGCCAAGCTGCCGCTGGACCCGCGTGTCGGCCGCATGATCCTGGAGGCGCGTGCCCGGGGTGCACTGGACGAAGTGCTGGTGATCGCGGCGGCGCTGAGCGTGCAGGACGTGCGCGACCGCCCGATGGAAGCACAAACCCAGGCGGATCAGGCCCATGCCAAATTTGATGACGAGAAAAGCGAATTCAGCGGTTACCTGAAACTCTGGAAGTGGATCAACGACGCCAAGGGCGGTGCCACCGCATCGCACAAGCTGTCGAATCGTCAATACGAACAACTGCTGCGGCAGAACTTTGTCAACCTGCGCCGCGTGCGCGAGTGGCGCGACATCCACTCGCAACTGCACACCGTGGTGGCGGAACACAAATGGCGGCTCAACACCTTGCCGGCAAGCTACGAACAACTGCACCTGTCGATGCTGGCCGGGCTGCTGGGCAACATCGGATGCAAGCTGGAGTCCGAGGGCAACTCGGGCGAGTACCTGGGCGCGCGCGGCATCAAGTTCTTTCCGCATCCCGGCGCCCATCTGGTGAAGAAGCCGGGGCGCTGGATTGTGGCGGCGGAACTGGTGGAAACCACGCGCCTGTTTGGGCGCGGCATCGCCGCCATCGACGCGCCCTGGCTGGAGCAGGTGGGCGGCCACCTGTTAAAGAAACAACTGCTGGATCCGCACTGGGAGAAAAAAGCGGCGGAAGTGGTGGCGCTGGAGCGCGCCACACTGTACGGCATCGTGATTTACAGCGGGCGGAGGGTCAACTTTGGCCGCGTCGACCCGCACGCCGCGCGCGAGATCTTCATCCGCCAGGCCTTGGTCGATGGCCAGTGGGAAACCAAGCTGCCGTTTCTGACAGCGAACCAGAAACTGATCCGGCAGGTGGAAGACCTGGAACACAAGGCGCGCCGGCAGGACGTGCTGGTGGACGACGAACTGATCTTCGCCTTTTACGACCAGCAACTGCCGCAGGATGTCTGCAGCGCCTACAGTTTCGAGAACTGGTACCGCGACGAGGTCAAGAAACAGCCTGCGCTCTTGCTGCTGACGCGCGAGGAGTTGATGCGTCACGAGGCCGCGGGCATCACGACACGCACCTTTCCGCGCACGCTGCGGCTGGGCGGCATCGACTGCGCCTGCGAGTACCTGCACGCGCCGGGCGACGCCAAGGACGGCTTGACCGTGACGGTGCCGCTGTTCGTGCTCAATCAGGTGCAGGAGGAGCGCTGCGAGTGGCTGGTGCCGGGCATGCTCAAGGAAAAGATTCAGGCCCTGCTGAAGACCCTGCATCAGCGTCCGCGCTCGCGTCTGGTGCCGCTGCCCGAGAGTGCCAGCAAGATGGCCGAGGCGCTCAATGTGCCCGAGGTGTTCGGCCAGGGCTCGCTGCTGGACGCGGTGCTCAAACTGGTGCGGCTGGCCACTTCGCTGGATCTGGTACGCGCCGACATCAAGGCCGACATGCTGTCGCCGCATTTCTTCATGAACTTCCGGGTCGTGGACGAGCACGGGCGCCAGCTCGGAACCGGTCGCAATCTGGGCGCGCTCAAGGCCGAACTGGGTGCCCAGGCACGGGGTGCCTTCCAGGCCTTGGCGGGCCTGAAGATGGCGCGTGAGGCCGCTCCCGCGGCTCCTGCCCCTACTGGCACACCCGCGACCAAGGGCAAGGCATCGCAGCACGATGTGCCGAAGAATCCGACGCCAGCAACGCCAGCCGGCCAACGCTACACCGACTGGACTTTTGGGGAGCTGCCGGAACTGCTGGAGATTCAAAAAGGTGGCCAGACGCTCATTGGCTACCCGGGTCTGATTGACCTGGGAGACGCGGTGGCGATTGAAGTCTTTGATGAACCCGATGTAGCAGCCGCCCGGCACCGCGTCGGGCTGCGGCGCCTGTTTGCGCTGCAGATCAAGGATGCCCTCAAGTACCTGGAAAAGAATATTCCGGACCTGCAGAAGATGGCGGTGCTGTACACCCAGGTTGGCAAGACGGCCGACGGTGCTGGCGGCGGCACGCTGGAAGAGTTGCGAGAGCAGATCATTGCCGTGGCACTGGAGCGGGCCTTTCTGCTCGAGCCGCTGCCGACCAACGAGTTCGACTTCAAGCGCCGCATTGATGAGGGCAGGGGACGCCTGACCTTGATCGCCAACGAGGTGGCGCGTCTCGCCGCCACCATTCTGACGGAACATGCCGGCGCAGCGCGCAAGATCAAGGACAGCAGAAATGCGCCGGAGGCGAGTGCGGATTGTGCGCAGCAGCTGGCGCGCCTGATGCCCAAGCGCTTTCTGATCCAGTCGCCCTGGGGCGCGCTGCAGCACTTTGCGCGCTACCTCAAGGCCATCACGGCACGGCTTGACAAGTTCCGTGCGGATCCGGCACGCGACGCCGCCAAGGCAGGCGAACTGCGCCCGCTGGAGCAGCGTTACTGGCGTCTGGTGGCCGAGCGCAAAGGCGTGCAGGACGCGCGCTTGCAGGAGTTTCGCTGGTTGCTGGAAGAACTGCGCGTCAGCTTTTTTGCCCAGGAACTGCGCACGCCGCAACCGGTGAGCGTCAAAAGGCTGGACAAGGCCTGGGCTCAGCTCAACACCTGAGCCGGCTTAGAGTTTCGCCAGACGTTCCAGCGCCGCGTTGAGCGTTTCGTCCTTTTTGGCAAAGCAGAAACGCACGACACGCTGGTCAAAACCATTGCCGTAAAAAGCCGAAAGCGGAATGGCGGCAACACCGATCTCGGAGGTCAGCCATTTGCAGAATTCGGTCTCGCTCAGGTCGCTGACCTCGGAGATGTTGACGCACTGGAAGTAGGTGCCTTCGCCCGGCAGTAACTTGAAGCGGGTGCGCGCCAGGCCGGAGCGGAACAGGTCGCGCTTGCGCTGGTAGAAGGCAGGCAATTGTTGATACGGGGTCGGGTCGGCCATGTAAGCCGCAATGCCGTACTGCACCGGTGTGTTGACGGTGAACACATTGAACTGGTGCACCTTGCGAAATTCGGCGCTGAGTGAAGCGGGTGCCGCCACGTAGCCCACCTTCCAACCGGTCACATGGTAGGTCTTGCCAAAGCTGGAGACGATGAAGGCGCGCGCTGCCAGGTCTGGAAACTGTGCTGCGCTTTGATGCTGCTGACCGTCGAACACCATGTGCTCATAGACCTCGTCGCTGATCAGCAGAACCTGGGTTGGTGCCAGTATTTCCTGCAGTCGCAGCATTTCGTCGCGCGTCCAGACCGTGCCACTCGGGTTGTGCGGTGAGTTGATCAGGATGGCGCGCGTTTTCGGTGTGATGGCGGCGCTGATCTTGTCGAAATCCGGGCGAAAGCTACCCGGTGTCAAGGGCACACGCACCACCACGCCGCCGGCCAGTTCGATGTTCGGTACATAGCTGTCGTAACAGGGCTCCAGCACGATGACCTCGTCACCCGCATGGACGACCGCCAGAATGATGGTGATGATGGCCTGGGTGGCACCGGCGGTAATGGTGATCTCGCTGGCTGCGTTGTACTGGCGACCATAAAGCGCAGCCACCTTGGCTGCGATGGCTTCGCGCAGTACCGGCACACCGGTCATGGGAGGGTACTGGTTCAGACCCTGCTTCATGGCATCGGTCACGACATCGACCAGTTTGGGGTCGCACTGAAAGTCCGGAAAGCCCTGACCGAGGTTGACCGCATTCTTCTCCGCCGCCAGCGCCGACATGACGGTAAAGATCGTGGTGCCAACGGCGGGCAGCTTGCTTTGCAGGAGGGGGGTTTGGGGAGCGTTCATTGCTTGCTGGCTTGCGCGATGGGTTTAGTCGAAAAGGGTGGCATTGCCTTAGGTATTGTCATGGTGTCCTTGGATTGTCATTGCGGGCCACGACCCGCAATCCAGTGGCGGCGTAGCACTGGATCCCGGATCGAGTCCGGGATGACAGCCAGGAAGTCCGGGTGCATGGATCGCCACGCTTCGCTCGCGATGACGAACGAAGGATGGCTGGTTTTACAACTCATAGTCATCCACATGGCCGGTCATGGCGCGGGCTACCAGGGTGCGGTTCAGGCGGTCGCTCAGGAGTTCGGCAAACTTGTAGACAAAGTTGCGCAGGTAGGCGCCGCGCTTGAAGGCCACGCGCGTCACGTTCTGGCCGAACAGGTGCCCGGCCGGACGCACCAGCAGGTCGCTCTTGGCGCCGTCCTCGACCACGTCACGTACGGACATCTCCGCCGCAATGCCGACACCCAGGCCGAGGCGCACATAGGTCTTGATCACATCCGAATCAATCGCTTCCAGTGCAATGCGCGGCTCGAGCTTGCGTGTGGCAAAAGCGTGGTCAATGCGCGTGCGGCCGGTGTAGGCCGGATGGTAGGTAATCAGCGGCTCACTCGCGATGTCTTCGAGCGTCAGATGTTCCTTTTGGCCCAGCGGATGGCCGACCGGCAGCACCAGCACATGCTGCCACTCGTAGCAGGGCAGGGTCACCAACTCCGTATAGCCGGCAAGGGACTCGGTGGCGATACCAATTTCAGCCACTTCGTCGATCAGCATGCGTGCCACCTGATCGGGCGAGCCCTGGTGCAGGCTGACATTGACCTTGGGGTAGGCCAGGCGCAACTTGGCGACCGACTCCGGCAATACGTAACGAGCTTGCGTGTGGGTGGTGGCGATGGAGAGTGTGCCGCTGTCTTCGGCGCTGTACTGCTCGCCAATGCGCTTGAGGTTGCCCAGTTCGCGCAGGATCAGCTCAATGCTCTTGAGCACTTGCTGGCCAGGCTCGGTAACGCGCTTGAGGCGCTTGCCGTGGCGCGCAAAAATCTCGATGCCGAGTTCCTCCTCCAGTTCGATGATCGCCTTGGAGACCCCGGGCTGCGAGGTATGCAGGGCTTTGGCCGCCTCGGTCAGGTTGAGGTTGCGTCGAACCGCTTCCTGAACAAAGCGAAATTGGTGTAAGTTCATATCAAATTTCAGCTAACAATGAAATTTATTATGCCTTACTCGCATAGTCGGCCCGAGCGGAATTCAGGACAGGGCGATACGTGCCATCACTTCAATCATCTGCGCTTCCTCCCCGATGGCGGGTCGCAGAACAAAGCTAACTTGCGGGTGGCTGGCCTTCAATTTGGCCAGCAAAATCGGCAAATCGTCGCGCGCGTGCTTGCCGATCCCCAGGAACATGGGCACGATGGTGATGAAGCTGACGCCTTGCTGCACCAACTCGGCAGTACTGGCGGCCAGATCGGGTGCCGTGATTTCCAGGTAGGCGCAGCGCACTTGTATCGCGGGTGCCAACTGACGGATGCGTTCGGCTACCGCCTCCATGGGTTGGCGCCACAGCGGGTCGCGCGAGCCGTGCGCCAGCAGAATCGTGCCGCGCTCCTGCTCCGTGGCGCTCATCGTCTGAACACCAGCCAGCCAAAGGCCGTGAGCGAAAGCAGCGAATAGATGATGCCGGGAAAGGCGGCTGTCAGCCAGGGCTGCCAATTCTGCATATTGCCGATGTAACCAAACACGTTGTTGAGCAGAAAGAAACTGATGCCCGCCATGACGCCACCAAACACATAACCGGTGATGCCGCCAGTGCGAAAGTGCAGGTAGGCGAAGGGCAGGGCGAGCACCACCATGACCAGGCAACTCAAGGGATAAAAAACTTTCTTCCAGAACTCGATCTGGTAACGCTGGGCGCTTTGGCCATTGGCGTCGAGGTGCCGGATGTACTGAAACAGGTCAATCGTGCTCATGCGCTCGGGCTTGAGCAGGGCCGCAGAAACCATTTCGGCGCTGATCTGATTCGGCCAGCGAAAACTCTCCATCTGGGCCCGATCAATGTGCGCTGTATCCACGTCCCGCGCCGGAAACTCGGTGCGCAGCACGCGCTTGAGCGTCCAGGAATCGTCCGGCGCGTGAACCGCGGACTCGGCCTGCAGCATGGACATCAGGTAGCCCTGGTTGTCAAACTCAAAAATTCGCACGCCGCGCATGCTGTCGTCCGAATCCAGCGCAGCGATATTCACCGCGAACTGCGAATACGCCTGCTTTTCCTTCAGCCAGGCGCCGGTATGACCGACCGTGATGCGTCCCTGGTAGCGCGCCTTGAGCAACTGGGCGCTGCGGTCGGCCATGGGAGCCAGGTAGTCGCCGATGGCGAACGTCAGAACGACGTAGCCCAGACCCAGAATCAGCAGCGTCTTCAGCGCTCGCCAGGGCCCCAGTCCGCTGGTGCGCAGGATGGTGTATTCGGAACTCTTGGCAAAGCGCGCCATCACAAAAATGGTGCCAATCAGAACCGCGATGGGAAGCAGTTCGTACAGATGGCTTGGAATCATCAGGGCGACGTAGCTCAGCGCGTGGACCAACTGATACTGCTCGGCGCCGTGGCGTCCGATGGACTGGATCTCCTCGACAAAATCGAAGAAAAAGAAAAGGCAGAGAAAGCACAGCGTGACAAAGCCGACCCCGGACAAGACCTCTCCGTAAATCAGGCGCCGAATGGTTCTCATGCTGCCTTCCTTTGCAGGCTGCGCCAGTTCCAGTTGTTATGTCCCTTGGCAACCCAGAACACGCCCAGCAGAAAGATGCTGCCGTGCAAGCCCAGCATATAGCCGGCAAAAGTGAATTTGCCGGAGGCGATCCAGTTCTGTCCAAGGTTTAGCAGGTTGTTGTACAGCACAAAGGCAAACAGCGAAAACACCAGATTGGCGCTGCGCCCCACACGCGGATTCACGCTGGAGACCGCCGTGCCGATGATGACGAAGTTGATGGCCGCCAGAAACAGCCCGAAGCGCCACGACAGCTCACCCAGATTCTGCAGTGACAGGTTTTTCAGCAGGTCGAGGGTGGCACGCGTGTTGACGGGCACAAAGTCCGTGCTGGAGAGCGCATCGGCGCCAACCCGGGTGCGGTACTCCTCGAATTCACTGATCTTGAACTCGGCCTTGCCGATCACGTTTTCAAGCCGCTGACCGTTGTTGAGCGTCAGAAAGCGGTCTTGTTCGACGCGTTGAATCTGGCCGCGCCGTGCCGAGGTGATGGTTTCCTTGCCGGCTTCGGTGGTGGCAATAAAAACGTTGGAACCAGACTCTTTGCCATTGGCATTTTTCTCGACAAAGAAGACACGCGTGCCACCAGCCGATTCCTGAAACTGGCCCGGCTCCACCCGCTCAATGTCACCACGGCGCTCGTACTGCTCCTTGAGCACCTCGATCTTGTTGTTCGACCATGGCAGCACCAGCAAGGCCAGCGCCATGACGACCAGCAGCACCGGCCAGGCAAAACGGAACAGCGGCTTGAGCAGGGCGGACAGGCCCTTGCCAGCGCCAAACCAGATCACCATCTCGCTGTCGCGGTACATGCGCGACAGGGTGCCGAAGATGGCAATGAACAGGCTCATGGTCAGGATGGTTGGCATGTAGGCCAGCACGGTGTAGCCCATCACGAGCATCACATCAGACGGATTGAAGCTGCCACGCGAGGCCTGGCCAAGGGTGCGGATCAGGGTCATCGTCATGACGACGGTGACAAGCACCACCAGCGTGGCGCCAAAACTGCGTGCCAACTCCTGGCGAACGGAAGAATGGAATAACATCCCGACCTATTATGAAACATTGCGGGCCGCCTTCGTGCCCCGGACAAAAGGTGATTTATGAAATTTGAACTCAAGACGCTCGACCTGGGCGGCGCCGGCAACGAAACCTGCGACGCCCTGATCGTGCTGCTCAGCGCGGCTTTCAAGCCGGGCAAGGATGCCTTGTCGGCGCTGGTGACTCAGGTGCACAAGGCGGGTGATCTGGAAACCAAGGCAGGCAAATTGCTGCAGATCTACCGCCCCGCCGGGCTGACCTGCTCGCGTCTGGTGCTGGTCAGCGTCGGCGAAGGTTCAGCCCGGGAACTGCGCCAGGGCGTGGCTGGCGCCGTCGCCGCCATCAAAAGCAACAATTTGAAGAAACTGGTGCTCTGTTTTTCCGCTGATCCCCAAGCCGAGGGTCTACGCGCCAGCATGGCGGCGGTTGGCGAAGCCAGTTACGTGTTCACGACAACCAAATCGAAGCCCGAGCCGCGCACCCTGCAACGGGTTGTTGTTGCCTTGCCAGCCGCAGCCAGGCTCAAGACGGTGTTCGAGCAGACGGCGGCGGCGGTTGCGGGTATCGAGTACGCAAAGGAATGGGCGAACCGGCCGGCCAACCATGCCACACCGAGCCTGCTGGCCGGTGCGGCACGTGCGCTGGCCAAGTACCCGAAGATGGCCTGTCAGGTGCTGGGTCCGAAGGAAGTCGCCAAGCTCGGCATGGGCTCCTTCATGGCGGTGGCGCAGGGTTCGCAGGAGCCACTGCGTTTTATCGTTCTGCGCTACACGGGTGCGGCCAAGACAGTGGCGCCGACGGTGCTGGTTGGCAAGGGCATCACCTTTGACAGCGGTGGCATCTCGCTCAAGCCGGCACCGGAAATGGACGAGATGAAGTTTGACATGTCGGGCGCTGCGAGTGTGCTGGGTGTCTTTCGTGCGCTGGGCGAACTCAAGCCCGCCATCAATGTGATAGGCCTGATTCCGGCCTGCGAGAACCTGCCCGACGGTCGCGCCATCAAGCCAGGTGACGTCGTCAGCAGCATGAGTGGCCAGACCATCGAGATTCTCAACACCGACGCCGAGGGCCGTCTGGTGCTCTGCGACGCCCTGACTTATGCCGAGCGCTTCAAGCCGCGCGCCGTGGTGGACATCGCCACCCTGACCGGCGCTTGCATGATTGCTTTGGGTGGCGTGCGCAGCGGTCTGTTTGCCAGCAACGACGAACTGGCGGCCGCGCTGCTGGCCGCAGGTGAGGCGAGTTCCGATCTGTGCTGGCGCATGCCGCTGGATGAGGACTACGCCGAAGGGTTGAAGAGCAATTTTGCCGACGTGGCCAACGTCTCAGGGCGTGCTGGTGGCGCCATCACGGCAGCCAAGTTTCTGCAGCGCTTTGCCGGCAAGTTCCCCTGGGCGCATCTGGATATTGCCGGAACCGCATGGAAGAGCGGCGCTGCCAAGGGTGCAACCGGGCGACCGGTCGCCCTGCTGCTGCAGTACCTGCTGGCTTCAGCAAAGTAGGTCATTGACAACACCAATGACCGAGGTCGCCTTTCACTTCAATGCGCCTGACAGTTTGGCCTACGCCTGCCGTTTGCTGCGCAAGGCGGTGGGCAGCGGCGCCAAGGTGGTGGTGACCGGGCCGGCAGAGACGCTGCAGGAGTTGGATGCCTTGCTCTGGACTTTCTCTGCAACCGACTTTGTGCCGCATTGCCTGGCCGACAGCGAGGCCCACGTGGTCGCGGCCTCGCCGGTGGTCCTTGCAACATCGATCGCCAGCCCAGCGCACCAGCAGGTCCTGCTCAATCTTGGCCGACTGGTACCTGAGGGTTTTGATCGTTTCGAGCGCGTCATTGAACTGGTTGGACAGGACGAGCAACAACGGCAACTGGCGCGCGCGCGCTGGAAGCAGTACACCGACCGTGGCTACGCCATCACCCGGCACGACCTCACCTTGAAAACTTCTGACTGATGGATTCTTCACCCCGCATTCCGCCGCGCTTTTTGCCGACCTTGACCGAAATTGTTCATGTGCCGCCCGCTGTGCAGTCAGACGCCAGTGCCAGCGCCAAGGTGCAAGCGGAAGGTGAAGGCGTGCCAGCGCCAGGACTCGATCCCCTGATTGAACAGCAGGTGCGCGAACTGGTGACAACGCTGGTGGCCGAGCAGTTGGAGAGCCTGCGAGCAACTTTGCGCGAGCAGAGAAGCGAATCGGAAAACAAATAATCTGCGTTTTGTCGGCCGAATTGGTGACTTCCCTAAGTAAAGTCGCCAGAAATTGGGTTATCGTGTAGGGCGTGGAATTAATCATTAATTCACATTTTTTTTAAATTTTGGAGTTGTCTATGCAAATGAAGTTGAAAATTACCGCTGCCGCCGCATTGGCAGTTGCCGCTGGCGTCGCGATGGCCCAGGACGTGCAAGTGGTCAAGATTGGCCACGTCGCTCCGATGTCTGGTGGTCAAGCCCACTACGGCAAGGACAATAACAACGGCGCTCTGATGGCAGTTGAAGAACTCAACACACAGAACATCGTTATTGGCGGCAAGAAGATCAAGTTCGAACTGCAGTCGGAAGACGACGCTGCGGATCCGAAGCAAGGCACGGCTGTGGCGCAAAAGCTGTGCGACAGCAAGGTTGCAGGCGTTGTTGGTCACCTGAACTCGGGTACTACGATTCCGGCTTCCAAGGTCTATAACGACTGCGGTATTCCCCACGTCACTGGCGCGGCAACCAACCCCAATCTGACCAAGCCCGGCTACAAGACCACGTACCGCATCATTGCCAATGACAACGCCCTGGGCGCTGGCTTGGCAGCTCATGCCTACTCGACCCTGAAGCTCAAGACCGTCGCCATCATTGATGACCGTACGGCTTACGGCCAAGGCGTTGCCGAAGTGTTCAAGAAGACCGCTCTGGCCAATGGCATGAAGGTGGTTGACGAGCAATTCACCAACGACAAGGCAACCGACTTCATGTCGATCCTGACTTCGATCAAAGCCAAGAAGCCTGATGCGATTTTCTTCGGCGGTATGGATCCCCAAGCCGGCCCGATGCTGCGTCAAATGGAACAACTCGGCCTGACCACCACCAAGTACTACGGTGGCGACGGCATCTGCACCGCAGAAGTTGCCAAACTGGCTGCTGGCGCCAAGACGCTGGAGAACGTGATCTGCGCTGAAGGTGGCGCGTCGCTGGAAAAAATGCCTGGTGGTACCGCCTGGAAGGCCAAGTACGACAAGAAGTTCCCGGGCCAGTTCCAGGTTTACAGCCCCTACACCTATGACGCGACCTTCGTGCTGGTTGACGCTATGAAGCGCGCCAATTCGACCGATCCGAAGGTGTACACCGCCAAGCTGCTCGAAGCCAATTACAAGGGCGTTACCGGCACCATCGCGTTTGAGCCCAATGGCGAGTTGAAGAACCCGTCGATGACGCTGTCGGTCTACAAGGCTGGCAAGAAGACCGCACTGTAATCTCTGCGTTCTGCTTACCAACAAAGGCCACCTTCGGGTGGCTTTTTTCTTGCCTTGCGGGATGGCGCAAGCGAATCGGCGCCATCCCTCAGTTAAAATTCAGCACGCTGGAGCGGTGGATGAGCGGTTTAAGTCACACGCCTGGAAAGCGTGCGAGGGGTAAAACCCTCCGGGGGTTCGAATCCCCCCTGCTCCGCCAGTAGGTTTCGGGGTAGAGCGAATGTTTGCTCTACCCCCCAAACCACACGACAAGGCTTCATCCATGCCCATACCCGATTTCACGCAAGGCTGCGCTTTTGTAAGCGGGCAGTATCTACCGATCGCCAAGGCCAGCATTCCCATCACCGACTGGGGCTTTCTGCGCTCCGATGCCACCTACGATGTGGTCACCGTCTGGGATGGTGCTTTTTTCCGTCTCGATGCCCATCTGGAGCGCTTCCGGCGCAGTTGCCAGCGCTGGCGGCTCGATCCCGGATTGACCGACGAGCAGATCGCCGACGTGCTGGCGCAGTGTGTGCGGCTGAGTGGTTTGCGTGCTTCCTATGTCGAGATGATTTGCACGCGCGGTCAGCCACCCTGGGGCTCGCGCGATCCGCGTCTTGCCATCAATCAGTTCTATGCTTTTGCCGTGCCCTTTGTCTGGATTGCCAATGCGCAGCAGCGCGAGCAGGGTCTGCATGTGCTGATCAGCGATGTGCAGCGCATTCCTGCGGCCTCGGTCGATCCATCGGCCAAGAATTACCACTGGAACGACCTGACCATGGGCTTGCTCGGGGCGCTGGACGCAGGTGCCGACACGGTGCTGCTGGTGGACGGGCAAGGCAACGTGGTGGAGGGGCCGGGCTTTAACGTGTTTTGCATCAGCGGCGGTGCGCTGGTGACACCGGATCAAGGCATGCTTGAAGGCATCTCACGCCGCACTGTCATCGAGATCGCGCGATCGCTGGGCCTGCCGCTGCAACTGCGCGCCTTGCCGGCGGATGAATTGCCCGGCGCGCAGGAAGTGTTGCTGTCAACGTCGGGTGGCGGTGTGTTGCCGGTCACCAGGGTGGACCAGCAAGTCATTGGTGACGGAAAGCCGGGCCCCATCACACGCCAGCTGGTGCAGACCTACTGGGCCTGGCACGCTGAACCGGCCTACAGCCGGCCCATCGACTACACGCTCTGATGCTTCAGGCCAGTGCCTTGTAGAGCATGTAGGCGGCCAGCAAATACAGGATGCTGGCAAAAACCCGCTTGAGTTGCTTGACCGGCAATTTGTGCGCAGCGCGCGCGCCCAGCGGCGCTGTCAGCACGCTGCAACTGGCGATGACGAGCAGCGCGGGCAGCCAGATGTAGCCAAACGAGTAGGGCGGCAGATTCTGCACACTTTGGCCGGCGATGACGTAACCGATGACGTTGGCCAGCGCAATCGGGAAACCCAGCGCCGCCGAGGTGGCGACTGCATTGTGAATGGCGACGTTGCACCAGGTCATGAAGGGCACGCTGACAAAACCGCCACCCGCGCCGACCAGGCCTGACAGGAAACCAATCACGCTGCCAGCGCCTATCAGGCCGCCGGTTCCGGGCACCTGGCGTGTCGGTGCCGGCTTCTTGTCCAGATACATCTGGGTCGCCGAAAAGCTGACGAACAGGGCAAAGAACAGCGCCAGCGATGAGCCCTTGAGCAGCGCGAACACGCCCAGACTCGCCAGCCCACCACCGAGCACGATGCCGGGGGCCAGGCCCTTGACCAGATCCCAGCGCACGGCGCCGCGCTTGTGGTGTGCACGCACGCTGGAAATCGATGTGAAGATGATGGTCGCCATCGAAGTGGCAATCGCCATCTTGATGGTCAGGTCCGGAGCGACCGAGCGCGCCGACAGGATCAGCGTGATGAAGGGAACCATCAGCATGCCTCCGCCAATGCCCAGCAGGCCTGCCAGAAAGCCGGTAGCCAATCCGAGAGAAGCAAGTTCAATGATCAGCAAAGGTTCCAGATTCATGGGGGAGGGTAGGTGTAGTGCGGGTGAAGTATCGCACTGTTCAAGCGGTATGAGCCCCCATCGTTTGGACTTCGACGGCAGGGTTTGCTGTCAGGCCCCTACTTTTCCTCGGGAACCGTCCTGGGCTGCTGCATGGCGTCCTGTAGCGCCTGCTTGAACTGCTGCTCAATCTGTCTGGGCGACTGCCCAGGCGCACTGGCTGCAGTTTGTGCGCCGTCGGTCGCTGGTGCTTGCAGTGAAGGCACGATTTGCTGCGTTGAGGCGATCTGCTTCTTGATCAGAAAGCCCACGACGGCAAGACTGAGCAGCAGAGCTATCAGGCTAAAGACTCCCTTCATCGCAGAACTCCTTGGACCGTGGGACGAAAAGGCGTGACGCTGGCATCAGCGAGGGGCCGTGCCATGGGTGCTGATCTTCTGCCAGGCTCCGATCGCGCCTTCGGTGCTGTCAAAAACCTTGACGCCTGCCACCGGCGAAGCCTGCAGAAATGCAAAACCCTGGCCACCAGCCCAGATTTTGCAACGCTTGGGTACGGCGTGACGCAGTGCCACCAGGTAGGGGCGTGCAATATCGGGCCGTAACGCCAGACTCGCTGAGATGGCAAGCACCGTGATGTCCCAATCCTTGACCGCTTGCATCACATCGGCGACCGGTGTCTGGGCACCCAGATTGAAACATTCTGCGCCTTGCAGCGTCAGCGCTGCCTGCACCGACAGCAAACCCAAAGCGTGCAATTCGCCAGGCGGCGTGGTCAGCAGGATGCGCTGCTGCAGGTCCTTTGGCTGTCGCCCTAGCAAGTGACTCTGCACGACGGCCTGCACGGCATCGGAGTAATGATGCTCGGCGTGTAGGCCAAGGCGACCGCCAGCCCAGGCATCACCTACCGCCTGATTGAAAGCGGGCAAGCGGTGCAGCGCAAACTCGGCCAGACCGTCCGCCTCGATCAACCCGGCGATGTAGTTGCGCACGGTCCCGGGCCCGCTGCCTGGTGCCAGACAGGCCAGCAATTGCTGCGCCGCTTCGTCGATCGCCGGCGCCTCTGGCTGGGCAACGCTGCTCGTCAGCAAACCCTGCAATTGTTTCAAAGACATGGGCACCAGCTTGCCGGGGCGCAGGCCTTGCGCCATCAGCTGCGTGATCAGTCTCAGCTTGGGCAAGTCTTTGGCTTGATAGAGACGCTGTCCGCGCGCACCGCGCTCGGGCACAGGAAACTGGTAGCGCAGCTCCCATTTGCGCAGCACTTCGCGTGACAGGCCGGTGGCCTGCTCAATCTCGGCTTGGTTCA
>JBAXOZ010000056.1:0-15012 GCA_037132975.1 Comamonadaceae bacterium
CGTGGCGTATGCTGCAGGCCGCTGGCCATGGCCCAGACCAGCGCCGGCGCACCCAGCACCCCCAGCACACTGATCACGAGCAGAACCCAGGCCAGAACCGTGGCGGCGCGGTCAATCAACAGTTGGGTGGCGGCCTCGCCGTGCTGCGCTTTGGTGGCAGCCAGCACCGGAACAAAGGCCTGGCTGAAGGCGCCTTCGGCAAAGAAGCGGCGAAACAGATTGGGGATGCGAAAGGCGACGTTGAAGGCATCGGTCAGCGCGCTGGCGCCAAAAGTGGATGCGATCAGCAATTCGCGCGCCAGGCCAGTAACGCGCGAGACCAGCGTCAGCAAGGAGACCACAGAGGCGGATTTGAACAGGCTCACGGGGCGCAGTGTAGCCGGCTCCTGTTAGAATGCTCCGCTTTGCTGACAACATCCACAGACTCAAGGAACTATCAATATGGCATCTGGAAAACCCAAGAAAAAGAACCCGCGCCTGGCGTCGGGCCGCAAGCGCGTCCGTCAGGACGTCAAGATCAACGCTGCGAACACCTCGCTGCGCTCCAAATACCGCACTGCGGTGAAGAACGTTGAAAAAGCGGTTGTCGCTGGCGACAAAGCCAAGGCAACCGAATTGTTTGGCAAGATGCAGGCCGTGGTTGACACCGTGGCCGACAAGGGCATCTTCCACAAAAACAAGGCTGCTCGCGACAAGAGCCGCCTGTCGACCAAGGTGAAAGCCCTGGTCGCCAAAGCCGCCTGATTTCAGGCAAATCGCACGGATCAAGTCCTCTGGAAATTTTGATCCGCCGTTTGTAACGGGTGCGCTGTCAGCAAAAAAGCAAGGAAGCCGTCGCAAGACGGCTTTTTTGTTTTCGGACGAGGCAGAAATGGGGGTAGCGGTTCACCGTTGAGATATTGAGTCTGTTGAGGGAAAAGTCTGCGACCACAATGGCTTCAAAAGGTCCGACAGACCGTTGTGATCAATTTCATGCATCAAGGCCAGCAGGCGACCTATTTCGCCCTTCGGAAAGCCTTCTCGCGCAAACCACGTCAAATAGTTTCCGGGCAGGTTCGCCAGCACCTTGCCCTTGTGCTTGCCAAAGGGCATGGCCATGGTGACCAGTTTTTGCAGGTCTTCGGGGTTCATCTGGCGGCATTCATGAGAACTCGCCCGTGGCGCCGACCTTGGCAGGTCCTGTAGCTGTGCTGGTCATCGGGGAATCGTACCCGACAGCAGTGATCTGCCACACATGAATCCAGCAAGGAGTGAGTCCAGGCTGTATAAAACCTTCAGTCGCCAGAAAATCATCTAACTCATTGATTTTGTTAATAGTTCTCAGTGGCGCCTGGACGGGCTGTACAAAACCGATGTACTCGAACCTCGGTTTAATCCTGCGCAAAAACTCCCACTCTGCTCGATGCCGCCGCTAACTGATTGATAAACAACAACTTTTCTGGATGAAGGCAATCTGGCACGCGCTATGCGTAGGTAATGTCATCTGAATCGCAAATCCAACCGGAGAAAATCATGACAAACGCCAACATCACCCGCACCGAAGCAGTTGCAAACGAAAACACAGCAAAGAACGTCGCACTCTTCCTGGCAGCTCCTTTCATCGGTCTGGTCTACGCAGTCTTGCTGCCCTTCGTCGGTATCGCGATGCTCTTGGTCACGGGTACCAAGGCGCTGGTTGCCGCCGGTGCGCTGGCTTATGCAGGTCGCCTCGTGAAGAATGTGGCCCTGTTCGTCGCAGCCCCCTTCATCGGTTTGGTCTACGCGGTGACTTTCCCCTTCGTCGGGATCGCCATGCTGCTCTGGACCGCGGTTGAAGCACTCACCGCCACCATGGCCAGGATCGAAGTTCCGGCGCTCAGACTCACACCCGCCTACGCTGCCTGATCACTCAAGCCCTCACTCCCGGCGCCCTGTTTCACGACAGGGCGCTTTTTTTATCCCGGCACATCGCCGAAAACGATAATGAGCAACTCGTTACGACGTTGAACTGCAGCGCCGGAAAGCCGAATGCGGCGGCGACCTGCAATGTGTCTTCCACTGCCCTTCGGCAGGCCATCGGAAAACGTGTCCAGACTTGGGTTTTGAACTGGTCATGTGATGCGCATAAAATCACGCTTCAACGGCCCGCCATTGAACGGGCCGGTTTCATTTGGAAAGACCTGAAACCATGACTGCCCCTTTCACTGAAGCTGCTTCACCTCACGTCATGAACACCTACGGGCGTGTGCCGATCGCCCTGTCGCATGGCCAGGGTTGCCGCGTCTGGGACGTCAATGGCAAGCAGTATCTGGACGCACTCGGCGGCATTGCGGTCAATACGCTGGGTCACAACCACCCCAAGCTGGTGCCAGCGCTGCAGGACCAGGTAAGCAAGCTGATTCACACTTCCAACTATTACCACATACCCAATCAGGAAGTGCTGGCCAAAAAACTGGTCGAGCTCTCCGGCATGACCAACGTCTTCTTCTGCTCCACCGGTCTGGAGGCCAACGAGGCGGCGCTCAAACTGGCGCGCAAATTCGGGCACGACAAGGGCATAGAGCGCCCCGAGATCGTTGTCTACGAGAAGGCGTTTCATGGCCGCTCGATTGCTACCCTGAGCGCCACTGGCAACCCCAAGATCCAGGCCGGTTTCGGCCCCTTGGTCGAGGGCTTCATCCGGGTGCCGCTGAACAATATGGACAGTCTTCGGGCAGCAACGGCCAACAATCCGAACGTCGTCGCTGTCTTTTTTGAAGCGATTCAGGGCGAAGGCGGCGTTCACGCCATGCACCTCGATTACCTTCAGGCAGTGCGCCAGTTGTGCGACGAGCGCGACTGGCTGCTCATGATCGACGAGGTGCAGTGCGGCATGGGGCGCACCGGAAAGTGGTTTGCACATCAGTGGGCGGGGATCACGCCCGATGTGATGCCGCTGGCCAAAGGGCTGGGTTCCGGCGTGCCGATCGGTGCCGTCGTGGCCGGACCGAAGGCGGCCAACATCTTCCAGGTCGGCAACCACGGCACGACTTTTGGCGGCAATCCGCTGGCGATGCGCGCAGGGGTCGAGACGATACGCATCATGGAAGAAGAAGGCTTGCTGGCCAATGCAGCGCAGGTTGGCGCCCATCTGGCAGGTGCCCTGGCGCTGGCCTTGAAGGCGGAAATGACTGCGGGCAGCGTCAAGGAAATTCGCGGGCAAGGCCTGATGCTGGGCATCGAGTTAGCCAAACCTTGCGCCGCGCTGGTCGGCCAGTGCGCCAGCGCCGGCCTCTTGATCAGCGTCACCGCCGACAGCGTGATCCGGCTCGTGCCGCCGCTGATTCTGAGCCGCGACGAGGCCGATGAAATTGTGAGCATTCTGTGTCCGCTGATCAAGAAACACATCGCGGAGCAAGCATGAACCAAGCCCTGAGCAGCGCCAGAGCACCGCTGCGGCACTACCTCCAGTTCAGCGATCTGAGCGCCGACGACTATACCTACCTGTTTGAACGTGCGGCACTGATCAAGAAGAAATTCAAGGCCTATGAGCGCCACCAACCGCTGATCGATCGCACACTGGCCATGATTTTCGAAAAAGCCTCAACGCGGACCCGCGTCAGCTTCGAGGCCGGCATGTACCAGATGGGCGGCAGCGTGGTGCACCTGACAACGACCGACAGTCAGCTGGGGCGCTCCGAGCCGATCGATGACAGCGCCAAGGTCATCAGCCGGATGGTCGATCTGGTCATGATCCGCACTTACGAGCAGACCAAGATTGAGCGCTTTGCCGAGCACTCACGTGTCCCGGTGATCAACGGCCTGACCAACGAGTTTCATCCCTGCCAGATCCTGGCGGACATCTTCACCTACATCGAACACCGAGGCTCCATCAAGGGCAAGACCGTGGCCTGGGTCGGCGACGGCAACAACATGGCCAACACCTGGCTGCAGGCCAGCGAGATCCTGGACTTCAAGGTTCATGTCAGCACCCCCGGTGGTTACGAAGTGGACCAGTCGATTGCCGGATTGCGTTCAGCCGAGAGCTATCAGGTCTTCAATGATCCGATGCAAGCCTGCGCTGGCGCCGACCTGGTGACCACCGATGTCTGGACCAGCATGGGCTACGAGGCCGAGAACGAAGCGCGCAAAGTGGCTTTTACCGATTGGTGCGTGGACTCGGAGATGATGAGCGCTGCCAAGCCTGACGCCCTGTTCATGCACTGCCTGCCAGCGCACCGCGGCGAAGAGGTCCAGGCCGACGTCATCGATGGCCCGCAATCGGTCGTCTGGGACGAAGCCGAAAACCGCCTGCACGCGCAAAAAGCGCTGATGGAGTTCCTGCTGCTGGGCAGGCTCTAGCCAGGTCCCCGGTACAGCCACGGTACATCAAGCACGCGTTCGCCCAGAAGCTTCATGGCGGCATCGCGACCCCATCGGATCAGGCCGGTCGCGTGAAATATCTGGCCATTGCGAATGGCGCGTGCCTGCACCCGGGCATTGCGCTGCCAACGGGCATTGGCGTAGCGCATCAGGGCTTCTGGCACCGGCAGTAGGTCGTCTTGCAGACATTGCGCCAATGTCTGCGCATCCTCGATCGCCATGCCCGCACCTTGCGCCAGATACGGCAGCATCGGGTGCGCGGCATCGCCCAACAAGGCCACGCGCCCGCGCGCAAACTCATTGGCGCCACGGGCCGGCGGGCGGATGCTCAAGCCCCACAAACGCCAGTGTTCAATCGCATGAATCAGTTCACGCAAGGGGCTACAGGTCTGCGCCACGCTGCGGCGCAATTTGACGACGTTGGCAGCATGATCCCAATACTCGATATCACCCACCATATCGCCCTCCACGACGGCGACCACATTGAGCCAATCGCCACCGCGCACGGGGTACTGCACCACATGCAATTGCGGACCCAGCCAGGCCGTGATGTGCTGCGAGCGAAGCTTGGCCGGCAGTACTTTCTGCGGCACCATGGCCCGATAGGCCAGGTGGCCGGTGGCAACGGGTACACCATCGTCAAGCAGTTGCTGGCGCACCCGGCTCCACAGGCCGTCCGCACCAATCAGCAAGTCAGACTCGACCTCTCGACCGCTCGCCGTCTGCAGTTTCACGCCCGTGTCGTTCTGCTCGAAAGCAAGCAATTCGCTGTCAAGGTTCAACTCCACATCGCTGCTGCACTTCAAGGCCGTCTGCAACAAGACATGCAGATCGGCCCGGTGAATCGTGGCGTAGGGTGCACCGTAACGCTGCACCGTTGTGGCACCCAAACGCAACACGCCCAACTCGGCGCCAGACGATGCGCTGCGTACCTGCAGGCGCTCGGGAAAGGCAGCAACCGACTTCAAGGCATCGTTCAAGCCCCAAGCCTGAAGCACACGCACTACGTTCGGGCCCATCTGGATGCCGGCACCAACCTCGGTGAATTCCTGCGAACATTCAAATAACCGTACGGCAGAGCCTGCGCGCGAACACGCGAGTGCTGCCGCCAAGCCACCGATACCACCACCAACAATCGAAATGCGTTTACCCATTGCTGCCTATTTTGCCATCACTGCCGGCTCTGGCGGTGCCTGCAGAGGCTCGTTTTGCTGCACCATCTCCTGCATGCGCCTCTCAAGCTCCTGCTCTGACATGGGCTGTGTATCGGCCGCAGTCGATGATGGAGCGTCAAGCTGATGAACCGTCCACGGCACCACAAAAACCACGGCGGTCACAGCGCACTGCACCAGGATGTAGGGCAACAGTGCCTTGATCAGCGTGCCGGTGGCCACCGCCTGCAGGCCGGAGCGCGAGCGCGCAATCAGAACGGCGTAGCCCATCGGCGGGATCAGAAAACTCAGCTGCAATACCAGTAGCAACAAGACAGCGGCTTGCTGGGCGTCACCGAGCATGAAGATCAGTGGCGGCGCGACAATCGGGATGACGACAAAAATCATCTCGAAGGCGTCGAGCACCCACGCGCAAAGCGCGACCGCCAGCAACACCAGCAGCGCCGTCCACATCGGCGCCAGTGTGGAGCCGAGCAGCAACTCGGCAATCCAGCGGTCAGTGCCCAGCAGGCGGAAGATCAGGCTGAAGGTGCTGGCCCCCACCAGCAGGGCAAACAGGGCACCGGTCAAGGCCAGGGTGTCTGTCAACACCGCCGCCCACTGCGCGCCACTCAAACTGCGCGTTGCCAGTGCGCCCATCAACAGCAGGGTACCCCCGGTAGCCGCGGCTTCGACCGCAAACATCTTTCCGGTAAAGACCGCTGCCAGCAGAGAAACGATGGCCAGCACCGCGAGCAGGGAAAGTGCCTCCTCAGTCCATCGAGGCTTGGTGACGCGCGCACTGCTCTTGAGTTTCCTGCCTTGCCAAAAGACCACGACAACCCATAGCAGGAGCACACCGAGCGCCGGCGCCAGTGCGGCGTTGAACACATCCTGCGTGTTGACAATGCGCTGGCTCCCCAAGACAAAGCCGGGCAGATTGCTGGCCTCGGTATGGGCACGCAGCATCGCGTCGCCGAGCAGAATCAGGACCAGCGACGGTGGTACCACCACACCAATGGTGGCTGCCACGCTGATCAGGGTCGTTGCTGCTGCAGGCTTCATGGCCTGCAGCCGGGGTGCGACCAGGCGCGCCAGCAAGGCCGAGCTCGACGCCACCGAGCCGTTCATCGGCGCAATCAGGGCGCCCACGCCCAGGGCTGCCAGACTGGCTCCGCGGGTGCCACCGCCAAACAGGCGTTGCAGTGAGGAAAAAAGGCGGTCCGCCAGTGTGAGCTGTTGCAACAGGACGCCGATGAAAACATAAAGTGGCAAGGCCTGTAGCAAGTCGTGTTCAAGCAAGCCCACCATGCGTCCTGGCAGTGCCGCCAGGATGGCAAAGTCGATCTGCCCGGCGAGCCAGCCGATGGCGGCGAACAGGCTGGCAACACCAATCAGCAGTGTCCATACCGGCAGCCCGGTCGTGACGATCAGAACACCCAGCAGCAGCAGCATCCACACGCCAGACGATGACAGCATGGAGTTCATCGGCCAATGCGCCAGGCGCTGCGGCAGGCACTGACAGCCTCGACCAGTACCAGCAGCAACAGCAAAGCCAGCGCCAGCTTGATGACGAAGTAGCCTGGCACAAAGGTTTCAGAAAAGCGTTCCAGACCGGCCACCGATCGCGCAATCGGTGCGGCTGCTGCCCACAGCATGAAGAGGGACCAGGGGCCGACGCAGAGCAATATCAGTGTCGAGCGCCAGAGGCGCTGGCGTCGTGTCGGCTTGACGGAGGACTTGTGCGCTGCCAGATGCGTGTTGGCGCGTGAGGCGGCCGTGATGGCCATGGCAACGTACACCGCAAACAGAATTTGCGCCAGATCATTGGCCTGGCGCGACCAGGCCTGCAGCCACTCGCGCAGCGGCCACTGCAGAAACAGCAGCACGCTCAACGGCACAACCAGCGCGCCAGCACCCAGCCAAAAGGCTTGCCCCGGAAATCTTGCGTGGCTAGTACCGCCCATTGATCAGAGTGCCTGTCCCAGGCGCCCGATTCCCTCTTCGATCTTCTCCAGCCCGGCGGTGGCAAAACTCAGGCGCAGCGTTGCCAGGTCGGGGTCGTGCGCAAAGAAAGGCGCGCCGGGTACAAAGGCCACGCCCTTTTCAATGGCGCGTTTGGCAAACTCGGCGGCGTTGCTGGTCTGGCCCCTGGCACCGGTCAACCTGGCCCAGAAGAACATGCCGCCCTGCGGCTGGTTGAAGGAAATGGCATCATTGAGTTCGCGGCGCAGCGACTCGGCCATGACCTCGGCCCGCTCAGCATAGGTCTTGCGCACCACCGCCAAAGCAGCATCGAGGCGGTTCAAGCTCAGGTAATGGGCAGCGATGGCCTGCGTCAGATTGCTGGTATGGGCGTCGCTGAACTGCTTGCACATCGTCGCGTTGGCCAGCAACGCCGCCGGTGCAATCATCCAGCCAACACGCAGGCCGGGTGACAGAATCTTGCTGAAACTGCCGCAATGCGCCAGCCAGTCACGGCTGCCGGGCACGCCTTCACTCAATGCCAGCATGCTCGGTGGCGGCTCCTTGCCAAAATACAGTTCACCGTAGGGATCATCCTCAACCACCAGGGTCTGCGTGCGCACCGCGATTTCCAGAATGCGCTTGCGCCGCTCCAGACTCAAGGTGGCGCCACTCGGGTTGCCAAAGGTCGGAATCAGGTAAACCAGCTTGGGTTTGTGCAGGGCAATCAATTTTTCCAGCTGGTCCACGTCCACGCCGTTGGCATCAATCGGCGCACCGACGATGTCGGCGCCATACAGGCGAAAGCACTGGATCGTGGCGAGAAACGTGGGAGCCTCCACGATCACCTTGTCGCCAGGAGAGATCATGGTCTTGCCGATCAGGTCGAGCGCTTGCTGGCTGCCAGTGGTAACGATCAGGCCCTCGGGTTTGACCGTGACGTTGGACGCACTGCCGGCGCCGCCCTTGGCCGCATAAAAACGGCTCACCGCCTCGCGCAGCGGCTGATAGCCCTCGGTGGCACCATATTGCAACACCGGACCCGGATGGTTGGTGAGAACGGCATCGGCGGACATCCGGATGCCTTCGGCATCGAACAGTGCTGGGTCCGGAAAACCACCAGCAAAACTGATGATGCCGGGCTTGCCCAACAGTTTGAAGAGTTCGCGGATGGCTGAGGTCTCTATCGCGTTCAGGCGCTCGGCAAATTGCATGAAAGTCTTTCGATGTTTGGGAATAGTCTTATGCTCCTATTATTATTCAGACCTTGCTCACAGGAAAACGCATGCAGCCCAGCGCCATTGAAGGTTTTTTTGCCACCTTGAAGGCGGCCAACCCGGCGCCCGTGACGGAGCTGGAATACACCTCGGTTTTTGAATTGCTGAGCGCCGTCCTGCTGTCCGCCCAGGCCACCGACGTCAGCGTCAACAAGGCGACGCGCCGGCTGTTTGCGGTGGCCAATACACCTCAGGCGATGCTGGAGCTGGGACAGGCTGGCCTGGAGAACTACATCCGCACCATCGGCCTGTTTCGCTCCAAGGCAAAACACCTGCTGCAGACCTGCCGGATGCTCATTGATCGACATGACGGTGTGGTGCCGCGCACGCGTGAGGCGCTGCAGGCCCTGCCCGGCGTCGGCAGAAAAACAGCCAACGTCGTCCTCAACGTCGCTTTTGGTGAAGCGACCATGGCGGTCGATACGCACCTCTTTCGACTCGCCAACCGCACCGGTCTGGCGCCGGGCAAGACGCCCTATGAAGTGGAACTCAAACTGCTGGAACGCATACCGAGCGCCTATCTGGTGAATGCGCACCACTGGCTGATCCTGCACGGCCGTTATGTCTGCCAGGCCAGGAAGCCCCTGTGCGGGCAGTGCGGCGTGCGACCGTACTGCGATTTCAAGGGCAGCTGACCACCGGCAAAGCCACCCACTGATGCCCGAGCGCATGGATGGCGATGCGGCCATCAAATACCGCTTCCAGCGCGCGGTGCGTGGCACTGTCGGCACAAGCGCCTTGATGCGTCACCCTGCCCTGCGCCATGATGACCATCTGGTCGGCGTGCAGGGCAAAAGAAATTTCATGCAACACACTCAGCACCGTCTTGCCCTGCTGCACCAGCGCGCGCACCACGGCAAGCCAATCGGACTGATGCGGCGGGTCCAGATTGGCCAGCGGCTCGTCCATCAGCAGCACCTGCGCCTGCACCGCCAGGGCGCGCGCCAGCAACACACGCTGGCGCTCCCCGCTCGAGAGTTGTCCGATCGAGCGCGCGCGCCAGTCCCAGGCCTGGGTCGCGCGCAAGGCCTGCTCCACCGCGCTGTGGTCGGCCGCACTCGGGCTGTCGAGCCAGCGCTGGTACGGTAGCCGCCCCAGCATGGCAACATCCCACACCGTCAGGTCGTCGCCCGTGCCCTCGTTCTGGCCGAGCCAGGCCAGTTGCTGCGCGCGTGAGCGGCCCGCGACCCGCTGCAGCAACTGACCGAGCAGCCGGACCTCACCGCTGTGCGGCAACAAGCCGGCCAGCACCTTGAGCAGGGTCGACTTGCCAGCGCCGTTGGGACCGACGATGCTGCTCCAGCAGCCCGCCGGAAAATTGATGCTGATGTCATGCAGAATCTCGACCTGCCCCAGGCTGGCACGAATCGATGCGGCGCCTATCGCCGTTGTCTGCGGTGCGCTCATGACAATCCGCTGCCCGAAGCAATGCGGCTGCTGCGGTTCATCAGCCACAAGAGATAGCCACCACCCAGCACCGCCGTCAACACGCCGACCGGCAGTTCCTGCGGCGCCAGCAGGCCACGCGCCAGAGTGTCTGCCGCGAGCAGCAGCACGCCACCCATCAAGCTCGAAAGCGCAATCAGGTTGCGGTGCGTGGTTCGGACGACGGAACGCACCAAGTGCGGCGCTGCCAGTCCGACGAAGGCGATCATTCCCGTCTGCGCCACGGCCGTCCCGGTGGCCAGCGCCAGGACGCCGATCAGCATGGCACGCACTTGCGGCAGCGGCAAACCCAGACTGGCTGCAGTCGCCTCACCGAGCGAGAGGCCGTCGAGCGCCGAACTGAGCAGCCAGGTCAGCAGCAGGCACAGCATCCAGACCACCGCCATCACCATGCACGCGCTCCAGCCGACAAAGCCGGTACTGCCCAACATGAAGGCCTGCATGGCCTGCATGATCTCGGGCGCCAGCATCATGATCAGGGAACTCATGGCACCCAGCACCACGCCCACAATCACGCCGGCAAGCAACAGACGCAGCGTGTGCTGCACGCCCCGCGCCAGCAACAGCGTCAACAGCACGGCAGCGACGGCGCCAGCAAAGGCCGCACCGGTCAAACCCAGGCGCACCAGCCATTGCGCGGCAAATGGCGAGACGCCAAACAGGACCAGTGCCAGTGCCACGCCCAACGAGGCACCCGATGCACTGCCAAGCAGGTAGGGATCGGCCAGCGGATTGCGAAACAAGCCTTGCGCTACGGCACCCGCAAGGCCCAGCAGCGCACCGGCCAGCCAGGCACCCAGCGTGCGCGGCAAGCGGATGTCCTGAACAATCTGCAGTGCCAGCGGGTCGTCCCAGACCCGCAGCACACTTTCAAAACCGGTGCTGCCAACGCTGGCTCCCAGCAAGGCCAGCAATGCACTGGCCAGCAGCAGACCCAGGCCCAGCAAATAGGCCAGGCGTTGTTGGCGATACAGGGCTGTCATGAGCCTGATCCCAGCAGGCAGCGCGCCATGATCTGTGCGCTTTCCGCCATGCGCGGACCGGGCCGCACTACCACATCGGCTTGCGCCGCCGTGAAGACGCAGACCTGTCCCGCGCGAATGGCGCGGATACCCGACCACCCAGGGCGTCCCTGCAATCCGGTGTAGCTGCGATCACCCACCATGATGACATCCGGATTGGCACGCACCACAAACTCCGGGTTCAGCTTCGGAAACGGACCGAGACTGCCCGGAACAATGTTTTTGACACCGAGCCGGCTCAGTGTCTCGCCGATGAAGGAGGATTCACTGGCGGCATAGGGTGCGCTGTTGACTTCAAAATAAACGCGCGTCTTGTGCGCACCCGGTGGCAGGCTTCGCACCGCCGCCAGCATACCGGCTTCAATGTTGCGCCAGACCTGCGCCGCGTCGTTCACCTCAAGCAGGCGGCCAATGGTTTCGAGCACGCGGCGCACATCGGCATGGGTTTTTGGCTCGAGTGCGATCACCTTGATGCCCAGCGACTGCAGCCGCTCGCCCACTGGCGCCGAGGTGGCCATCAACACGACGTCGGGCTTCAACGCGACCACCGCCTCCAGATTGGGGTCGAGCCCCCCACCCACCTGGGGTAGCGCTTGCACGCTCTCGGGATAGTTGGAGTAGCGGTCAACGCCGACCAGACGCCGACACTGACCAAGCGCACAAACGCTCTCCGTCAAGGACGGCAGCAAACTGACGATGCGCTGCGGCGCCCTGGCAAAAGTCACGGTGAGGCCCCGGTCGTCGGTAACCTGCAGCGCCTGCGCCGATCCGGCAGCCAGCAGCCAGCAGCTCAGGATCAGGGTGAAAAAGCGTCTGCTAGTCATGGCAAATAGCTACTTCTGCCCCCAGACCAGGCCGATGTACAGCGCGCGGCCTGACTGGTTATAGCCGTAAGCCGTCTGGTACTGGCGATCAAGCAGGTTATCGATGCGCGCCGTCCATGCCAACTCCCGCGTCAAGGCGTAACGGGTCGTGATGTTGAGCAGGGTGTAAGCCGGTAGCGCGGGTACGGTGACGATGTCCGGTCGCTCAGCGGTATAACGCAGGTCAGCGCCCACGGTCCAGGCTCCCAGCGGCAGCGCGGCCCCCAGCGAAGCCATGCTGCGGGCACGACGAATCAGGCGCAAGCCCGTGCTCTCGTCCAACGGGTCCTGCAGCGTCAGGCTGGCACGCAAATCCGCACTGGCGACTCTGCCGCTGTAGCTCAGCTCCAGCCCGCGGTTGCTGGCATCGGTCACGTTGTTAAAGCTCCAGGTCGCAAAGTCGTACAGCATCAGGTTTGCAGTGCGCGTCTTGAACAGCGTGGCACGTGCCACCTGTCTGTCCTGCGCCCACTGCAAGCCGATCTCTGTCGAACGGGCCGTCTCGGGCTTGAGCGCCGGATTGCCCGAGAACGGGTCGTACAAATAGCCCAGCGGCGGCAGGTTGAACGCCGAAGAGGCGCTGGCAATCAGCTTCCAGGCGCTCTGCAACTGGTAGCCGTAACCGACATAGCCGGTGGTTTCACCAGGCAGGCCTTCGGCGTTGTCGCGCCGCAAATTCAATTGCATCGAATGCACGCCGAGTGCCCCTGACAATCCGGCAAACAGGGACGTCAGTCCACGCTCGCGACGGAGTTGCGTAGCGTAGCTGTCGTTCGTATCCACCGACTGACGCTGCGACTCGACGCCAGCGGTGAGCAGCCAGTCACCCAGCGTTACAGCATTGCTCCAGTTGAGCGTGCGGCTGCGCGTCAGGGCCTCGCTGTCATACGGAAAAGCGCTCAGGCTGGCGTCATAAAGGGAGCGCTCACGGCCCTGGCTGAAACTCAAACGACTGAGCCAGTCGCTTGTGAACTGGTTGCTGCTGTAAAGCGACCAACTGGCGAGTTTGCTGGCGCCCTTATAGACATCCGTGGCGCTGCCGAAGCCACCGCCATCGGTATCGAACTGGCCATCGCTGCCTTGCGCGCGCAGACCCAGCGTGTGACCCGGTGCGAGTGCGTGGGTCAGACCCAGATTGAAGTTGCTGTTGCGGTAACCATCAGCGTCCGGGTTCTCGTTCGGATACTGGCTGGTGTTCATGGCCGAAAAGCTGTTGGTGGCGGTCCGCCCAAAGCCGACAAAGTAGCTGGTCTCGCCGCTCTGGCCACTCACACCTGCTGAAATGCGCGTGCTGCCGTAGGAACCAACTTCCACGGTGGCAAAGGCCTTCGAGGCGCCCTGCCCCTTGCGCATGAAGATCTGGATCACGCCGCCCACCGCACCACTGCCGTAGATCGCAGAGACGTTGCCACGCACCACCTCGACGCGCTCGACCTGATCGAGCATGATGTGTTCCAGACTGATGCTGCCAGTGCTGTCCTGCTTGGTCAGTGGCACACCGTCGATCAGCACCAGCACCTGCAGCGCCGCACTGCCACGCAGAAACAGGCTGGCCGCAGTACCGCGGCCACCGTTTTGGGTAAATTGAAAGCCGGCTTCACTGGCCAGCAAACTCGGTAAATCGACCGCCTGCGAGCGCTCGATCACGTCACGCCCGAGCACCGTGGTATGCGGCAAGGCGTCTGTCAGAAGTTGCTCGGAGCGGTTCGCTGTGACGACGGTTTGCTGCAGTTCAACCGTCTTGCTCGCACTTTGAGCCAGGACCTCGAAAGACGCAGACAACAGCAAAGCCACGACCAGCAGGTGCTTGTACGGAAAACAATTTTTCATGAAGAGAATGGACCAACAAAAAACCCTCACCGTCGTCCCCGACAGTGCTTGGGCATCACGGTTTCACGCCAGGCGTGCAACCACCGTGTTGGCCGGTATCCGGGCTGGTGGACCAACCTCCATCGCCTTCCCAAGCGTGTGTTCAAAACGCTCAGTGGCCGTGATGGAAGCGGAATCAAAATGATTCGTCCACTTACCGTTGCGGGGGCAGCGCAGGTTAGGCCGTGTTGAACACAAACCCTCCTGCTTCCCGTTGAACTGCAGCGTGTGAACCACACCGCGAGCACCAACGGCCGGATTCTACCGCCGATTGCTTTACACAAACCCTACAATGGCACCCTATGGCGAACCCGTCCCAAATCGACCAAATTTCCGAGCGCGTGGAGCGCCTGCTTTTGCGCTACCAGGAACTGCAACGCACCAACGTCCTGCTTGCCGCACAGGTTGATGCGCTGACGCAGGAACGTGACTCGTTGAAGTCACGGCTCGGCGCAGCGCGGGCCCGCGTGGACGCGCTGCTCGAGCGCCTGCCCGAAGCCAGCTCCACCACCAGGCAATAAAGCACAGCATGAAACAGCTTGAAGTACAAATCATGGGACAGAGCTACCTGCTGGGCTGTCCCGAGGGCGGCGATCAGCAATTGCTGCAAGCGGTTGACCGGGTGGACAGCGCGATGTGCAAGATTCGCGATGGCGGCAAGATCAAGGCACGCGATCGCATTGCGGTGCTGGCCGCGCTGAATCTGGCCTTTGACCTGACAGACCAGAGCACGCAGGCTCCTGCAACCCAAGGCAGCGCGACCACGGCGGAGCATGATCCGGCGTTAGCCTCTTTGCTGCAACGGCTCGATGTGGCACTGGCCGACGACGGCCGGCTGCTCTGAGACAAATTTTCTGCGCTGCAACAACGCCACGCAGCGCCTACAATCGGAGTCGTCTGCAGTGCACGCCGGGCTGTATATTTCCTTGAACCAATGCTCATAGAGCCCGGGCTTGGAACATCGCTGTTCAAGCGTGATCATCTCGCGTCAGATGAACCCAATGAGCAGTTGACCTCGCCCACCTGAACCCCGGTTCAGGATGCCGGTCCGGTGGCACTTGCAGACACCTTTTTTCCC
>JBAXOZ010000057.1:0-14934 GCA_037132975.1 Comamonadaceae bacterium
TCCTCCCTGAGCGGGGCCTTGATGTGTGACAGCAAATAGGCTTACCACCCCAGCCACCGTGCTGGGGTTTTTTTTGGCCTAAACTGCCCCGATGAAGAAGACTGCGGCGTGGCCGCTGGCGTTGATCTATACCGGGCTCATTCTCTACGCCAGTCTGTATCCGTTCTCTGATTGGCGCTATCAAGGTATCGTGCCGTGGACTTTCCTGGGCGGCGCGCCACCTAAATACTGGACTGGTTTTGATGTCGCGGTCAATGTGGTCGGCTACGTGCCGCTTGGCTTTCTCTTGGTGCTAAGTGCGCTGCGAGTTGGCAGAGACCGCTTTGCCGTGGCGTCGGCGACCTTGCTGGCAGGGCTTTTGTCTTTTTCCATGGAGTCGCTGCAAAGCTATTTGCCGGCACGGGTTCCGTCCAATGTGGACCTCGGTCTCAACCTGTTGGGTGCCTGGCTCGGAGCCTTGCTGGCATGGGTCATGGAAAAGATGGGCGGTATCGATCGCTGGAGTCGCTTTCGCTCGCGCTGGTTTGCTGCGGATGCCAGGGGCGCATTGGTTCTGCTGGCCATGTGGCCATTGGCCTTGTTGTTTCCGGCGGCGGTGCCGTTCGGATTGGGACAGGTGCAGGAGCGTCTGGAGGCTGCCCTGGCCGACGCTTTGCTGGACACGCCGTTTCTGAATTGGCTGCCGGTGCGTGACATTGAGTTGCAACCCTTGGTGCCAGGTGCGGAATTATTGTGCGTTTTGCTTGGATTGTTGATTCCGTGTCTGCTTGGCTATTGCATCATTCGCTCTACGGTGCGACGGGTCCTGTTCGTGCTGCTGGTGTTTGCGTTCGGTGTCGCAACCACCGCGCTGTCCGCTGCCCTGAGCTACGGGCCTGAACATGCCTGGGCCTGGTTGAGTTTGCCCGTCAAAGCCGGTATCGGGATGGCCTTGTTTATTGTTTCAGTGCTGCTCTGGGTGCCGCGACGGGCCAGTATCGCGCTGCTATTGCTGGCTCTGGGGCTGTATCTGAGTTTGCTCAATCAGGCTCCCGCGAGCCCGTATTTTGCGCAGACCCTGTCGACCTGGGAGCAGGGTCGCTTCATCCGCTTTCATGGTCTGGCGCAGTGGCTTGGCTGGCTGTGGCCCTACGCCACTCTGCTTTACGCATTGACACAGGTCGGAGGAGGCGAAGCGAAAAACTAGAATGGCCGATATGAATCAAACAAAAAGCGGCACGATGCCCGAAATCAAGGCCGATCCAACATCGGCGACTTCCTATTACGAGCGGCATATTTTCTTTTGTCTCAATGAGCGCAAGCCTGGCGAGGAATGTTGCGCCCTTCACAGTGCGCAACAGGGATTTGATCGGTGCAAGAGCCAGATCAAGGCAGCGGGGCTCGATGGTCCTGGCAAGGTGCGGGTCAACAAGGCGGGATGCCTTGACCGCTGCGCTGCCGGTCCGGTGGCTGTGGTTTACCCGGAAGCTGTCTGGTACACCTACGTCGATAACGAGGACATTGACGAAATCGTTGAATCGCACCTGAAGAATGGCAAGGTGGTGGAGCGTCTGCTGGTGCCGGCCACCCTGGGACGCTAGCCCAACGCATTATGAAAAATCATTTTTTCATCATTGCCGCCGCCTTTTGTTTTTCCGCGTCGGCGCAAATGCCGCAAGCGCCGGAGATTGCAGCACGTTCTTACCTGCTGGTCGACGTCACTGCCGATCAGGTGCTGGCAGGCAAGGATATTGACACTGCGGTGGAGCCGGCGTCATTGACCAAACTGATGACGGCCTATCTGGTCTTTGATGCCTTGCACAGCAAGAAACTGGATTTGAAGCAGACATTGCCTGTCAGCGAGCGGGCCTGGAAGATGCCGGGGTCGCGCATGTTCATTGATCCCAAGATGATGGTGCCGGTGGAAGATCTGCTCAAAGGCATGATCGTGCAAAGCGGCAACGATGCCACCATGGCGCTGGCCGAGGGCGTCGGCGGCACGGCGGAGCGCTTTGTCCAACTCATGAATGAACAGGCCAAGGCGCTTGGGATGAAGTCCACCAGTTACAGGAACCCGGAAGGCTTGACTGAGGCTGGACATAGCACCACGGCGCGTGATCTCAGCATTCTGGCGACCCGCTTGATGCGCGATTTTCCCGATTTTGTTGTCTATTACGCCATCAAAAAGTATCGCTATCCTGGCACCCCTGCGGCCAATGACAGCAATCGCAACCTGCTGCTGTTTCGTGATCCATCCGTCGATGGGCTAAAAACCGGGCATACCGACGCGGCTGGTTATTGCCTGATCGCGACCGCCAAGCGTGATCTTGCGAGTTTGGGTGTGGCTGGCGCGGCGGCCGGCTCGCCGGGGTCGACCGGGAGTCGCCGCCTGCTTTCCATCGTTCTGGGCGCGGCCAGTGAAAATTCGCGTGCCAACGAGTCCCAGAAGTTGTTGAACTGGGGCTACACCGCCTTTGAAGCCGTCAAGCTATATGAAGCGAATCAAGTTGTGGCAGCGCCGGCGGTGTGGAAGGGGAAGGACGCCACTGTCAAATTGGGTCGACCGCAGGCCATCGTGGTTGCCGTGCCGACCGGAACGGCAGGCAAACTGAAGACGCAAGTGGCTCGTTCCGATCCGCTGGTGGCTCCTTTCACCAAGGGCCAGCCGATCGCCACCCTGAAGGTGAGCAACGGCGAGCAGAACCTGCTGGATGTCCCCTTGCTCGCGCTGGAGGCCGTCGAACAGGCCGGGGTATTCGGTCGCGCCTGGGATGCCTTGCGACTTTGGATCAAGTGAATACACGGCCTGTCTCCTGTGAGTAGGCACAAACTTTGGTGGCGCGACCGGAAATTTCGATTGCCGCGACCGCATTGACCTGATATAGTAGAAGGCTTTTCGGAATTTCCGAAGGGATTCACGCTTTCGAATTATTCAAGTTTTAGTTACCAAACGTTTAGGGACGTTTTTCAATGCCAACCATTAACCAGCTAGTGCGTCAGGGGCGCGAGGTCGAAACGATCAAGTCCAAAAGCCCGGCGATGCAAAATTCTCCGCAGCGTCGCGGTGTTTGCACACGGGTCTACACCACCACGCCAAAAAAACCAAATTCAGCTCTGCGTAAAGTCGCCAAAGTGCGTTTGACCAACGGGTTTGAAGTCATTTCATACATCGGCGGTGAAGGCCATAACCTGCAGGAACACAGCGTTGTGCTGGTCCGCGGCGGCCGCGTCAAGGATCTGCCGGGTGTGCGTTACCACATCGTGCGTGGTTCGCTTGATTTGCAAGGCGTGAAAGATCGCAAGCAGTCGCGCTCCAAGTACGGTGCCAAGAAGCCCAAGGCCAAATAAGCCAAAGTTTGGGTAGAAGCAAAGGTGTTGTTTCCCGCGTGGCGCGGTGATTCAACGTAGTGACCCGCTGTTGGGTCGAGTAAGTGAAAGCCAGAATGGTTTTCGCGACATCTGACAAAGATGTCAACTGAAGCAATAAAGGAAAATAAAATGCCACGTCGTCGCGAAGTCCCTAAACGTGAAATCCTGCCGGATCCAAAATTCGGCAATGTCGAGTTGTCCAAATTCATGAACGTGATCATGGAAGGCGGCAAGAAGGCGGTCGCCGAGCGCATCATTTACGGTGCTCTGGAGCAGATCGAGAAAAAGAATCCGGGCAAGGACCCGGTTGAAGCTTTCACCATGGCCATCAACAACGTCAAGCCGATGGTTGAAGTGAAGTCCCGCCGTGTTGGCGGTGCCAACTACCAGGTGCCGGTTGAAGTGCGTCCGGTTCGCCGTTTGGCTTTGTCCATGCGCTGGATCAAGGAAGCGGCACGCAAACGCGGTGAAAAATCCATGGCCCTGCGCTTGGCCAACGAATTGATGGAAGCCACCGAGGGTCGGGGCGGTGCCATGAAAAAGCGTGATGAAGTTCACCGCATGGCAGAGGCGAACAAGGCCTTCTCCCACTTCCGCTTCTAAGCGGCGCTTATTGCGCGACTCTCATACGTCGTTGCAACCCTTGTTGTGCATGCAGCACTGATCAGGGTTTCGCCCAGTCTGAAAGTCGCTCGCTACGCCGGGAAGATCACAAGTCTTCACGGCGTTGCCAAGTTTGATTTATTTAGAGAGCAACCAAGGATCCATCATGGCTCGCCATACACCCATTGAGCGCTACCGCAACATTGGTATCTCAGCTCATATTGACGCTGGTAAGACCACAGCTACCGAGCGAATTCTTTTCTATACCGGCGTGAACCACAAAATTGGTGAAGTGCATGACGGTGCTGCCACCATGGACTGGATGGAGCAGGAGCAAGAGCGCGGCATCACGATCACCTCTGCCGCTACCACCTGTTTCTGGAAGGGCATGGAAAACAATTTTGCCGAGCACCGGATCAACATCATTGACACCCCCGGACACGTTGACTTCACGATCGAAGTAGAGCGCTCGATGCGTGTGCTTGACGGCGCGTGCATGGTGTACTGCGCGGTGGGTGGTGTGCAGCCGCAGTCTGAGACCGTTTGGCGTCAAGCCAACAAGTACAAAGTTCCGCGTCTGGCTTTTGTGAACAAGATGGACCGTACCGGAGCCAACTTCTTCAAAGTCGTTGATCAAATGAAGTTGCGCCTGAAGGCCACTCCGGTACCGATCGTGATACCAATTGGCGCTGAAGAAAACTTCATCGGCGTGGTTGACCTGATCAAGATGAAAGCCATTATCTGGGACGAAGCCTCCCAGGGCATGAAATTCGAGTACCGCGAGATTCCCGCTGAGTTGCTTGAATTGGCCAAAGAGTGGCGTGAAAAGATGGTGGAATCGGCTGCCGAAGCCAACGAAGAACTGATGAACAAGTACCTGGAAGAGGGTGACTTGACGGAAGCTGAAATCAAGTTCGGGATTCGCACTCGCACGATTGCCAGCGAAATCCAGCCGATGCTGTGCGGAACGGCGTTCAAGAACAAGGGCGTGCAGCGTATGCTCGACGCTGTTGTCGAGTTCATGCCTTCGCCAGTGGATATTCCGCCGGTCAAAGGAATGGACGATGACGAGGTTCCTGTTACCCGTCGGGCCGACGATGGCGAGAAGTTTTCGGCGCTTGCTTTCAAACTGATGACCGATCCGTTTGTCGGACAGTTGACTTTTGTCCGCGTCTACTCCGGCGTGTTGACCAAAGGTGACACCGTGTACAACCCGATTCGCGGCAAGAAAGAACGCATCGGCCGTATCGTGCAGATGCACGCTAACAAGCGCGAAGAAGTGAGCGAAATTGTGGCCGGTGATATTGCTGCATGCATCGGCTTGAAGGACGTGACCACGGGTGAAACCTTATGTGATCCAAACGCCATCATCATGCTTGAACGCATGGTGTTTCCGGAGCCGGTGATTACACAGGCGGTGGAGCCCAAGACCAAGGCCGACCAGGAAAAGATGGGCATTGCCCTGCAACGACTGGCACAAGAAGACCCGTCATTCCGCGTCAAGACCGACGAAGAGTCAGGCCAGACCCTGATCGCCGGTATGGGCGAGTTGCACCTTGAAATTATTGTGGATCGCATGCGGCGTGAATTTGGCGTGGAAGCCAACGTTGGCAAACCTCAAGTGGCGTACCGGGAAACCATTCGCAAGACGGTGGAAGACAGCGAAGGAAAGTTTGTGCGTCAGTCAGGCGGCAAGGGCCAATACGGTCACGTGGTGCTGAAGATTGAACCCAATGCGGCTGGCAAGGGCGTCGAGTTTGTGGATGCCATTAAAGGCGGCGTGGTTCCGCGCGAATACATTCCCGCGGTCGAAAAAGGCATTCATGAAGCAGTGACCTCGGGCGTGCTGGCGGGCTATCCGGTGGTTGATGTCAAGGTCACCCTGCATTTCGGCTCCTACCACGATGTGGATTCGAATGAAAACGCGTTCAAGATGGCGGCCATCTTCGGTTTCAAGGAAGGTTGCCGCAAAGCCGGTCCTGTGATTCTGGAACCGATGATGGCAGTTGAAGTGGAGACACCGGAAGACTACGCTGGCAACGTGATGGGCGATTTGTCGTCACGTCGCGGTATGGTGCAGGGCATGGAAGACATGGTCGGTGGCGGCAAAGCCATCAAGGCCGAAGTTCCATTGTCCGAAATGTTCGGTTACTCAACGACGCTGCGTTCCATGTCGCAAGGGCGCGCAACCTACACCATGGAATTCAAGCATTACACCGAAGCGCCGCGCAATGTGTCCGAAGCCATCATGGCTGCAAGGGCGAAATAACAACATTGCGGGACAGACCGCAGCTACGCGAAGCGAGCCAGCTCTGTCCCCAACTGATTAGATGTATTCCTGTCTGCGATTTCGCACCCCGAGCTGCCCGTGGCAAGGGACCTAGTGACGAAATGCAAACATTAAACCAATTCACGGGCATTGCTCTTTTAAGGAACTGAAATGGGAAAAGAAAAATTCACACGCACCAAGCCCCACGTGAACGTGGGCACGATTGGGCACGTTGACCACGGCAAGACCACGCTGACAGCGGCGATCACAAGCGTGATGGCGGCCAAGTTTGGCGGCACAGCCAAGGCCTACGACCAGATTGACGCGGCGCCGGAAGAAAAAGCACGCGGTATTACGATCAACACCGCCCACGTTGAGTACGAAACGGCCAACCGCCACTACGCCCACGTTGACTGCCCCGGCCACGCTGACTATGTGAAGAACATGATCACGGGTGCTGCGCAGATGGACGGCGCCATCCTGGTGTGCTCGGCCGCTGACGGCCCGATGCCCCAGACCCGCGAACACATCCTGCTGGCGCGCCAGGTGGGCGTTCCTTACATCATCGTGTACCTGAACAAGTGCGACATGGTCGATGACGCAGAACTGCTCGAACTGGTGGAGATGGAAGTACGCGAACTGCTCGACAAATACGACTTCCCCGGCGACAAGACCCCCATCATCCACGGCTCGGCCAAACTCGCCATGGAAGGCGACAAGGGTGAAATGGGCGAAGGCTCCATCTACAAACTCGTGGACGCCCTGGACAGCTACATTCCGCTACCCGAGCGCGCCATTGATGGCGCCTTCCTGATGCCCGTCGAAGACGTCTTCTCGATCTCCGGACGCGGCACCGTCGTGACCGGCCGTATTGAGCGCGGCGTCATCAAAGTTGGCGAAGAAATCGAAATCGTCGGCATTGCTGATACCCAGAAGACCACCTGCACCGGCGTGGAAATGTTCCGCAAGCTGCTCGACCAGGGCCAGGCAGGCGACAACGTTGGCATCTTGCTGCGCGGCACCAAGCGCGAAGACGTACAACGCGGTCAAGTCCTGTGCAAACCCGGCTCGATCAAGCCGCACACGCACTTTGTTGGTGAAATCTACGTCCTCTCCAAGGACGAAGGAGGCCGGCACACACCGTTCTTCAACAACTACCGTCCCCAGTTCTACTTCCGCACGACGGACGTGACTGGAGCGATCGAGTTGCCAGAAGGCAAGGAAATGGTGATGCCTGGCGACAACGTCTCGATCACGGTCAAGCTGATCAACCCGATTGCGATGGAAGAAGGCCTGCGTTTTGCCATCCGTGAAGGCGGCAAGACAGTCGGTGCCGGTGTGGTTGCCAAGATCATTGCATAAGGAATCCCCATGGCTACCAAACAAAAAATCCGCATCCGTCTGAAGGCTTTTGATTACAAGCTGATTGATCAGTCTGCCGCCGAAATTGTCGACACCGCCAAACGGACCGGCGCCATCGTCAAGGGCCCGGTTCCCTTGCCAACCCGGATGAAACGTTTCGATATTCTGCGTTCGCCGCACGTCAACAAGACCAGCCGTGACCAGTTTGAGATCCGTACTCACCAACGTCTGATGGACATTGTTGACCCGACGGACAAGACGGTTGACGCACTGATGAAGCTTGACTTGCCAGCTGGTGTGGACGTGGAAATCAAGCTGCAATAACTGACTTCAGGACTTGCATCTCAAGTGAGATCGGGATACAATGATCGGCTCTGCTGGGACTGCAACGCAGTTTCAGTGGGGTTTTATTAACAGTCTCTCACGCAAAAACGCAGTAGCCAATTGAAGCTGCTGCGGTGAGAGTTACGGAGAAAATAATGAGTCTGAGCAACTCCTTAGGGTTGTTGGGCCGCAAGGTGGGCATGATGCGCCTGTTTACCGATGAGGGGGACTCCATTCCCGTCACGGTACTCGATGTATCAAACAACCGAGTGACCCAGGTCAAAACCCAAGAGCACGACGGCTACGTTGCGCTGCAACTGACGTTTGGGGCGCGCAAAGCGTCTCGTGTCACCAAGCCAGAAGCTGGTCATCTCGCCAAAGCCGGTGTCGAAGCTGGCGAAATCATTCAAGAATTCCGCTTGACCGCTGATGTAGCTTCCCAATACAAGGCGGGTGCAACCGTACCCGTCTCTGCCGTGTTTGCGGTGGGTCAAAAGGTTGACGTGCAGGGAACGACCATTGGTAAGGGCTTTGCGGGGACGATCAAGCGCCACCATATGAGTTCGCAGCGGGCGTCGCACGGCAATAGCCGTTCGCACAACGTTCCTGGCTCCATCGGTATGGCACAGGACCCGGGTCGCGTGTTTCCTGGCAAGCGCATGACCGGGCATCTGGGTGTTGACACCGTTACCACGCAAAATCTTGATGTGATCCGGATTGACGAAGCCCGTCAGCTGCTCATGATCAGGGGCGCGGTGCCCGGCTCGGCTGGCGGCTTTGTGACGGTTCGTCCGGCCATCAAAGTCAAGGCCGCAAACAATGCAACGAAAGGGGCGAACTGATGCAGCTCGAACTCCTTAATGACCAAGGTCAGGCTACTTCAAAATTTGAAGCGCCGGAAACCGTATTTGGTCGCGCTTATAACGAAGATCTGGTGCACCAGGTTGTCGTTGCCTTCCAGGCCAATGCCCGTCAAGGCACACGCGCCCAGAAAGACCGCGAACAGGTTCACCACTCAACCAAGAAGCCCTTCAAGCAAAAAGGCACGGGTCGTGCTCGCGCTGGTATGACGTCTTCGCCCTTGTGGCGCGGCGGCGGTCGGATATTTCCGAACATGCCGGATGAGAATTTCGCCCAGAAGATCAACAAGAAGATGTATCGCGCCGGCATGGCGGCTATCCTGTCGCAACTGGCCCGCGAAGGTCGTCTGGCGGTTGTCGATTCGCTCAAGGTTGATTCACCCAAGACCAAGATTCTTGCCGCCAAGTTCAAGGCCATGAATCTCGAATCCGTGCTGGTTATCGCCGACGAAGTTGACGAAAACCTGTACCTGGCTTCCCGCAATCTGGTGAACATTCTGGTGGTGGAGCCCCGTTATGCCGATCCGGTGTCGCTGGTTCACTATCGCAAGGTGCTGGTCACCAAGGCGGCCATGGATCAACTCAAGGAGATGTTCGCATGAGCCACGGTCCCAATACTTCCAAGTTCGAAGAAGGTCGTCTGATGCAGGTTTTGGTTGCCCCCATCGTGTCCGAAAAGGCGACGATGATCGGCGAAAAGAGCAACGCCGTGACTTTCAAGGTCCTGCAGGACGCCACCAAGTATGAAATCAAGGCCGCTGTGGAGTTGATGTTCAAGGTTGAGGTCAAGGGTGTGTCCGTCGTGAACACCAAGGGCAAGACCAAGCGTTTCGGCAAGTCGGTGGGTCGGCGCGACAATATTCGCAAGGCCTATGTGACGCTCAAGCCCGGGCAAGAGCTCAACCTCGGTGGGGAGGCTGCGTAATCATGGCTGTTATCAAAATGAAACCAACTTCACCCGGCCGTCGTGGCGTGGTGAAGATCTCGCGCGATCATCTGTATAAGGGTGAGCCCTTTGCTCCGCTGCTGGAACCCCAGTTTCAACACGCTGGACGCAACAACAATGGTCACATAACGACTCGTCACAAGGGTGGCGGTCACAAGCATCATTACCGTGTTGTCGACTTTTTGCGTAACAAGGACGGCATTGCGGCCAAAGTGGAACGTATTGAATACGATCCGAACCGCTCGGCCCATATTGCGCTGGTCTGCTACGCTGATGGCGAGCGCCGCTACATCATCGCCCCGCGTGGCCTTGAAGTCGGTGCGAGCATCATGAGTGGAGCCGAAGCGCCGATTCGGGTTGGCAACACCTTGCCGATTCGCAACATCCCGGTGGGCTCCATCGTGCATTGCGTGGAACTGCAGGTTGGCAGGGGCGCACAGACGGTGCGCTCGGCCGGTGCCTCGGCGACCCTGCTGGCACGTGAGGGCACCTACGCTCAGGTCCGCATGCGTTCGGGCGAAGTTCGCAAGATTCATATTGAATGCCGTGCCACGCTCGGCCAGGTCGCCAATGAGGAGCACAGCCTGCGCCGACTCGGCAAGGCCGGTGTAAAGCGTTGGATGGGTATTCGCCCAACCGTGCGCGGTGTCGTCATGAACCCGGTGGATCACCCCCATGGCGGTGGTGAGGGCAAGACCGGCGAAGGCCGTCATCCAGTCGATCCTTGGGGTAATCTGACCAAGGGTTACCGTACCCGTAACAACAAGCGCACGCAGGTCATGATCGTGTCGCGTCGCAAGAAGTAAGGGGAAGGCTCAATGACTCGTTCTCTCAAAAAAGGTCCGTTTGTTGACCATCACTTGGTAGCCAAGACTGAAAAAGCGGTCGCTACCAAGGACAAGAAGCCGATCAAGACCTGGTCGCGTCGCTCCATGATCCTGCCCGATTTCATCGGCTTGACCATCGCCGTGCACAACGGCAAGCAGCACGTTCCGGTCTATATCACCGATCAAATGGTTGGCCACAAGTTGGGTGAGTTTGCGCTCACACGGACTTTCAAGGGCCACCCTGCGGACAAAAAAGTCCAAAAGAAATAAGGAGGTGACCATGGAAACTCGTGCAACCCTTCGTGGCGTTCGTTTGTCGGTCGATAAAGGCCGTCTGGTCGCGGATCTGATCCGTGGCAAAAAGGTAGACCAAGCCCTCAACATCTTGCAATTCACGCAGAAAAAAGCTGCTGTGATCATCAAGAAGGTTCTGGAGTCGGCCATTGCCAACGCTGAGCACAATGATGGTGCAGACATCGACGAATTGAAGGTGAAGACCATCTACGTCGAGCAAGGTGCTTCGCTGCGCCGCTTCACGGCCCGCGCCAAAGGTCGCGGAAACCAAATCAGAAAACCCACGTGCCATGTGTACGTGACGGTTGGTAACTGAAAGAGGCCAGGAAGATATGGGACAAAAAATCCACCCAACCGGCTTTCGCCTGTCGGTCAGCCGCAACTGGTCGTCACGCTGGTACGCCAATGACCGTGATTTCGCAGGCATGCTGGCTGAGGACATCAAGGTACGCGAGTACCTCAAGGCCAAGCTGAAAAATGCATCGGTATCACGCGTTCTGATCGAGCGTCCTGCCAAGAATGCCCGCATCACGATTTTCTCGGCACGTCCGGGCGTCGTGATTGGCAAAAAAGGTGAGGACATCGAAAACCTCAAGCGCGAACTGTCGAGCCAGCTCGGCGTGCCGGTGGCGGTCAATATCGAGGAAGTGCGCAAGCCCGAAATCGATGCCAAGCTGATTGCAGACAGCATTACGCAGCAGCTCGAAAAACGCATCATGTTCCGTCGGGCCATGAAGCGCGCGATGCAGAATGCCATGCGCCTGGGCGCTCTGGGCATCAAGATCATGTCGTCCGGTCGTCTGAATGGTATTGAAATTGCTCGTTGCGAGTGGTACCGCGAAGGCCGCGTGCCACTTCACACCCTGCGTGCCGATATTGACTATGGAACCTCGGAAGCCAAGACAACCTACGGCATCATTGGTGTCAAGGTCTGGGTCTACAAGGGCGATACGCTGGGTCGAAACGATCTGCCGGCTGCCGTTGAACCCCGTTCTGACGATGAGCGCCGTCCGCGCGGTCCACGCCGCGATGACCGTGGAGCGCGTCCTGGCTCTGATCGTCCGGCACCCCGTGGTGCTCGTCGTCCCCCTCTGGCCGGCAATGCCGCGCCAGCAGACGGTAGCGACAAACCCGCTGAGGCCATTGGTGCCGATGCAAACAAACCCGCCGTTAAGCGCGTCCGCAAGGTAGCCGCGCCAGCTGCAGCAGCTGACGGCAAAGGAGAATAATTATGTTGCAACCCGCTCGTCGCAAATATCGCAAAGAGCAAAAAGGCCGTAACACCGGTATTGCGACCCGAGGCAGCTCGGTGGCATTTGGTGATTTTGGTCTGAAGTGCATAGACCGGGGCCGTTTGACGGCCCGCCAGATCGAAGCCGCGCGTCGTGCCATTTCCCGTCACGTGAAACGGGGTGGTCGTATCTGGATTCGGGTCTTCCCGGACAAGCCAATTTCCCAAAAGCCCGCTGAAGTGCGTATGGGTAACGGCAAGGGCAATCCCGAGTACTACGTGGCTGAGATTCAGCCCGGCAAGATCGTTTTTGAAATCGTCGGTGTGCCCGAAGAACTGGCTCGTGAAGCCTTTCGCCTGGCCGCTGCGAAGCTGCCACTGCGGACCACTTTTGTGGCACGCATGATTGGCCAGTAATCAGGAGAAAAAGCTATGAAAACTACTGAATTACGCCAAAAAGACGTGGCCGGACTGCAAGTGGAAGTCAAGGAGCTGCAAAAGGCTCACTTTGGTCTGCGCATGCAAAAGGCTACGCAACAACTCAATAACACCGCTACGCTGCGCTCCACGCGCCGCGATATTGCTCGCGCCAAGACCATTCTTGTCGAGAAGCAAAGCGCTGAAAAATCCGCCAAATAAGGAGCTATAAATGACGGAAGCTAAAAAATCCCTCAAGCGTACCTTGATTGGCAAGGTGGTCAGCGACAAGCGCGCCAAGACAGTGACTGTATTGATTGAACGCCGCGTCAAGCACGAGCTTTACGGCAAGATCGTCGGCAAATCCAGCAAGTACCACGCGCACGATGAAAAGAGCGAGTACAAGCTGGGCGACATCATCGAGATTGCGGAAAGCAGACCCATCTCCAAGACCAAGAACTGGGTCGCCACCCGTTTGGTCCAAAAGGCCGCAGTGGTTTAAGCCTTTGCAGTCTGCGGGCTGCAGGTTTTGGTGAAACGGCTCACAATGTGAGCCGTTCTTCATTGTTCAGTCAACTGTTTCAGGAGTAGTAAATGATTAAAGTAGGCGATAGTCTTCCAGCAGCCACGTTGATGGAGTTTTCCGAAGTGGAGGGCGGTGGTTGCAGTCTGGGTCCGAACCCGGTTGATGTGACCAAGGCTACGGCAGGAAAAACCATTGCACTGTTTGGTCTGCCGGGTGCTTTTACGCCAACCTGCTCGGCCAAGCACGTGCCGGGCTACATGGAAAAGCAGGCTGAACTGAAGGCCGCCGGTGTGGACGAAATCTGGTGTGTCAGCGTGAACGATGCTTTCGTCATGGGCGCTTGGGCGCGCGATCAAAAATCAGCGGGCAAGGTGCGCATGCTGGCAGACGGCGATGCGGCTTTTGCCAAGGCGACCGGTTTGACGCTGGATCTGACCGGCAAAGGTCTGGGTCTGCGCAGCAATCGTTACTCGATGCTGGTCAAGGACGGCAAGGTTGCGTCATTGAACATTGAGGGTCCGGGTAAATTTGAAGTCAGCGACGCTGCCACTCTGTTGGCTCAAGCCAAGGGCTAAAGCCGCGGCTCCGGCCACCAGACGCCCTGAAGATCTCAGGGCGTTTTCAATTTCGCCATCAGGTAGTGGGCACCAGCGATCGGGTTGTGATAGTAGGGCGGTATTTCCTCAAAGCCCAGGTCCTGATAAAGTGCGCGGGCGCTCTCCATGTCGTCCAGCGTGTCGAGTAGTACGCAGTCATAGTCGCTCATGCTCGCAAAATCCAGCATGGCTTCAACCAGTTGGCGGCCCATGCCGGCCGAGCGAAACCCGGGACGCACGTAGAGCCGTTTCATCTCGCAGGCGTTCGGATAGTCCACGCTGTCGAGCGGACGAATCGCGCAGCAGGCGACCGCCGTCCCGTCCAGCAGCGCCATCAGGAGCTTGCCGCGTGGCTGTGCATACTCACCTGGCAGCAGAGCCAACTCCGACGCAAAATCCTGAAAGCACAAATCGACCTTCAGCGCATCGGCGTACTCGCGAAACAGTCCGCGCACCGCCTCCAGTTCGGCGGGTGTGCCGGGCGTGATGAAAGAGAGCGATGGGCCTGTCACCTCGTCTGCACCAGGTAGGCGACCATGGCCGCACAAGCCAGAAGAAGCGTCAGCGCCAGCGCGCGCGACTTGGCATCATCACGCGAGCTCAGCGCCGTCAGAGGGGTTTCCTTGTCGCCGTTAACCATCGGTTTCACCAGATTTTCTCCCTTTTTGAAGCGGTAAAAAAGGATGGTCCCGACGTGAAGCAGCACCAAGCCGAGCAGAATCAGTTTGCCAATCTCGGCGTGATAGTGGGTTGCCAGCGAGACCCAGGCGCTTGGCGCCAAAGAAACCAAAGGCCCCGCCGCCGCAATTTCGTCATCGCTGAAAAGGCCGGAACCCACCTGCAGCAACAGGATGCCGAGCATGGCGAACACCGAGAGCGACCCCAAAGGGTTATGGCCGATGGCGTGCTCGGGCTTGCCCTGTCCCTTCAGGTAGCCAAGAATCGTGGCCGGGCTGTAAATGAAGGATGCGAAGCGTGACCAGTGGCCGCCGATCAGGCCCCACAGGATCCGGAACAGCAGAAGGGTCATGACGGCATAACCAAAGCGAAAATGCCATGCCATGGCTTCACCACCGATCTGCGCGCTGGTGATCAGACCGATCACGGCCGCCACCAGTGCCCAATGAAAAACCCGGGTCGGCAAGTCCCAGACCCTCACTACATTCGACATAAATTCCTCCCACCGAATATGCAGGGCGTATTGTGCGTCGATTCTGCAAGTACTGCAGTTTCTGCGGCCATGGTGCCCATCATCAATCGGGCGGGATAATCTCCCCCCTATGGCACTTATTACATTTCTAAACGCCCAACTCGCTTTTGGCCACGTTGCT
>JBAXOZ010000058.1:0-14903 GCA_037132975.1 Comamonadaceae bacterium
GATGCTGGTGGCGAGGTGCTGGCGACTCAGGAATTTAACTTCAAGTTGGAGTGAGCCTGCAGCGCGGCCATTGTCTGCCGCGATCCCAAATCGACACCGCGTCCAGGACGCGGTTTTTTTTTGCCCGACTCACCGCAGTTTGTGATTGGGAAATAACCCTTATCACAACATAGTTACAGCACGATGTATTTTGGCAACAAGCCATGCTGATTTGGCCCGATTGGCTCAACAGCAATTCATCTTTACGTGGTTTTACTTTACAGTCGTTCCACGGAAACAGAAACAAGCCGGGAACGAGTTTCGGCCTGTCGCCAATCTTGGTGCAAATTTTGCGTTGCTCTGCTTTCCACAAAAATTGAAGGAAGTCCCATGGAAAACAAAAGGCATAGCAAAGCGCTTGTGTTCAGGAGAACCGTTGTCGCCCGCGCGCTCGCCGTTGCGTTTGGCGCGGTATCGCTCGCTGGCGGCATCAACACGACAGCGTTCGCCCAGTCGAACACTACCGGAACACTGTACGGAACTGTGCAGGGTGCTTCTGGTGCATCGATCGTTCTTTTGAACAAAGACAATGGCTCCCGCCGAACGCTGGTCGTTGACGGCGCAGGCCGGTTCAATGCCCAGTCTCTTGTAACTGGCACTTACAAGGTTGATCTCGTTGTCAACGGGAAGGTCACCAAGACCACCGACAACGTGGAAGTGCGTGTTGGTCAGGGCACGGAAGTGTCGTTTGCGACTTCGCTGGAAGCAGTGCAGGTGCTCGCCCTTCGCCAGAAGATCGACGTCGCGTCGATCGGCTCCACCACCGTCTTTACCGCCAGTGATCTGGCCAAGGTTCCCGTTGCATCCAATGTGGGTGCTGTCATTCAATTGGCGCCAAGCACGACCCGTGGCGACTCCCGTTACGGCGGCTCCAATGCGCCGAGCTTCGGCGGGGCAGGTGCTTCCGAAAATGCTTACTACATCAATGGCTTCCCGGTCACCACCCTGTTGACGCAGGTCGGGTTCTCGCAACTACCTTTCAACTCCATCGCCCAAGCCCAGGTTCTGACGGGTGGCTACGGAGCTGAATTCGGTCGTTCGACCGGCGGTGTGGTCAATATTGTGACCAAGAGCGGCGGCAATGAATGGGTCGCCGGTGCCCAGGTCTCCATGACCCCAAACAGCTTGCGGGCTGCCGAAAGGAATCAGTTCTACGAGCCAGTGGGTACTGCCATGGACGGCAGGATCTACTTCCTGAACGATTTCAATGAGCAATCCAGCACATCCCAGTCGTTCTACCTTGGTGGTCCGCTGATCAAGGACAAGTTGTTCATGTTCCTCTCAGGCGAGCAGACCAAGACAACGCGCAGCGCCATTCGTACCGCCAATACAACCACCGCCGGCAGCATACTGCCCAGCGGCTGGCAAGAGTCGACTACCGAGACGCCACGCTATCTGCTCAAGTTGGACTGGAACTTGACCGATGCCAATCACGTGGAATACACACGGATTTCGGACAAGGTTCAAAACGAGCGTTCCTATTATGGTTTCAATTACCGCACCAACGCGCGTGACAGCGTGGGTGCTGGCGGCGCGAGCTACCTGAACTGGGGCCCGACACCGGTCGCGGCGCAGCAGGGTTCGGTGACTGATATTCTGAAGTACACCGGCTATCTGACCGATGACCTGACCGTCACCGGCCTGATCGGCAAGTCCTACAGCCCCCACGTATTCACACCAGCCGGATACGACTCAACCCTGTTCAGGGCACTGTCCGACTCCAGCGTTCAGATTCCAGGATTCGCCTATCCGAATCCACAGACGACGACTGCCAACACGCTGATTGATGGCGCGTTTGACCAGAACAGAGGTGTGCGTCTGGACGCTGAATACAAGCTGAACTCACAGCACAACATCCGCGCCGGCTTGGATCGCAACGTCATCACATCAAAATCGGGTAACGCCTATCCTGGCGGCGGCATCTGGCAATATGGCAAGACCGATCCGACCGATACGCGAAACGGCGTCTTTGCTGCGCCCAAGACGGTTGCCGGCAACCAGTATGCACAGCAGGGCTACATTGTTGAGAAGATTCTCTTCTCCGCTGCCTCCACGCCGACCGTGGAGCAGTCTGCCTGGTACATTGAAGACAAGTACAAGGTCACAGAGAACGTCCTCCTGTCTCTCGGTCTGCGCAACGAAGGCTTCAACAACAAGAACGGCGATGGTGTTTCTTACATCAATCTGCCCACCCAGTTGGCGCCTCGTTTCGGTGCTTCGTGGGACATGTATGGCGATGCATCGGCCAAGGTGTTTGCCAACATCGGGCGCTACCACGTGCCACTGCCTACCAATGTTGCCATCCGTGCTGCAGGGTCATCGCTGTACACTACCGAACGTTTCGTCTACACCGGCGTGGACCCCGTCACGGGCGCACCTACCGGCTTGACCTCTTTGGGCAAACCCTTTTCCAGCAACAACGAGTACGGTCAGGCCAAGGATCCGCTCCAGGTCGCTGCCCAGGATATGCAGGGCAACTTCCAGGACGAGTACGCCATTGGGTTTGAAAAGGCAATATCCAAGAGCCTCAATGTCGGCGGCAAGTTCACTTATCGCAACATGCGCACCGCCATTGATGACCATTGCGACGACCGGCCCTTCCTGGCCTGGGCTGCAAGAAACAACGTGAACACCACGAACTTCCCTGGTTACAACTGCGCACTGTTCAACCCCGGTATTACCAATACGTTCAATATCGACATGACCGGCAACGGCACTTTGAACCACGTTGTCCTTACGGCCGCCGATATGGCCTTGCCGCCCGTCAAGCGCGAGTACCTGGCGGTCGACCTGTTTGCCGAGCATCCGTTTGATGGCAAATGGTGGGGCAAAGCAACCTACACCTGGTCACGCAACTGGGGCAATACCGAAGGTCAGGTGCTCTCCGACATCGGCCAGGCCGATGTGGCGACCACGCAGGCTTGGGACTTCCCGGAGTTTGCTGTCGGTGCGGACGGACCTCTGCCCAACGACCGTACCCATCAAATCAAGCTGTTCGGTTACTACCAGGTTGATCCGGAGTGGGGTATCGGCGGCAACATGCTGATGGCGTCTGGCCGGCCACGCAACTGTATTGGCAATGCGCCAAGCACCACCGGTGACATCTTCGGTACGCCGTCCCAGATCACCAACTACGCAGGATATGGCTCCGCCTACTTCTTCTGCGGTGGCGTCTACGCTCCACGCGGGTCCTATGGCAGTCTGCCGCCGGATATGCGTCTGGATGTGAACTTCAGCTACAAGCCCGCTGCCCTGAAGGGTTTCGGCTTCAAGTTGGATATCTTCAACCTGTTCAATCGTCAGGCGATTGAAACAATTGAAGAGCGCATGTACAACACCAACGCAACATCGATCCGCACGACCTATAGTGCTGTACAGAGCTACAACGCGCCGCGCACGATGAAGCTGACAGCTTCTTACGATTACAAGTTCTAATCAGCGTTAGCAAAAAATCAAGAGCCCCGCAGACTTCGGTCTGCGGGGCTTTTTTATTCATAAGCAAAAAAATAGCAAAAAATGCTACTTTTGCACAACACTCAAACGACTATTTGAATTGCCTTTGACTAGAAACAGACCTGCTCTAACCAGACTGCAATTAAAGTGATCGGCCAATGTCCGCTTGCCGACGTTGCGGTTTTTGTTTGACTTTTTTGGAGCAATATATGAATTTTCCACATCGGCCGACCCAAGCATGGCGCCGCACCACCTTGTCCCTGGCCGTCGGCTTGCTGTTGTCTTCAGTCGCAATGGCCCAAAGCTCCGAGGGTACGCTTTACGGCCAGGCCAAGGCCAGCAGCACAGTGACCGTGACCAGCCTGGAAACCGGCTCCACACGCCAGGTTCAGACCGATGCCAACGGCAAGTTCAGCCTGCCCAAACTACAACCCGGTCGCTATAGCGTTGCCTCCGGTGGAGACAAGCAAGAAGTGACGGTATCGATCGGCTCTGGCACGCAGGTCGTGCTAGGCGCTACGCTGCAACAGGTTCAGGTGACGGGCAGCCGGACTCGCTCGGCCATTGACGTTGCCAGCGTCGAGTCCAACACCGTCTTCACGCAGGAGCAACTGCAGAATCTGCCGGTGCCGCGCAATGTCAACTCGGTCGCCTTGCTGGCTCCGGGCGTGGTCAAGGGCGACGCAGGTCTGGGTGATGGCGGCATCCCCTCCTTCGGTGGCGCATCGGTAGCTGAAAACGGTTACTACATCAACGGTTACGACGTCACCAACATCCGCAATTTCCTGTCCTACGCGAACCTGCCGTTTGACGCGATTGCCGAGCAACAGATCAAGACCGGTGGCTACGGCGCGGAGTATGGCCGCTCGCTAGGCGGCGTGATTAGCTTGGCGACCAAGCGTGGCACCAATGAATGGAAGGGAGGCGTTTCCATGTACTGGGAGCCGGCTTCGCTGCGATCTGCCGGCAAGGACGTCAAGGACAACGAGCCCGAGGCCGCTGGCAAGGGTTATACCCTGTTCCAGTCCGCCGATACCAAGTCCACCTTCAGCACCAACGTTTATGGCGGCGGCCCGATTATCAAAGACAAGCTGTTCATTTTTGGCCTGATTGAAGCCACCAACAACACCACCAACCAATTCAACGAGAACCAGAGCACAACTCTGACTTCCAAGAAGCCCAATGGCTTGCTCAAGCTTGACTTCACGCCCAGCGACCAGCACCGTTTCGAGCTGACCGCAATCAACAACAAGAAAGAGACCGGGATTGTTGATTACACCAACGCCACGGCGTACAGCACCAGTCATGATGGTGCTGGTGCCAGCAGCACGCAAACCTCTGGCGGCGATGTCACGATCGGCAAGTACACCGGTTACCTGACCGATAACCTCACAGTCTCGGCACTGCTTGGCCGTGTCAACTACCAGCAACCGCTCACCACCGGCGCACGCACCGCGGGCGCGAATTGCCCCGTTGTTTATGTTCTGCCGGGTACCACCTACGCCGGTTGCTGGAATGAGCCCTTCCCGGGTCTACCAGGTCGCGATCCCAACGCACCACCGACCGACAGCGACACGCGCACATCGAATCGCTTTGATATTGATTACACCTTCGGCGATCACACCATCCGTGCAGGCATCGACAACCAGAAATTCAGTTCCTCTGAGGCTGGTGGTTCTTCCTTCAGCGGCGGTCAGTACTTCCGCGACTTCACCTCCGCCGGTTCGGTGGCGGGCGTCGCCGTCCCGGTTGGCACCCTGTACACGCGTCTGCGTGAACGCAGCGCGACCAGCGGCGTTTACGACGTCGTCAACAAGGCGTTCTATGTCGAGGACAGCTGGAAGGTGCAGAAGAACCTGCTGCTGTACGGCGGCCTGCGTTGGGAGTCGTTCAACAACATGAACGGCGACGGCGACAGCTTTGTCAAGAAAGACAATCTGCTGGCGCCGCGGGTTGGTTTCTCCTGGGATTTGAACAGCGATTCTTCACTCAAGGTCTACGGCAATGCCGGTCGCTATTTCATCCCGGTCGCATCCAACACCAACATCCGCGCCACCCGCGGCGAGTCCTACACCGAGGCCTACTACACCTTCAGCGGACGTGACCCGGTGACCCAGAAGCCTCTTAATCTGGTGCAGATCGGCAAGACCAGTGTCATCAGCGATGGTGGCCTGGCCCTGCCAGCGACCATTGCCGATATCAACCTGAGTCCGATGTCGCAGGATGAGTACATTTTGGGCTTCCAGAAAGCCCTCGCCAAGGGCTGGACGGCTGGTGTGAAGTACACCCATCGCAAGATCAACAACGGCATGGATGACTGGTGTGATCCAACGTCGGTTGGCATCTGGATGAACGCCAATGGCTACCCTAAGTTCGACGCCGCCACCATGGCAGGTTGCCAACTGGTCAACCCTGGCCGCGACGTTACTTTGATGATGGATGCAAAAAACGATGGCGTGCTGGTGCCAGTCACCATTCCGGCCACCGCAACCGGTCTGACCCTGTACACGCGGACCTATGACGCCCTGGAGTTCTCTTTCGAAAAGGCGTTTGATGGCAAGTGGGGGCTGGCGGGTTCCTACACCTACTCGCGCAGCAAAGGAACAGCTGAAGGCTATGTCAACTCGACCATCAATCAGGAAGACGCAGGCGTCAGCCAGGACTTCGACTTTGGCACTTTCACGCACGGCGCTGATGGCTATCTACCCAATGACCGCACGCATGCCGTCAAGCTGTTCGGCACTTACGGCGTCACCGAGAACTTCCGTCTCGGTGCCAACCTGAACTCCACTTCAGGACGCCCCTTGAGCCGGATCGGATTTGTGCCCAGCACGACACCGGGAGATGCCACGCTGTACACCTCGGCTTCAACTTACTACTACCTGAACTCGGCCGGCGTCACCGTGCTCGGCACCCGTGGTAGCGAAGGGCGCACACCGTGGAACCACACGCTGGATCTGCAAGCCGCTTACACCATGAACATGGGCAGCAAGAACAAGCTGACGCTGCAAGCCGACGTGTTCAATGTGTTCAATGCTCAGCAACCCAGCGAGCTCAATGAAATCAACGATTACAGCCGTGGTACCACGACGGTGGGACTGCCTGGTCGTCTGAGTATGAACTACGGCAACCCGACATCGTTCCAGGCTCCGCGCTCGGTCCGTCTGACGGCTCGCTACGAGTTCTGAGCGAAGTTCTTCGCTGAGTAAAAGGACCGCCTTGTGCGGTCCTTTTTTTTACTTGCGCCCCTTGATCCAGCGAGCCCCTGCCACGAGCAGGCGGTAGAACCAGCGCAACAGCACCAGAGCCAATAGCGCTTCCACCAGCGTTTGCACAAAGGCCAGCGCCGGGTTGCGGACCTCGGCGCGCCGGTGGAACTTGGCGATCGCCCGGTCCCGCGTGATCTCGATGCTGTCATAAAAGGTCGGCACCACCAGCAGCGTCAACAAGGTGGAGGTGATGGTGCCGCCAATGATGGCCACCGCCAGTGGCTGGTAGAACTCGCCGCCCTCGCCCATGCCCATCGCTATCGGCAGCATGCCGGCAATCAGGGCAAACGTGGTCATCAGAATGGGACGCAAACGAACGCGACCCGCATGCATCAGCGCTTCTTCACGATCCACCCCTTCAGCCTCGCGTTTGCGCGTCGCGTCGAGCAGCAGGATGGCGTTCTTGGCGACCAGACCCATCAGCATGATGATGCCGATAAAACTCATCAAGTTGAGCGTGCCGCGGGTCAACAGCAGTGCCAGCACCACACCGATCAGCGACAGCGGCAGCGACAGCATCACCGCCAGTGGCGCCGTGAACGAGCCAAACTGCATCACCAGAATCAGATACATCAGGCCAATGCCTGCCAGCAGCGCAATCAGCATCTCGGTGAACAACTCTTTCTGGTCCTGCCCGGCGCCACCCAGAGAGAGGCCATAGCCTGGCGGATAGTTGAACGATTTGGCCAGTTTCATGGCATCGTCAGTGACCTCGCCATTGGAGCGCCCCTGTGCGTTCGCTGACACCGTGATATTGCGTTTGCCGTTGGCGTGCTCAATGCCCGAAGGTCCCTGCCCCATGCTGATGGTGGCAATCTGGTCCAGCGGCACCATCAGGTTGGTGCCGGAAACGGCAATCGGCAGGCGCTCGATATTTTCCTTGCTGACGCGGTCATCGGGATGCAGACGCACAGCCACATCGCGCGTCTCGCCGGTCGGGTCGACCCAGTCTCCCACTTCAATGCCGGCAAACGCGACACGCAGGGCCTGCGCTGCATCGTTGGCCGAAATGCCCATCGAATTGGCCAGACCCCGGTTGAGCTCGATCTTCAACTCCTTCTTGGGGTCTTGCTGCGACAGGCCGACATCGACGGCGCCAGGCACCAGGCGCAATTTATCCATGTAGTCGCTGGTGATCTCCAGCAGTTTGCGTGAATCGGGGCCGGTAAAGTCAATCTGGATCGGTTTGCGTGCGCCGTTGTTCAGGTCATCAATCACGGTGTATTCAGCACCCACCAGCGTGCGCACCTTTTCACGCAGTTCGCCTGCAATTTGCTTGGCGCTGCGGCTGCGGGTGTGACGTTTTCCGATATCGACGTAAATGCGCCCGCCGCTGGCGGTGATGTTGCTGTTGGTCTCCTTGGTCTCGGCAATGGTGCGGGCCAGTGCCGCAGCGCGTTCCATTTTCAGGCGGGCATATTCAACCGATGAGGAGGATGGTGTGCGCACATCAATCATCAGATTGCCGGAATCGGTGGCGGGCAAAAAGGCGCTGCCACCCCACATGGCCTGCATACCCAGCGCCACGAAGAGACTGAGCACCGCAATGGCCGTCATCCAGCGCCGGTGATGCAAGGCCCAGGCGATGACGTTGCCGTAGCGGTCGGCCTGGTGGTCAAACCAGCGGTTAAAGCGAGCCAGCAGCGCGCTGATGCCGGTCTTGGGCGCGTTGTGGTGACCGACGGGGTCACCCCAATAGGCCGACAGCATGGGGTCCAGCGTGAACGAGATGCCCAGGCTCACCAGCACCGAGCAGGTCACCGTCAGGGCAAAGGGGCGAAACCACTCGCCCGAAACGCCGGGCATGAAGGCTACCGGTATAAAAACAGCAATGATGGAGAAAGTGGTGGCCGCAACGGCCAGTCCAATTTCGGCCGTGCCTTCCAGCGACGCGGTGCGCCGATCCGAGCCGCGCTGCATGTGGCGAACGATGTTCTCCCGCACCACGATGGCATCGTCGATCAGCACCCCAATGGCCAGAGAGAGACCTAGCAGGGTCATGAAATTGAGGGTAAAGCCACACAGCCAGACTGCAATGAAGGCGGCAATGACGGAAGTGGGCAAGCTCAGTGCCGTGATCAAGGTGGAGCGCCAGGAATTCAGAAAAGCGTACACCACGAAGATCGTCAGAACGGCGCCCAGCATCAGGGACTCGATGACGTTGTTCAGACTGTGCTGCGCGTCAACGCCACCGTCACGGGTGATTTCGAGTCTGGTTCCGGGGTGGTCTTTTTCGAACTCGACATTGATTTCCTTGACCAGTTTGCGCACATCGTTGGCCACACTTACGGTACTGGCGTCACGCGAGCGGGTCACAAAAATGCCGACATTGGGCTTGCCGCTGCGAATGCTGAAAGAGTCGATGTCGGCAAAGCTGTCCTTAATACTGGCAACCTGCGCCAGGCGAACGATCTGGCCGTCAAAGCGCTTGACCACAATGTTCTGGAATTCTTCGGGCGACTCGATGCGACCCACCAACCGGATGCTTTCTTCTTCAAGCTTGCCGCGCACTTTGCCAACCGGGGCGTTGGAGTTCTGTGCCCGCAGCGCGGCAACCACTTCACCCACCGACACGTTGTATTCACGCAGCTTCTGCGCACGCAACAGCACCGACAACTCCCGCTTCAGCGAGCCATTGATGTTGACCGTGGACACGCCGGCGATGCCACGCAGTTTGTCAGCCAGCATATCTTCGGCCAGGCGCGAAATTTCGGCGTGGCTCTGCGCGCTGGAAGACAGTGCCAGGTTCATGATCGGTTGCGCAGCAGGGTCAAAACGCCGAACGACGGGTTCGCGCATCTCGATGGGCAGCTTGTAGCGGGCGCTGGAGATGACAGTACGAACATCATCGGCCGCTTCAATCATGTTCTTCTTGAACGAAAACTGGACCCAGAAACTGGCGTTTCCTTCGCTGCTGGTCGAGTAGACCTCGGTCGCGCCGGGGACGCTTTGCAGTGATTTTTCGAGCCGGTTAACAATCTCGCGCTCCACCGAATCCGGCGATGCGCCCGGGTAAGCAATAAAGACCTGGATGCCCGGAATTTCCACGTCGGGGTTCTGATTGACCCGCAACTTGTTGAGGGCCAGCAGGCCCATCGCCATCAAGGCGATGATCAATACGACCGTGGGCGTGGGACGTTTGATGCTGAAGTCGGACAGGAACATGCTTATGTCCCTTTGCTGGCGGATGCGGCAGATGCAGCAGCGGCTGGCGCTTTGGCGCTGACGATCTCAGCGCTCTGGCCTTCCTTGTAGCTCGAACTCGGGCTGCGCAGGATCACGTCCCCATCGGCCAGACCGCTACGCACCTCGAAATTGCCGGTGCGGGGGTCGCGCGCGCCCAGTGCCAGGTCGATCTGACTCAAGGTGTTGGCTTTGACACGCCACACCGAGGCCTTGTCGCCAGAACGCAGCAGCACCGATTCCGGCAGCGTGAGCGCCTTCATATTGCTCGCTTCTATTGTCCCTTCCGCAAACAGCCCGGCGACGCGAGCCTGCCTGGCCTCGTCCAAGCTGACCAGGACCTCTACCTGACGCGTCACGTCATTGGCGCTCGGGTCGACGCGGGTCACCTTGCCACGAAATTCCTGGCCGGTGTAGCCGTTGATGCGAAAGCTCACCGCCTGCCCGACTTTGACCACACTGATTTTGTCAGCCGAGACGCGGCCGGCAAAGCGCATGCTGCTGGGGTCGATCACCTTGAGCAATTCCTTGCCAACCGAGGCCGTATCGCCGGCCGACACCTTGCGGTCACTGACTACGCCGTCAAACGGCGCACGCACAATGGTGCGATCGAGTTGCTGTCGAGCCAGCACGGCACGCGCCTGGGAGGCTGACAACTCACTCTGCGTGCCATTGCGCCGGACCTCGGCATCGTCGAGCGCCTGCAGGGATGTCATGCCGGAGTCACGCAGTGTCTTGAGGCGCTGCAAATTGCGCTCGGCCTGATCCAGTGCCTGGGTGGCGTTGCGGACGTTGGCTTCGGCCGACTGCAGGTTGTCACGAATCGAGGTTTGGTCCAGTCGCACCAGCACATCCCCGCGCCGAACCACATCGCCGTTCTCCTTGAGCACCTGCAGCACGACGGCCGAAATTTCGGCCCGCAGGTCAGCCTTGCGCTCGGGTTGAATGGAGCCGGTCACGACCGGCCCTGACGACAGGGCGCTGGCCTGGATGGTCAGTACGTCTTCCGGCGCAATGACCAGTTTGGCGGGTGCAGCAACGGCGTCCTTCTTGTCTCCCTTGCCCGGAAACTTGTCGCAAGCAGAGAGGCTTGCAAGCAGTGTGACCAAAATAAAAAGAAGGCGCAGCATGGGGAATCCTCCGGGAGAAAGCAATTTGGCTGGGATTATGGCGTCAGCAACCGATACTTGTGCGTACAGGGGCATACCTTTGCGACCAATGACCGCGGCGTGCGATGAACTGCGGATTTCGCAGTCCCGGCTGAGTCATCCCGGACGCCACAGCTGTCATCCCGGACTCGATCCGGGATCCAGTGCCACACCACCACTGGATTGCGGGTCGTGGCCCGCAATGACAAAGGAAAGGGCTGGATTGCGGGTCGTGGTCCGCAATGACAAATCAGTTGTCATCCCGGACTACGCTGTCATCCCAGACTACGTTGTCATCCCGGACGTGATCCGGGATCCAGTGCCGCGCCCGCGCTGGCCCTGAAAACACTGGCGCAGGCGGCACGGGTCTCGTCCTGTTCAGGCAATTTTGCGCAGACGGCATCCATCTGCAGCTTGAATCTGCTCAACACGGCGCTGTGTCGACCACCCTTGCTCCAGGCCTGTAAGCGCTGCCCCATTTTCTCCAAACCACGCCGGTTGCGCTCGTAGAAGGTCTCCGGCACCGCCTCAAGTTCAGCCAGCACACCGGTGACCGCCTTTTCAATGCGCGCAGCATCCTGTGGCGCCAGATCGATCAGACGGTTCACATAACCACTGCCCCACTGCAGGCGTGTGGCCGGCCCTTTGGCCCCGTTCCAGGCCTGCTCGGACCAGTCGAGCGCACCGGCCTTGTCGCCACGCTGGCGCGCATTGGATGAGAGCACCAGCATGTGGTAGTAGGGCGAGAGCGCCTTGGGCAATTCGGCCTTCAGCATGGCGTCGGACTCGGCGAGCAAACCCGCCTCGCTCAACACGTCAGCGGCATTCGGAATCACGGCCTGACGCTCATACGTGCTGCTGGCAGCCTTGTCGGCAGCCAACACCGCAGCGCGCACCTGCGTCAGCAGTGCCGGATCCAGCGCCGTCTTGTCGTCCTTGGCCCGACCGACTTTGGCCAGCGCCACCTTGCCAGCAATGGCAGACAGACGATCGGCGTTGGAGAGACCAGTATCGGCGGCAAACTGGTCCAGCGCCAGATTCCACGATGCCAGCAGACGGGTGCGCTCACTGCTGCCTGCAGCGCTGAGCAACTCCAGCAGATCGGGCGCGTAGTTCACCAACTGGTCAAAGTTGCTGCGCCGCAGGGCTGCGTCGGCCAGAATCTGCTGCACGCGCGCCAAGGCAGCCGCTTTGTCTGGCAGCGCAGACTTGTCCTGCGACGCAGCCACCATCGCCTTGAGGGCCAGTCGCGAAGCCGCTTCTGCCTGCGCTGGCGGGCAAGCTCGGGCCAGTTTGTCCAAAGTCTGCGCACGTTCCTTCTGCGCCACCAGTTGTGCCTCGTCCTGCTCCCAGGAGTAATAAGCCAGTTGTCGCCAGGCCTCGGGTGTCAGCTTGGCCTGAGAGCCGCTTTGCACCGCGGCCAGCGCTTCCTTGACCGAGCTGCCTGAAGCCAGCCCCAGATTCAGTGCTTCCATGTACTGCGAGGCTTGCACCTCACCCGGTAGACGCGTCAACTCGGTGCCGTCGGGCCGCAGCAGAATCATGGTCGGATAGCCGCGCACCTTGAAGCGGGTACCGAGCTTTTGTGCGCCCGCTGTGTCACCGTCCAGGTACACCGGGACGAACGACTTGCTGCGCTCGATGAAGTCCTGCCGGTTGAAGACCGTCGCCTTGATCTGGTTGCAGGGTGGGCACCAGACTGCGCCCCAGTACAGGAACACCGGCTTGTTGGCCGCCTGGGCCTGGGCAAAGATAGCATCCATATTGGCGCCATCGGGCTTGACCCAGGCCACGGTGGAGGCAGCTGCATGCGGGGCTGCTGCCACCGGCGCCTCGGGCGCCTTCGAGCAGGCTGGCAGGAGCAGCGTCAAGGCCAGCAGCATGGTCCACCCAGCTTTGTCATTGCGAGCGAAGCGCGGCAATCCATTCATCTCATGCTCCCTAAACAGCGGCGGCCAGGCCGCGCGGAATGGCACCCAGCAGTTGTTGTGTATAGGGGTGCTGCGGCCGGGCGTAAATTTCCTCGGCGCTGCCGCGCTCGACCACTTCACCCTGACTCATCACCAGAATTTCGTCAGCCATGTACTTCACCACGGCCAGGTCGTGGCTGATGAAGACATAGGTCAGGCCAAACTCGTCCTGCAGATCCAGCAGCAGATTGAGCACCGTGGCCTGCACACTGACATCAAGTGCGCTGACACTCTCGTCGCAGACGATGATTTCGGGCTTCATGGTCAGGCAGCGCGCAATCGCGATGCGCTGACGCTGGCCGCCAGAAAACTCGTGCGGGTACTTGCCGAAATCATCACGCGTCAAGCCCACTTTTTCAATCAGTTCAAGGGCCAGTCTTGCCCTGTCGTCTTCACTCTTGCCGATACCATGAATGCGCATGGGCTCGATCAGGATCTGACCGACGGTAAAGCGCGGGTTCAGACTGGCGTAGGGGTTCTGAAAAATGATCTGGATGCGACTGCGGTAAATCCGCATCTGGGCCGCGCTGAGCTGAGCCAGATCGACGCCTTCAAACATGATGCTGCCGGCGCTGGCCTCGGTCAGCCTTGTCAGCATCATGCCGATGGTCGTCTTGCCTGATCCAGACTCCCCCACCACGCCCAGCGTGCGCCCTTTGTAGAGCGAAAAATCGGCATGCTTGACGGCGCTGAAAACGCTGCGCTTGAACAAACCCGACTTGAGCAGGTAGTCCTTGCCCAGATCTTTCACTTCAATCAGTGCGGCGCCAGTGATGGGCGCAGCAACGCGTTGCTCGGTACACAGCGGGCGCTTGTTCACAATGTCGTCGATCACGGCGAGACGGCGCGGCCGCGAGTCCAGGCGCGGACGGCAGGCCAGCAAGGCCTGTGTGTAGGCGTCGGTCGGGGCACTGAAAATGCGCTGCACGCTGCCGGCCTCGCGCACCTCCCCATTGCGCATCACTACCACCTCATCCGAAATTTCCCCCACCAGGCCAAGGTCGTGACTGATGAACAGAATGCTCATCTTCTGGCGCTGCTGCAGTCCGGCCAGCAAGTCCATGATCTGACGCTGCACCGTCACGTCCAGCGCCGTGGTCGGTTCATCGGCAATCAGCAGTTTGGGTTCGCAGGCGATCGCCATCGCAATCATGACGCGTTGCTGCTGTCCGCCCGAGAGTTCGTGCGGGTAGGACTTGAGCCGTTCCTTCGGATTCGGGATACCGACTTCGGTCATCAGATCGAGTGTGCGGTCCAGTGCCTGCTTCGAGTTCAGTTTCAAGTGAATGCGCAGCACTTCGGCAATCTGCTCGCCCACCGTGAAGACCGGGTTGAGCGAACTCATGGGCTCCTGAAACACCACGGAGATATCCTTGCCGCGCAGCCGGCGCATGTCTTCCAGTGGTGCTGCCAGCAGGTCACGACCGTTGTAAAGAACTTTGCTGTGCTGGCCCAGAATGGCGTTCTCGGGCAACAGGCGCACGATGCTCATGGCACTCACACTCTTGCCGCTGCCCGACTCTCCCACCAGCGCCACCGTGCTGTTGGCCGGGATGTCAAAACTCACTCCGCGCACCGCCTCGACGGTGTCGGTCTTGCTCATGCGAAAGGACACGTGCAGATCCTGCACACTGATCAATGGGTTCATGGCTTGTTCTTGGTTAAGGTCATTGCGAGGAGCGAAGCGACGCGGCAATCCATGTCTTTGGCTGTTTAATTGCATACAGCCCGAAGGCATGGATCGCCACGGCCTGACGGCCTCGCGATGACGAGAATAACTCTGATCGCACTGTTTGCATCATCTCAACGCAACTTCGGGTCCAGCGCATCGCGCAGGGCGT
>JBAXOZ010000059.1:0-14777 GCA_037132975.1 Comamonadaceae bacterium
TGAATGCTGGCCAGCATGGGGCCCAGCATCTCGGCGCAGCGGTCCAGGTGGTGCAGGTAGGCGCGGCTGAAACCCTCGCGCCCGCCGTCCGCGTACGCGACCCCTGAGGTACCGGCGCAGGCGTAGCAGGTGCAGGTCTGGTCCAGTGGCTGCGGGTCCGTCTTGTGCCGTGCATTGCGGATTTTGAGGTCGCCATAGCGGGTGAAAAGCGTGCCGTTGCGCGCGTTGCGCGTCGGCATCACGCAGTCGAACATATCGACACCCTGCGCCACGCCTTCGACCAGATCTTCCGGTGTGCCGACACCCATCAGGTAGCGTGGCTTGTGCGCCGGCAGGCGGTGCGGCGTGTGCGCCATGATGCGCAGCATCTCGTCTTTCGGCTCACCGACGCTGACGCCGCCAACCGCGTAGCCAGGGAAATTCATGTCCACCAACTCATTAAGTGACTGCTCCCGCAGGTGCTCAAACATGCCGCCCTGCACAATGCCAAACAGCGCATTCGGATTCTGCAGTCGCTCGAATTCTGCCTGGCAGCGTCGGGCCCAGCGCAGGCTCAGCTCCATCGAACTGCGCGCTTCCAGTTCGGTGGTGAGCTGGCCCTTGGTCTTGGGTTCGACCGAAATATAGGGCGTGCATTCGTCAAACTGCATCACGATGTCGCTGTTCAGCACGGTCTGGATCTGCATCGAGATCTCGGGCGTGAGAAACAGCTTGTCGCCATTAACCGGACTGGAGAACTTGACGCCTTCCTCTGAAATTTTGCGCATCTCGCCCAGGCTCCAGACCTGAAAGCCTCCCGAGTCGGTCAGGATCGGCTTCGTCCATTTTTCAAACGCGTGCAGCCCGCCAAACGCAGCCATCACGTCCAGCCCCGGGCGCATCCACAAATGAAAGGTGTTGCCCAGAATGATCTGCGCACCCATCGCTTCCAGACTGGTGGGAGTGACGCCCTTGACTGTGCCGTAGGTACCCACCGGCATGAAGATGGGGGTTTCCACCACACCGTGGTTCAGGCGCAGACGACCGCGACGGGCGTGGCTGGCCGGGTCGGTTTGCAGCAGTTCAAATTCAAGCATGGGTCATCCTGGGCGTGGCCCGTGCCAGGATGGCGGCGCAATCGAGGCCACGCGGCAAAGTGCCGTAGTTATGGTGACCGGTTTGCTGCAGACGTGACTGGCAGAAGGCATCGCTGACAAACGAGGGCGCATGGCGGACCAGCAGCGAGGCCTGCAGCGCCAAGGCCATGCGATCCACCAGATCCCGCGCGCGGTACTCGATGTCGCTCGGATCCTTCATCTCCGTCACCAGACCCGCAACGCACTGGTCCAGCGCCGCATTCGCACCCCGCGCCTGCCCCACTTCGGCAAAGAAGGCGTCGATCACCGCCGGCGTTTTCGAGATGGCGCGCAGCACGTCCAGGCATTGCACGTTGCCGCTGCCCTCCCAGATCGTGTTGACCGGCGCTTCCCGGTACAGGCGCGGCATCATGCTGTCTTCCATCACGCCGCTGCCGCCAATGCACTCCATCGCCTCATAGGCATGATTCGGTGTGCGCTTGCAGATCCAGTATTTGCCGACCGCTGTGACCAGGCGCACCAGCAGGTCTTCCTGCTCAACATGGCGATGGTCCATGGCACGCGCCATGCGCATGGTCAGCGTCAGGGCCGCTTCGCTCTCCAGCGCCAGATCCGCCAGCACGTTTTGCATCAGCGGCTGCTGGTTCAGCACTTTGCCAAAGGCCGAGCGAACCGAGCAATGGTGCAGCGCCTGCGATGTCGCCATGCGCATGCCGGCGCTGGAGCCAATCATGCAGTCAAAGCGCGTCATGCTGACCATCTCGATGATGTTGCGCACGCCGCGCCCTTCTTCACCCACCATCCAGGCCAGTGCGCCGCGCAACTCGGTTTCGCTCGACGCGTTGGAGGCATTGCCCATTTTCTTTTTCAGGCGCAGGACCTGCATGGCGTTCTTGCTCCCATCGGGTCGCCAGCGCGGCAGCAGAAAGCACGACAGGCCGACAGAAGTTTGCGCCAGCACCAGGAAGGCATCGCACATCGGCGCCGAGACAAAGTACTTGTGGCCCACCAGCTCGTAGGCCTGGCCCGGACCGCTGGCGCCAACGGGAAAGGCGCGCGTGCTGTTGGTCCGCACGTCGGAGCCGCCCTGCTTTTCCGTCATCGCCATGCCGATGGTGACGCCCTGCTTTTGTTCCATCGGTACATTGCGCGGGTCGTACACCCTGGCCATGACTTTGGCGCCCCATATGTCCAGCAGATCGGGCTGCAGGCGCAGCGTCGGCATGGCCGCAAAGGTCATGGTGATGGGGCAACCGTGGCCGGCCTCCACCTGGTTGTGCAGATAGGTCTTGGCGGCGCGCGCCACATGGGCGCCAGGGCGAGGATCGGTCCAGGGGGAAGAGTGCAGACCCTGCTCGATGGCGGTCTTCATCAGTTGGTGATAAGCCGGATGAAAGCTCACCAGATCCATGCGGTTGCCAAAGCGGTCGTGGCTGTCGAGTTCGGGAATGAATTTGTTCGCCAGACGGCCTTGCTCCAGATAGTCTGCGGAGCCGGTCAACTGGCCGAAAGTGCCGAGTTCACTTTGCGCCCAGCCAGCGCCTTCGCGCTGCACGGCTTCGTTTAGCGCCCTGTCCTGCCCGTACATGTTGTAGTCGACCAGGTCAGTGGAGAGATTCTCCACCTGATGCGTTTCTGCGAGGTAGATCGAACTGGGGGTAGCTTCGATACGCGTGTTCATGGTTTGTCTCCAATCAGAAGCTTGTCTTGTGCTCTCTTGGCAAACTCCGCGCGCAAGGCTTTGAGCTTCTCACGCGGATCTTCCCTGGCCGTGATTTTATCGAGCGCCATCTCGGCGATGAAGCGGCTGGGCTGGGCGGCAATCATCTCGCGCCCTTTTTTGCGCTTGCGCGTCCAGCTCACCGCCAGACTTCTCTGGGCCCGCGTGATGCCAACGTACATCAGGCGCCGCTCCTCCTGCAGGCGCTCCAGAATGTCTTCGCTCATGGCGCCGTCAGCGCGGCCGCCGGGCTTGGCATCATCACCCAGCTTGAAGGGCAGCATGCCTTCGGTGACGCCAACCAGCATCACATGCGGCCACTCCAGGCCTTTGGCAGCGTGCAGGGTCGACAGCGTGAGCACGTTCTGCTCGGTCTCGCGTTCGTTGATGGTCGACAGCAGGGAGACCGTCTGCGCCACTTCCAGCAGCGACTTGACTTCACCCGCGCCATCAACGCCCGCCACGTCCTCGATCTGACCGCCACAACGGGCCGACATCCACTCACAGAAGTCGACCACATTGCTCCAGCGCGCAGCGGCCAGTTTTTCACTGTCTTCGCCGTCGTACAAGTGCTGCTCGTAGCTGATTTCCTTCAACCAATCGAGCAGAAATTCTCCGGCTGCCTGCGCGCCCAGCGTGTGGCGGGCGCGAAACTCCAGATCGTTCACGTAGCGGCCAAACTCGTGCAGACTGCCGACCGCTTTGCTGCTGAGCGCACTACCTAACGACGACGAAAACAGGGCCTCGAACAGGCTCACCCGGTACTTGCTGGCAAAGACACCGAGTTGCGACAGCGTCTGATGCCCGATACCCCTTTTGGGAGCGGTCACCGCGCGCAGGAAAGCCGGGTCGTCATCGTTGTTGATCCACAGGCGAAACCAGGCGCACAGATCCTTGATCTCGGCGCGGTCAAAAAAGCTGGTGCCGCCGGAAACCTTGTACGGAATGGCCGCCTTGCGCAGCGCTTTCTCAAACACCTTGGCCTGGTGGTTGGCACGGTAGAGCACGGCAAAGTCCTTGAAATCCAGAGACTGCGGCCCACCGCCAGCGCTGTTGCCAGCGCGCAGGCTTTGAACCCGTGCCACCACGCGCTCGGCTTCGTGCTCCTCGCTGTCGGCGTCGAGCACGCGCACCGGTTCGCCCTCGCCGAGATCGCTCCACAGGTTCTTGACGAACAGCTTGGGATTGGGGCCGATCACGTTGTTGGCAGCACGCAGGATGGCACTGGTGGAGCGGTAGTTCTGCTCCAGCTTGATGACCTTGAGCGCCGGAAAGTCGATGGGCAGTTTCTTCAGGTTGTCCAGCGTGGCGCCGCGCCAGCCGTAGATCGACTGGTCGTCGTCACCGACGGCGGTAATGCGCGCCTGCTCGGCCGGTTTGCCCGCCACCAGCAGCTTCAGAAAGTCGTATTGGGTGGCATTGGTGTCCTGGTATTCATCCACCAGCACGTGGCCAGCCAGCGCCTGCCACTTCTGGCGCACCGCTTCGTGCTCCTGCAGCAACTTGAGCGGCAGGCTGATCAGATCGTCAAAGTCCACGCTCTGGTAGGCGCTGAGCCGCTCCTCATAGTGCGCCATGACACGCGCGATGATGCGCTGGTTGTCATCCGCTGCCAGCGCAGCGGCAGCCTGCGCGTTCAGGCCCTGGTTCTTCCACAGGCTGATGGTCCACTGCCAGGTGCGCGCAGTGGCAGCGTCGACGGTACCGCCAGCGTCTTTCAGGATGCTGGTGACGTCGTCGCTGTCGAGAATCGAGAAATTGGGTTTCAGCCCGAGCGCCACACCGTCCTGGCGCAGCATGCGCACACCCAGCGCATGAAAGGTGCAGATCACCACCTCTTTGGCGGACTTGCCAATCAGGGACCTGGCGCGCTCGCGCATTTCGGCGGCGGCCTTGTTGGTGAAAGTGATCGCGACAATGCGCTTGGGCTCCAGACCGGCCTGGATCAGCCGGCCAATCTTGTGCGTGATGACGCGTGTCTTGCCGGATCCGGCGCCGGCCACCACGAGGCAGGGGCCGTGCATGAAATTGACAGCTTCTTGTTGGGCCAGATTCAGGCCGGTCGATGCGGGAGAAGGCATCAGCTCAGAACAAACCGGATGCAATATTGATGGTCAAGGCAAGCAGTGTGGTGTTGAAGAAAAACGCCAGCACGCAATGCGCCAGACCGGTCCTGCGCATTGTACGGTTGGTGAAGCTCACATCAGCGGTTTGCCCTGAGGTTCCAATGACACAGGAAAAGTAGAGAAAGTCGCCGTAATCGGGTGCGTGCCCGCCGGGAAAGTCGAGTCCGCCGGGCTGACCCCGCAGTTCGGCAGCGTAGTAGTCGTGCGCGTAGTGCAAGGCAAACATCACTTGCGTGAAAGCCCAGGAGGAAACAATGGTCAACAAGGCCAGCCCGATGTGGGCTGAACGAAACACGCCGTGGAGGTCCTTGGCCACAACCAGTTCGGCGACGATCGCACCTACGCACATCAGCGCCGCCAGCACGACAAAGACCAGCACGAGCATACGACCTTCGTCGTGCAGCAAGGCACGTTTTCGCATGCTTTCGTGGCTTGACCAAAACATCATGTGCATCGAAAGCACAAGGTAAAAACAGGCGCCAAAATTCCAGCCGACGATGGACCGCGTAACGCCCTGATGCGCCAGTGTCTCGGGCAGCAACAGGGTGGTTGCCAGCCCCAAAACCGCGGACAGCAAGAGCCGGGGTCGGGCCAGAGCGAAGCGCACCAAAAATGGCTTGGACTGGTAGGGGTGAACCGGTGTTTGGGTCATGAAATCATCAGGCAGGTAGGTGGCGCCGATTATTAGGCACTTTCTTTAGGGACAATAGCAACCGTGCTGCAAATATTGCTCGTTACCTTTCCCTTCTTTGCGCTGGTGCTGTGCGGCTACCTGGCGGCGAGCCGGCGCATGTTGCCGCTGGAGGCGATTGCCGGCCTGAACGGCTTTGTGCTGTTTTTTGCCCTGCCCTGCATGTTGTACCGCATGGGAGCCAGCATGCCCTTGGCGCGTTTGCTCGATGCTGGTGTTTTTCTTACCTGGACTCTGTGCGCGCTGATCGTCGTGGCAGTCACGATCGCCATCAGCCGGAACGCGCGCATCGGCTGGAACGATGCTTCTTTTGGCGCCCTGGTCGCGGCTTTTCCGAATACCGGCTTCATGGGCGTGCCTTTGCTGGTGGCGCTACTCGGTCCGCTCGCCGCCGGACCGGTGATTCTGACCATGCTGGTTGACATGGTGATCACCAGTTCCCTGTGCATCGCGCTGTCCCGGCTCGACGGTGCGGACCAACACGGTGCCAGCAAAGCGGCCAGCAATGCGCTCAAAGGCGCTGCCACCAATCCCCTGCCCTGGTCCATTCTGCTGGGCGCGCTGGCTTCAGTGTTGCAGTTCGAACTCCCCAAGCCAATCATGCAGACGGTCGGCCTGCTGGCGGACGCCGCCTCACCGCTTGCACTCTTCACCATCGGCGCCGTGCTGGCTCGCTCGCAGATGCTGGCCAAACTGCAGCAGCACGCGCCGATTCCACTACGCGACTATTTACCGGTGGCGGCCATCAAGTTGTTGCTGCATCCGCTGCTGGTACTCGCCACGGGCAAGGCGGCCATCGCCCTGGGTCTGCCCTTGAGCCGGTTTGCCCTGACCGTGATGGTGCTGGCTGCCGCCTTGCCAAGCGCGAGCAATGTGTCGCTGCTGGCCGAGCGATTCGGTGCCGACAACGGACGCATTGCCCGCATCATTCTGCTGTCGACAGCGACGGCATTTCTGACTTTCTCGCTGGCGGTGAGCTGGTTGAGTTGAGGATCAGATTAACAAGGGATCAACGTCGATGGCCCAGCGGATGAGGCCGCGACCATCGCTGCCCTGGCGCGTGGTATGCAACACGCTCTGCCAGCTTGACAGGAAGTTTTGCAACGCTGTGCGCGAAGGACTCTCGATCAGCATCTGCGAGCGCTCTACATTGGCAATGCGCTGAATGCTCATCGGCACCGGCGGGTAAAGCGTGATCAGGCCGCTGAGTTGCCCGACATCGGGCAAGCTGGCGGCGCCAGCACTGGCAGCAGACAGAAAACCCTGAGCCACCTCCTGTGTGCGCGCCTCGGCACGCACCAGTGCCTGAAAACTGAAAGGCGGCATGGCGGCCTGCTCTCGCTCCTGCAGTTGTCTGGCCGCAAAAGCCGGGTAGTCGTGCCGTTTCAGGGCTTCAAACAAGGGATGCTTTGGGTGAAAAGTCTGAAGCCACATCTCGCTTTGCGCGCTGATGTCGGCGTCGCGCCCGGCGCGGCCACCGGCCTGCATCAGCAAGCCAAACAGGCGCTCCGCAGCGCGAAAATCGCTGGAGAACAGGGCGCCATCCGGATTGATCGCCGCCACCAGGGTGATGCGCCGGAAGTCGTGCCCCTTGGCAATCATTTGCGTGCCCACCAGTACGTCAATTTCGCCGGCATGAACACGCGCCAGCTGCGATTCAAGCTCTCCCTTGAGCCGGGTACTGTCGGCGTCTATGCGGGCGATGCGTACCGGCTCGCCTGCTGGCCACTGCGTACTGATCGAATGGGGCCGGCGCACATCCGCCAGCAATTCAGCCAGATGTTCTTCGAGCCGCTCGGTGCCGCGGCCCATGGGTGCAATATCCGGATTGCCGCAAGCCGGGCAAGCGCGCGGCACGCGCTCGGTGTAGCCGCAGTGGTGGCAGCGCAGGGTTCGATCGATCTTGTGAAAAACCCGGTAGGCGCTGCAATGCGGACATTCACTTTTCCAGTCGCAGTCGGCGCAGTGCAGGACCGGCGCGTAACCGCGACGGTTCAGAAACACCAGACTCTGCTCGCCACGCGCCACCCGCTCTGCGATCGCCTCCAGCAGCGGCGGGGCAATCACGCATTTTTTTGGCTGATGGTTCATGTCGACCCGGCGCACCATTGGCAGACTGGCATGTTGGCCAATGCGGCTGGGCATCTGCAAGCGAACATAACGGCCACCTTCTGCGGCAGGCCGGCTATGGTGCCAGGTCTCCAGCGAAGGCGTGGCCGATCCCAAAAGGACTTTGGCGCCCTCCAACCGGGCCCGGTAGACGGCCAGATCGCGCGCCGAATAGCGCGCCCCCTCCTGACTCTTGTAGCTGGGGTCATGCTCCTCGTCGACGATGATCAGCCTGAGCGCCGGCAGCGAAGCAAAAATCGCCATGCGCGTACCCAGCACGATGCGAGCCACGCCGCTGTGCGCCGCAAGCCAGCTCTTCAGCCTTTGTGCCGGTGTCATGCCGCTATGCAGACAAACCACAGCGCCAACGCCAAACAGGCAGTCGAAGCGGGCCCGGAAACGCGATTCGAGCTGCGGCGTGAGGTTGATTTCCGGCACCATGACCAGCGCCTGTGCATGGGTGTCACAGCTGAGCAACTGCTGGACGATTTGCAGATAGACCTCGGTCTTGCCGCTGCCGGTGGCGCCAAACAGCAAAAAAGGCCCGGCAACAGCGTGGAATTGGCTGATCACCTCTTGCTGCTCCGCAGTCAAGGGCAAAGCGCTACCGGCAGCACCGGACTGGACGGGAGCAGGGTCTGCTGGCTTGGCGTAGCGTTTGATCCGTCGCGCCACCTGCAGCGCCGTGAGTTCGCGCAGTTGCGGCGGCAGTGCGGCCAAGGCCACTTCTCCCAGCGAGCGCTGGTAATAGTCCGCCGTGAAAGTCACCAGTTGCCGCCACGCCACGGACAGGGGGGCAATGCCTTCTATCTCGCCTGCAATCGGACGCAGCTTGTCCGCTGAAATTTCCTCTTCGCTGCACGCAACCGTCTGATCGCTAGGCCGATCCCAGATCACGCCGAGCAAATCGCGTTTTCCAAGTGGTACCCGTACCAGGGTGCCAGCAGCCATGGGGCGCTCATTACGGTAGGTCAAAGGCCCGGCAAGCTGGCTATGAACAGGGGTCTGAACCAGTACCGAAAGCAGATTCATGGCTTGCCCGGATTTAAGGCGCAAAGTTGATGTGAACTTCCGGAAAACGCCTTAAGTCTTTGATTCATAATCGATTTATACCAGATTCAGAGTTTCTGTGGATAACTTTGTTGATATCTCACCTCCAGCAGCCCCTAGCCCTTCAAAATCAAGGCTTTCACTGAAATGCCCATAAAAATAGCAAAAATTTAAATCTTTATAAATCAACCACTTACGATCGCTATTGGTTTTGTAGCAGGAGTCATGAAAAGATTCAGGACTTTCGCAGTGCAACAAGAATTTTGTGCATAAGTCAGGCGCCACTAACCCGTTTCAGGGCCCAATCGTGTTATGAAATCATGAGCTGAAGATCTAAGCGCGCATCCGGCGCGAATGCTCATGCACGGCCTGCACGAGCGACGCCACATGCTCAGGAGGTGTGTGCTGACTTATGCCATGTCCCAGGTTGAAAATATGGGTCGGCCCGGTACCCGTGCCGGTATGTGGCGCACCAAAACTGCGCAGCGCCTTGGCCACTTCGGCCTCGATTTGCGCCGGATTGGCAAACAGTACATTGGGGTCGATATTGCCCTGCAACGCTTTGCTGCCGCCTACCAGTGCGCGGGCACGCGCCAGATTGACGGTCCAGTCCAGGCCGAGCACGTCACACTTCAAAGCGCCCATTTCTTCCAGCCAGAGCCCGCCTCCCTTGGTGAACACAATGGAGGGAATACGCACCCCCTCGTGCTCCGTCTTCAGTTGCCCGAGCACACGGGTGGTGTAGGCCAGACTGAATTCCTGGAACGCGCCGTCCGCCAGCACACCGCCCCAACTGTCAAAAATCATCACCGCCTGGGCACCGGCCTCAATTTGCGTATTGAGGTACAGGGCGACCGCGTCGGCATTGATCTCCAGGATCCGGTGCATCAGGTCCGGACGGCTGTAAAGCATGGTCTTGACCAGACGATAGTCGTCGGACCCGGCGCCTTCGACCATGTAGCAGGCCAGGGTCCAGGGACTGCCCGAGAAGCCGATCAAAGGCACGCGGCCATTCAGCGCCTTGCGAATCGAGGTAACGGCGTCAAACACGTAACGTAGTTTGTCCATATCCGGCACCGCCAGTTTGGTGACTGCCGCCTCGTCACGCACCGCATGTGCAAACTTCGGCCCCTCACCGAGGGCAAACGAGAGACCCAGGCCCATCGCGTCGGGCACGGTCAGAATGTCGCTGAACAGGATGGCGGCGTCCAGCGGGTAACGGTCAATCGGTTGCAGCGTGACCTCGGTCGCGTAATCGGTGTTGGTCGCCAGTCCCATGAAGCTGCCGGCCTTGGCACGGCTGGCGCGGTACTCGGGCAAATAGCGTCCGGCCTGGCGCATCAACCAGATCGGTGTGTGGTCAGTGGCCTGACGCAGACAGGCACGGATAAAGGAGTCGTTTTGCAGAGGCGCAAAGGCGCTGGGGTGGGAAGATATATTCATACGCCAATTGTCGCAGCAAGAAGCCAATTATTTTGCGGGACAGACCGCAGCTACGCGCAGCGAGCCAGCTCTGTCCCCAACACTTTAGGTGGGAAGTCGCATGGCCGCATCTTCAAAAGTGCCGGCCTCGGCGTCCAGGTGACAGGCGGCGCAGTTGGTCCGGCTCTTGACCTTGGGCGACTGCCAGACAGCGGCTGTGATGTCGCGGTGCTTTTTGACCCAGTACGGTGTTTCTGTAATCCGCAATGGCGTCGCATCGACTTTGATCGAGAGCTCAATCTTGGTGGCCGGCTCCGTCTTGCGCTGCTCGGCCGAATTGGCAACCAGAAAAGTCAGCAGAGCCGTCGTCGTCGGCGCATCGAGCGCCAGGTCGGAACCAAAGTGCTGCTTTTGTTCGCTCATGATGCGCGTCCAGGAACGACCCGGCAGCAGCGAGGGGTGAAATGCCAGGTGGCAACTGCCGCACTCCTCACGCCACTGGGCGTTGTCGGCCAGTTTGGGGCCGACAAAGGCCACGGCCGGGGTCCTGGGCTTGCCTGCTGTACCACCGAGTTGCTGCTCCAGCGGAGCGTGCAGCGCGTAGAAGAACCACCACACACCAAACACGACCATCAGCACGGCCAGGAGCACTGCCACCAGCCTTCGGGGCTGCGCGACCGGGGCGCCGGACTCGGCCAGCTTGGTACCCGTGAGCATGGAGCGCGCCAGATTTTCCTTGTGCAACAGGCTCTCCAGCACCACGCCAGCAAGGTGTCCGAACACCAGCAACAGCATCAGGTTGGCCGAGAATTCATGCAGTTTCTTGAACACGCGCCCCTGCGTCATCCCCATCCAACCTGCCAGCGCGCCTTGCTGCTCCTCGCCGCCCAGTGTGAAGAAACCGGTGATTCCCACAAGCAATGCCAATAGCAGCAGCAGATAAATGGCCACGCTGCCGGTCGGGTTGTGACCGACATGGCGCGGGGCCTCGCGCGCCAGAACCTGACGCAAGTAGGCCAGCGCATCTTTGGGACCAAACCAGAACGAAGAAAAGCGGGCGTAGTGCGTGCCGAGCAAGCCCCAGGCAACCCGAAACATGACCAGCCCGAGCATCTGGTAGCCCAGGAAAACGTGAACCGAGAGCCAACGATCGGACTCGCTGGTCAGCCAGGCACCCGCGAAGCTCAGGGCCAATACCCAATGAAACAGCCGGGTCGGAAGGTCCCAGATCAAAATACGCTGCATAAGCTCAGTTCTTTGATGAAAGATGCTGACTCTAGCGAGCGCGAATTAAGGCCACCTTAAGTGTCCGGACACCACGGGCTTGCCGTGGCGGATCCTTAGAGCGCTGCCAACGCCGTGCGAAGTTCCTGCACCGTCAGAATCTCTGACATCACGACCGGCGTCTTGCCAGCCTGGTAGAGAACGTACACCGGCACACCGTTGCGTCCCAGTTGCGCTAGGGCGCTCGTGATGGCGGGGTCGCGTCGTGTCCAGTCGGCGCGCAGCAAAGCGACCTTGTTGACAGTCAGATCGGACAGCACGTCGGTATTGACCAGTGTCGTCTTCTTGTTGTACTGGCAGGTGACGCACCAGGCAGCGGTGAAATCGACAAAGACTGGTACGCCCGTGGCCAGCACCTGTTCGACCCGCCCAGGTGCCCAGGCCTGCCAGCGCTCCGAACTGGTCGCAGCGCTGCCAACATCCATGGGCCGGGTCACGTTGCGACCCAAGGCCGCCAGCATCAGCGCCAGCACCAGCAGCGTGATACCGGTCAGCAGCCAACGACTGCGCCCCGCCAGGCCAAGCGACCAAAGCACCCCGCTCAGGGCCACCAGCAAAGCCAGCAGCGCACCCGCTCCGTCGATCCCGGTTTGCTGACCTAGCACCCAGACCAGCCAGACCACGGTGGCAAACATCGGAAACGCCATGGCACGACGGAAAGTGTCCATCCAGACACCAGGACGCGGCAAGGAACGCGCCACCGCCGGAATCAAACTTGCCGCCAGGTAGGGCAAAGCCATGCCAAGGCCGATACTGGCAAAAACCAGCAACGCCTGCAAAGCCGGCAGGCTGAGCGCCAAACCGAGCGACGCGCCCATAAAGGGCGCGGTGCACGGCGAGGCCACGGCAACGGCCAGTACGCCCGACAGAAACGCGTTCACAGACGGGCTCTTTGCTTGCAGCGTACTGACCCGGCTTGGCAGGAACTGGCCGAACTCAAACAGGCCGGCAAGGTTCAAGCCCATCATCGTAAACAGTACCGCCAGCGCTGCCACCACGGCTGGCGACTGTAGTTGAAAGCCCCAGCCCAGTTGCTCACCCGCGCTGCGCAGGCCCAACATCAGCGTGCCCAGGGCGAGAAAGGAAATCACCACGCCGGCGCTGTAGGCCATGCCGCTGATCCGATGTCCTCTACGGTCGTTCGCATGGCGGGTGAAACTCACGACCTTGATCGCCAGAACCGGAAAGACGCAAGGCATCAGGTTCAGGATCATGCCGCCGAGCAGCGCCCCCAGCACAGCAGCCAGCAGGCTCAGACTGGCCGGCGCAGCAGCAGCGAGCAACACCGGCTCAGGTGAAGCCGTTGCATTGGCGTCCGTCTTGGGCCAGTTGCCGAGCACCTTCAGTTCAGCACGGTAGCCCTGACCGTCTGCCGCCAGCACCACCGGCATGACGCTGGGCGAGTTGCCGCGTTGCTGGGAGAGTGGGATCCGGGCGTTCCATACTGCACCGTTCCAACTCTGCGTCCACAGCGCCGCCGTTTCAATCACCTCTGGCGTTTCGGGGAAAAATTCCAGCGTCTTGCCGCGCAGCGCCACCGGCAAACCCTGCACCGCCAGTTTGATGACATTGCCATCGATCTGGACGCTGCTGTCGGGAAGAATGCCTGTCGTGCCCAGCACCGGTCCGGGTTGGGCAGCAAACGCCTTGTTGAACGTAACGCTGTTGGCCGCCATGGATCCCTTGACCGGGATCTTCAGCGCAAACTCACCCTCCTCGGGAATACATTCCTTGCGACAGACCAGCCAGTTGGCCTTGAGTTTGACTTCAATCTCGTTGTTGTTCGCACCCGGCTTATAGGCCGGAGAAATGGTGAGCGGCACCGGCAGCAGCACGGTGCCGTCAAAGCCGTAATTGGCCAGATTGCCGATGGGTATCTTCTTGGGTACCGGCCAGGCGATGTCTCCCGCTGTGATGCCGGCTGGCAGGGTCCACTGCACGGTAATGGGCAAACCGGAGTCGCCAGGGTTTTTCCAGTAGGTGTGCCAATCCGGCTGGTGCGTGAGTTGCAGACCCAGCCAGACCGTCTTGCCTGGGTCAGCGCCATCGGGCGCGTGGGCCAGCAACTCTGCTCTGACTTGGGCTGTGGTGACCACCGCCTTGCCGGAATCTTGGGCGCTTGCAGTCAAAGGCAGGTTCAGAGCAAGCAGCCAAAGGGCGGCCGCGCAGCAGCGCAGAAGAAAGGGTATGCGTGTCGATGCCATCAATGGGATTAGATCAGAAGCTCAATGTCCCTTGTGTAAAGACAGGGGGCAATTTTTTGGGCGCTTTGATGCGCAGTTGTTTGTTGACGTTTTCGCGCCCGAAAACGACCTCGATGTCAGCCACCGACACGCCAAAGTGTGGTGCCAGAAATCGCACCATGTGGTCGGTCGCCTTGCCGGCGACGGGGGCAGCGGTGACACTGACCTTGAGCTGCGTTCCCTTGGGCTTGCCGATGGCGTCCTTGGCCGCACTGGGTTTGCCCAGAATATTGACCACCAGCACCTCGCCCTCCCAGGCAAAAAAGGAGTCGCCTGTCGCGTTTCTGACCTGGCCTCGACTCATGCAGAAAAGCCCAGCACGACCCGGCGCGTGCTGGCTGATTTTTTTTCTATCTTGGTGACGATGACCGCGCCGATTTCGGCGGTGTTGGCCACATGGGTGCCGCCGCAGGGCTGGAAGTCAATCAACTCCAGGTCACCGATACGGATCGTGCGAATCCTGCCACTGCCACGCGGTGGCTGGACTGACATGCTCTTGACCAGCGCCGGATTGGCATCAAGCTCCTCGTCGGTGATGGCTCCCACAGCGACCGGATACGCCGCTGCGACCAAACGCGCAATGCCGGCGCTAAGCGCCTCCTTGTCGAGTGCATCGGTCATGTTGAAATCGAGCCGTGCATAGTCGGGCGTGATGGAGCAACCGTTCACCAGTTGCGGCACCAGGTGGCACAGCAGATGCGTCGTGGTGTGAAAGCGCATCAGGCGATGCCGCCGCTGCCAGTCGATGCGCGCGGTAACGACATCGCCAACGGCCAGCGGCACCCCAGAGACTTGCCCGGACTGCAGCAGAAGCGCCAGCAGTTCCGGCGCCGGCAGATGGCAGATATCGGCGTTGAAGCTGCCGTCCTCCGCCTTGCCCTTTCGGGTATCAACGATGGCGACTTCGGCACCGTTGGCAAGCACCAGCGCGCCGGCGTCTGCGGCCTGCCCACCGCCCAGCGGGTAAAACACCGTGCGGTCCAGCGCAATGCCCTGGGAGGTGATGGCCGTCACCGTGGCGCTGCATTCGGTCAGGTAAGCGTCAGTGCGAAAGAG
>JBAXOZ010000060.1:0-14526 GCA_037132975.1 Comamonadaceae bacterium
CTTAGTACCGACTGAGGTTGCCTTCGCAAGGCCTGGACTGCCACGGCCTGCGGCTCGCAGTGACGAAGGCGTCATCGTTCGAACTTTCGCGTGGGCTCGTGCACGCGCGGGTTTGTGCATTTTGTGGGAGCTTGCCTGCAAGCGATTGGCAGGCCAGGCCTCACCTCCTTTCGGTGCACGTCCCTTGCTGAAATCACCCGAAGCAAGGTATTGGCCTAGCGCAGCGTGAGCGCGATGTGCTGTGCACGAGCCGCATTCGGGCGCGCCTTGCGTGGCGAGAGCCGTCTTGTAGGAATCGGTAGGTTTTCTTTTTTTGAGACCCCTACTCTCGCCCCTAAGGGGCTCGCAAAACGACATGTCTAGAGCCTGCCAAGCGGGTCAGCACTTTACCTACAAGTAGTCATTCATCGGGGGTTTCATCATGGGCAGCAACAGCATTTCAAATTCTGGCACCAGCAACCAGATTGTCTTTGTGGACGCGCGCGTGCAGGACATACAGAGCCTGCTCAGCGATCTTTCTGCCGGCATTGAAGTGCACGTGCTCGACGCCAGCCAGGACGGCCTGGCGCAGATCAACCAGGTGCTGGCAGGGCGCATCGGCATCGACGCCATCCACGTCTTCAGCCACGGCAGCGCCGGGGCGGTGCAACTGGGCGACACCCTGCTTTCCAGCGCCAATCTGAACAGTTACGCCAGCCAGTTGGCCAGCATCGGCCAAAGCCTGACCGAAAGCGGCGACCTGCTGCTGTACGGCTGCAATGTCGGCGCGGGTGCGGCGGGGCAGAGCTTTGTCGAATCCATCGCCCGGATTACGCAGGCAGATGTGGCGGCGTCGGATGATTTGACGGGGGCGGCGAATAAAGGCGGGGATTGGGTGCTGGAGGCCAGCGCAGGCAAGATTCAAACGGAAAGTTTTGCGCTGCCTGGATACGGCTTCGTGCTGGATGCACACACCTACAGTGGTGCCGCTAACACCACCATATATGTCGATAGCGACACCACTTCTGATGTCACTGTCACCAATAACGGCACTGGCACGGTAACAGTGGCTTATCTGAAGGCATGGCCCACGGTAACGACCTTTGGAACCGGCAATGTCACTGTTGACGCGAATGGCTTTGATCTCGGGAGGTCTGGCTTTAGTGGACCGTTTACCAACAACGGTTCAGGCATATTGACACTGAAAAACATTCCAGACACTCAAACTTTTTCGCTGGGCGGAACCGGCCCTGTCACGATCATTGCAACAGCTGATGGCGGATTTGGGGTCTTGAATGCCGGCAGTCGAAGCCTGACGCTGCTCAATAACGCTACTTACAACACTCTTACTGTGAATGGCGTCACTGGTGGCACGATCACAAATGCTGGCACCAAAGCTTCCAACATAACTTATGTCGATAACCCTACTGGTAATTTGACGGTCAACAACACCGGTTCCAGTCACCTGACAATCGTAAATCTGGATGCCAGCACCAGTGCTGTCCAGTTGTCCCAAAGCGGCACGGGCAGAATCGACGTGGTGCATGGCGCTCTGACGCTAACCAGCGATGACACGGTCACGCTCACGCTGAACGGTAACGGCACCACGGTGATGAAGGTAAACAACGGGGGGTACGGCGACGCCACCGGTACAGTGAGTCTGGGTGACGCACAGTTGACGCTGAACCTGGCCTCGGGCTACACCCCGGTGGCGGGAAACAAAATCTGGCTGATTGACAACGACCAAAGCGATGCAGTCACCGGCATATTTGCCGGCAAGGCTCAAGGTTCGACCATTGCGGTGGGTGGTTACTCGTTTTCGATCAGCTACACCTACGGCACCACCAGCACCAATGGCAATGATGTGGTGCTGACCGCTCTAGCGCCCAACGCTGCCCCCACCATCGCCGGCCTGCCGGGGTCCGCCCAAGCGGTGTCCACCGGCGTAGCCGCCGCACTGGACAACTTCACCGTGGCTGATGTCAATAACGATAGCCTGACCGTCACGCTCACAGCGACCAACGGAACCATTAACAACCTGACCGATGCCGACACCAATACAGCTGGCATCCAACTGACCGGCACGGCCGCCACCATCAACACCGCAATCGCGGGCGCTACCTTCACGGCGACTGCCGATGGCGCCGCCAGCATCGGGATCAGTGTCAGCGACGGCACCGCCGCACCGGTAACGGGCACCTACGCGCTGACGGCATCAACGCCGGTGAATTCCTTTGCCAACCTCAACGGCGATACGTCGAACTGGGGTGGCATTAATACGACAACCAACCTTGACACCAATTCTGCTGCAACGGTCAGCCATGCGGATCCGGCGGCAACCCACTGGAACGGCGCCGCGCTGACGGTGCAGCGTGCAACGAGCAGCGACCAAAACGCGACGGCTGATATTTTTGGCTTCGGCGCCAGCGGGGCACTGTTTACGGTGAGCGGCAATGCGCTGCAGTCGGCAGGGCAGACCTTTGCCACCTTCACCAACGCCAATGGCGTGCTGACGATCAGCTTCGCCAACGGCGGTACCGATGCCACCAATGCGCTGGTCGACAACGTGATCCAGCGCATCACCTATCGCAACGACACGCCCTACGGTGACGCGACGCTACGCTTCGCCATCACCGATGCGGCGGGCTCAGCCAGCGCCGATGTAACCGCCAAATCGGGCAGCGTCTTTATTGATAACGCCACGGATACGGCGACGATCGACCGAAGCAACGGCGTTAGCTTCAGCGAGGCCATCGCGATCGCGGCGGGCGACGCGGTTAACGGCCAAAACAATTTATACCTTGGCGCTGGACTGGAGAACCAGACCGTCTCGATGTCGGCCGCAAGCACACTTACGGAAAGCCTGTCCGTCGATTTCGACTTGGCGACTACCACAACCCTTGCCGGCGGCACCTTGAGCATCGACGCCACTAAGCTACTGTTGTTCAGGTCCCTCAGTTCCGATAGCCTGAATCTCCAGGGCGTGATTGCCGGTGCCGGGAATGTTTATATCAACAGCTCGGACGGCAGCGTCACGTTCAGCGGCAACAATACCTACAGCGGCACCACCACTATCGGTCGCGGCACCTTGGCGGTGACCGATCAGTCCAATCTGGGCACGACCAGCTCCATCATCATTTCTCCGGCGAGTTTCTCCTACGATGTCGTGCTGCAACTGAACGGCAGCAGCGGAACCATCAGCAGCAATATCGTTACGACGCCCAGAAGTGGGATGAGCGGATTCATCAATACGGTCACCGGAACACATACCCTGAGCGGTGTCATCAGCGGCACCGGCGGCCTGAACTTCATGGGATCCGGCACGCTGCTTCTGACCAACGCGGACACCTATTCCGGTGCTACCGACGTCGCCCTCGGTGCCACCCTGCAGGTGGATGGCTCGATCGCGAATACGGCCAGCGTCAGCGTATCCGGCACCTTGCAGGGGACGGGTTCGATCGGTACCCTCAACAGCAAAGGCGCGGTGTCAATTCTCAATGGCGGCTCGCTTGCCGCCGCCGGCGCGAGTGCGGCGGGCGCCCTTACCCTTAACAACGGCTTGACCTTCGCCACTGGCGCGCATTTCAAGACGGATTTGCTGGGGACCACCGCCGGTACCCAATACGACCAGAGCGTCGTCAAGGGCGCCGTGGCGGTAAGCGGCGCCAGCCTGGAGGTGAATCTCGGCAGCTTCGTGCCCAATACCGGTGACAGCTTCGTGCTGATCGACAACGATGGCGCGGACGCCATTACCGGCCAGGTCATGGTCAATGGCACCACGCTGGCGGAAGGAGATAGCTTCGTGGTCGGCAGCAAGACCTTTACCGTCAGCTATGTCGACGGCAATGGCAACGATCTCGGCCTGACGGTGATCACGCCGGTGAATACCCTGAAGCGACTGGATGCGGACAGCGTGGGCTGGGCGGGCGTGGCCGGCACGGTCGCGCTTGACTTCGGTACGAATGCCGGTGCCAGCCATGCTGACCCCGCGGCAACACACTGGAACGGCGCAACGCTCACCGTGCAGCGTTCCGGTACGGCGATTACCTCGGATACCTTTGCCTTCGACACCATCGGCGCAAACTTCACCGCCAGCGGCGGCAACCTGCAGGATGGCAGCGCGCAGACCTTCGGTACCTACACCAGCGCCAACGGCGTGCTGAGCATCAGCTTCGCCAACGGCGGTGCCGATGCCAGTAATGCCCTGATCGACGAAGTCCTGCAGCGTGTCACGTATCGCAATGACACGCCTGCGGGAGACGCCACGATCCGGTTTTCTCTCACCCCTGCATCGGCATCTGCAGTTACCGCCGAGGTAACGGTGACCACCGACAAGATCTACGTCACCAACGGCACCAGCGATACAGCAACGATCGACCGCAGCAACGGCGTCAATTTCAGTGAAGCCATCGCCATCGCCAACGCGCAGTCAGGCGCAAATACGCTGGTGCTGTCCAGTGACTTCGCCAGCATCTCGTCGGAGTACAGCATCAGTGCTACCGCCCTGTCGACCAGTCTGACCAGCGACACCACCATCGATGCCTCCTCGGCCAGCGGTTCAAACGGCCGGGTGACCACCTTGACCGGGGGCGCGCTGGATACCGCCGGCTACACGCTCGGGTTCACCAACACCGGCGCAACCAGCAAGTTCGGCATTGCGACAAACCTCACCGGTACCGGCAACCTCGCCAAGTCGGGCACCGGAATTCTCACCCTGTCGGGCACCAACACCTATTCCGGCACCACTTCGATCACCGGCGGAAAGATCCTTGCCAACAGCACCAGCCTGGGCACCAGCGCCATCACCCTCGAAGGCGGCACGCTCGGCTTTGGCACGACCGGCAGCTGGACGCTGGCCAATGCCATTACGCTCGGTGCCGGCGGCGGCACGCTCGAGTCCTCCTCAGGCAACAGTGGTGGCACTACCAACGTATCCGGGATCATTTCCGGCGGCAACCTGACGCTTACCAGCGGCGACATGGGCACCGGAAATCCGTCGAACGGCATCGTGTACCTGACCGGCGCCAACACCTATACGGGAACCACCACGCTGGCGCTCAACGCGGGAACCGGCATGGCAAAAATCGCCGGCGATGGCAACCTCGGCGCGGGCAACATCATCTTCACCAGCGGCCAGCTCTACATCACCGGCAACACGGTGATCGACAACGCTATCCAGACCAATGGCAGCTACAGCGCCTCATTTACCGTTGCCTCGGGCACGACCACCGAAATCACCGGCAACATCAGCAACCTCAGTGGTATTGCGGGCCTGAGTTCGAACGGCAGCGGCGGCACGCTCAAGTTGTCCGGTACCAACAACTATAGCGGCAGCACCTATGTCGGGGGCGGCAACACGCTTATCGCCAGCAGCGATGCGGCGCTGCCAGATGCAACCCAGCTCGAATTGGGTGGCGGCACACTTACCTTGCTGAGTAACCAGACGGTCGGGGCATTGAATCCCTACTCTGCTTCCACCAGTGCATCGGTGATCAACCTCAGCACCTACAACCTGACGCTGGGAAGCAACAACGACAGCAAGTTTGCCGGCGCGATCAATGGCTCGGGCAACATTGTCAAAAACGGCTCGGGTACCTTCACCGTCACGAGTTCGACAGCAACTGCGAACACTGGAGACCATTCGGGCAACATCACTGTCAATGCCGGTGTGCTGCAACTCGATGGCACGCTGAAAGGCCCCATCAGTGTCGCTAGCGACGGCAAGCTGTCTGGCGGCGGGGCGGATGCGGCGGCGGGCGATGCGCTGGGCAACGTCAGCGTGGCCTCGGGCGGCACGCTTTCACCCGGCGCCAGCGGTGGCATTGCCACCGCCGACCTGAAAACCGGCAACCTGAGCATCGCCTCCGGTGGCACGCTGACCATGAATATCAGCGGCACCACAGCGGGCGCCACCAGCAGCGGCTACGACCAGCTCATTACAACCGGCACGGTGGATGTCACCGGCGCCACGTTGAGTGTGACCGGCAGTTACAACGCTTCGGTGGGTGACAGCTTTGTCTTGGTCGCCAACGATGGGGTCGACCTCGTTACGGGAACCTTTAACGGCCTCGCCGAAGGCGCGTCCGTCACGGTCAACGGCACGCCCATGAAGCTGAGCTATGTGGGCGGTACGGGCAATGACATCACGCTGACGGCGCAGATGGCCTTCAGCGCGCTGGCGATCAGCGCTGACACGGGCACCAGCCCGACCGATTTCATCACCAATACCCTCAGCCAAACCATCACCGCCACCCTCAGCAGCGCGCTGGGCAGCACTGGTGTGACGATTTGGGGCTCGGTGGACAACGGCACGAACTGGACTGATGTCACCAGTATGGTCTCGGGCACCACGCTCACCTGGACCGGTGCCACACTGGCAGGTAGCGACACCATCAAGCTGGAGGCACGCAATGTGTCAAGCTTGGTGGTCGGCAGTGCCAGTCAGGCCTACGTGCTTGACACCACCGGTCCGGCAACAACGGTGGACACAGTCACTTTCAGTGCCGATACCGGTACCAGCAGCACCGACTTCATTACCAAGACCGCTGCGCAAACCATCAGCGGCACCTTGAGTGCGGTTACTGTAACGGGCGAGAAGGTGCAAGTGTCCTTGGACAATGGCGGCACTTGGACTGACGCCACCAATGTGCTGGGTGAGAGTACCTGGACCACGAATCAAACCCTGGTGGGCAGCAACACCTTCAAGGTGCGTGTGGTCGATACCGCAGGTAACCCTGGAACCGAGCGCAGCCAGGCCTATGTGCTGGACCAAACCGGCCCATCGATCACCTTCAGTGCCATCGACATCAGTGCCGACACCGGCATTGTCGATACCGACTTCATCACCAATACCGCCAGCCAGACCATCACCGCTACGCTATCGGCGCTCCCGTCGGGTAGCGACAAAGTGTATGGGTCGGTCAATGGAGGTGGCACTTGGGTTGATATCACGTCGATGGTTTCCGGCTCCACCCTCACGTGGACCGGCGCCACGTTGTCGGGAAGTTCGTCGATCAAGCTCAAGGTTACGGACAATGCGGCCAACGATGGCACCATTGCCAGCCAGTCCTATGTGCTCGATACCGCTGCTCCAACCGCTTCGGTTGTCGCGGCCCATGTCACGATTGGCATAGATGTGGGAACGGGTCAAAGTACCGAGACCGGTGCCATCTATTTGATCAGCACGACATATCCGTCTGCGATCACTGATTTGGCATCGCTATTAACCGCGCTGAACGTCGCCGGAGGCGGCGCTGAAGTAACCAGCATTGGAACGAATACTCCGATTCCAACAGTCAATTTGGTTGATAGCACTCCCATGGCGGCAGGTACTTACAAGGTCTACGCGTTAGACGCGGCAGGCAATGTGAGTCAGCCTTCTACCGGAGTGATCACCTTGGGCACGCCGCCATCCATTACTGGATCGGCAGTAGCCTTCTCTGCTGACACCGGTACCAGCAACACCGACCTCATCACGCGCACGGCAGCACAAACCATCAGCGGCACCTTGACCGGCGTCACCGCAACCGGCGACACGGTGGAGGTTTCGCTGGACAACGGCAGCACCTGGGTCACCGCAAGCAATACGGTTGGACAGAGCAGCTGGAGTTTGGCAGGACAGACACTCGTCGGCAGCGATACGCTGAAGGTGCGGGTCAGCAATGACGGCTTCTACGGCAACGCCTACAGTGCGGCCTACGTGCTTGACACCACGGCGCCTGCCACCACGGTCAGCGCCACGCTGTTCAGCGCCGATACCGGCACCAGCAATACCGATTTGCTTACCAACACCGCAGCACAGACCGTGAGTGGAACGCTCAGCGCCAACCTGGTTTTGGGCGAAATCGTGCAGGTCAGCATGGACAACGGTGGCACGTGGGTTAGCGCCAGTGCGAGCGTGGGCAGCAATAGCTGGAGTCTGGCCGGGCAAACGCTCACTGGCAGCGGCACAGTCAAGGTGCGCGTGGCGGATGAGGCTGGCAATACGGGTAGCGAGGCCAGCCATGCCTACGTGCTCGACACCAGCGCACCGTTGACGACCGTGACCTCCATTGCGTTGGGCTCCGACACCGGCACGAGTCTGACCGACTTCTGCACCAATGCCGCAAGCCAGACGGTTAGCGGTACGCTCAGCGCGGTCATGGTGTCGGGTGACATTGTGCAGGTCAGCCTCGACAACGGTGCCACCTGGGCAACTGCCAGCAGCACGGTGGGCCTAAACTCCTGGAGCCTGACCGGGCAGACCCTCAGTGCGAGCAACACCATCAAGGTGCGTGTGGCCGACGCCGCAGGCAACGCCGGAGCCGAGGCCAGCCAAGCCTATGTGTTTGACACCAGCGCACCCAACGCATCGGTGACAACCGCCACGGTGAGCATCAACACCAACGTCACCACCAGCCTGAGCAGCGATATCGGTGTCATCTACCTGGTGAGCACCGGCGTGTCGGTTACCGATTACGCCTCGTTGGAGGCGGCCGTCGTGGCGGGTAACGCCAGCAAGTCCACCGTAGCAACCGGCGGCACCCCCACGCCGATTGGCACCACCGCAATGGCCGCTGGCACATACAAGGTGTATGCGGTCGATATTGCAGGCAATGTCAGCGCCGCCTCCAGCGACACCATCACGCTGGTGGTCAACCAACTCCCGGTAATTACCAGCAATGGCGGTGGTGCAACGGCGGCCATCAGCATTCCGGAGAACACCACAGGGGTCACTACCGTTACCTCGACCGATGCTGACCTTGGCCAAACGCCAACCTATGCCATCACCGGCGGGGCCGATCAAGCCAAGTTCACCATCAATGGCGCAACCGGATTACTGAGTCTTACCAGTGCGCCCAACTTTGAGGCGCCCAGCGACAACGGTGCCAACAACACCTATGTGGTGGATGTAACCGTGAGCGATGGCCACAGCGGCACCGACGTGCAGACGATCACCGTGACCGTCACCAATGCCAACGATGTGCACGCCGGTGGCGTCAGCATTGCCGGTACACCCGCTCAGGGCCAGACGCTGAGTGCCGTGAGTACCCTGACCGATGAAGACGGCATGGGGACCATCAGTTACCTGTGGAGCGCTGGCGGCGTGGCGATACCCGGGGCCACCGGCAGCAGCTTTGTGCTGGGACAAGGTCAAGTGGGTCAGACTATTTCCGTCACGGCGCGTTATACCGACGCACAGGGCACGGCCGAGAGTGCCACCAGTGCTGCCAGTGCCGCAGTCGCCAATGTGAACGATGCGCCCACCGGCGGTGTGACCATCAGCGGTACCGCCACGCAAGGCCAGACGCTGACGGCTGCCAATACCCTGGCCGATGCCGATGGACCAACGCCCCTGGTGGTGAGCTACCAATGGCAAGCCAACGGGGTGGACATCAGTGGCGCCACGGGTTCAACGTTTGCACCCAGCCAGGCGCAGGTGGGTCAGAGCATCACGGTGGTGGCACGCTATACCGATGCGTTTGGTGCCGTCGAGAGCAAGACCAGCAACGCCAGCGCCGCAGTAGCGAATGTGAACGATGCACCCACGGGCGGCGTGACCATCAGCGGTACCGCCACGCAGGGCCAGACGCTGACGGCATCGAATACCCTGGCCGATGCCGACGGCATCCCCACCAGCGGAAGCGGTGCTATCAGCTATGTGTGGAGCGCGGGCGGCGTGGTCATCGCCGGTGCCACCGGCAGCAGCTACACACTCACGCAGGCAGAGGTGGGCAAAACCATTGCCGTTACCGCGCATTACATCGATCTGCTGGGCACGGCCGAAAGCATGGCCAGCGCGTCGAGTGCTGCGGTGATCAGCGTGTCGACCGTTACCACCCCACAAGGTGGGTCGACACTGGTGGAAAACACCAACGGCGGAACTACCGCCATCGTTGCACCTGCCACGGGCAGTACGGTAACAGCCACCAGCAGTGGCGACACCACGGTGACTGATCCGGGTAGTGTGGTCACTCTGAACAATACGGGTGGCGGCACCGTGACCGTGACCGGACTGCAAGGCGACACCACCCTGAACCTGACAGGTAGTGGCGCGCAGCATGTCGATCTTTCCGGCCTTCAGGCGGGGGATGTTCTCACCATTGACAACACCGGTAGCGGCAAAGTGGATTTGAGCAATCTGCCCGATGGCGTGATAGTTCAATTGCTGGGCACAGGGCCCATCGTGCTCAACGACAGCGACGGCGTCAGCCAGAGCGTGGAAGACAAGGCACCCGCGATGCCGAGTGGCAAGGTCGGCGACGGCAATGGCGATGGTGTTCCTGATGCGTTGCAGACCAACGTCGCCTCGATTCCGTTCCTGGAAACGCCCACGGCGCTGAGCAACCCCGGCAATGCACCGCCCGTTTTCGTCAGCCTGGTGGCAGACGCCAAGGACGGAAAGATTGACACCACCAACAACAGCAGCGCGACCTTGAGCAATGTGCACCAGCTTGACGCACCTGCCAATTTGCCTGCTGAGATAAAGATGCCTCTGGGGCTGATTGCATTCAACGCCAATGTGTCCACGGGTAGTTCCGCCAGTGTGGGTACTACCGAAACGTTCAGCTTGTACGTGGATGCTTCGCTGCAGATCAATGGCTACTGGAAGCAGAACGCAGCAGGTACTTGGGTCAATTTGGCCAGTGTTGCGTATGGCGGTCAGGTCATCACCGAGGGTGGGAAGACACGGCTCGATTTCAAGATCACCGACGGCGGAGAGTTTGACGCCGACCATGCTGTCAACGGGGTGATTGTCGATCCTGGCTCTGCAGGTTTCATGCCCATGAGCGTGGTGGGCTATTCAACCGAGGCATGGGTCAGTGTGGTCGGTTACAGTCCGGCCATTCCTGCCCAAGGTTACTGGTTCTAAGTCCTTTTATTCCATTCAATAGGTGCATTATGAAAAACGTTTTCTTTCTCACTGTCGCTGCATTGGCGGCTTCTTTGTTGGGTTGCGGTGGCTCGCCTGCGTCTGCGCCCGTGCCGGTTGCGCCAGTTGCTGTTCCCCTGTCTACCAGTCTGTTGCAAGGCATCTGGCGCAGTCCTTCGGGTGCGGCCAGCACCTTGTCGGCGGTTGTGCTGCCCAATGGCGCGATGTGGGCGTTGATCAGCAACGCCAGTAGCACACGGGTGCTTAAGGCCAATTTCGAAGGCCAACTTCAGGGATTTGTCGGCAGCGGCAAAAGCTTCACCCTGGGTACAGCCACTTCCAGCGCCATCAGCCTGACGGCGACGGTGGTGGAAGCCAGCAGCTTGACCGGCGCCTTTAGCGCAGGAACGCAGTCCGAGAACTTCAGCATGGCGTACCAGCCGCGTTATGCCAGTGCTGCACAGTTGGTGGACTTTGCTGGAGCCTGGAGCGAGGTTGTTGGGCCCGGAACGGTGAACTGGAGCATCAGCGACCAGGGTGTGATCACAGGCACGCGTACCACTGGTTGCACTTACACCGGGGCATTGAACTTGCGCACCGAGCGCAAGGCAGTTGTCGACGTGGCGGTGACCGAAAACTGCGCCGGTGCAGTGACCCTGCTCAACGGCATTGCAGTCAAGAGCGAGGACAAGTTGGCCGTCACCATGCTGATGACCAATAAGGACGAAACAGCGGCCGTTGCGTTAAGTCTGACGCATTGATGCGCTGACTCAACAGATTACATGCGCTTGAGTCATGGAACTGCCAGCGTCGGAGCGGTCAGCGATTTGCTGCAACCACGATTGCCGCCAGGGACGTGACTGCCCATGCCGCGCGCGCGCGCCCAGGGTGTCCGAGCGCAGGTTGAGCGGCGGTATTCTGTTCTTTGTTTTAGCTTGGTTGTCGCGGGTATTCCCGTGACACGTTAAGCGCCCAACCGCGCGCGCTGCCGCGCAATTTGTGCGCGCACCTGCGCGGGCGTGAAACCACCTTGCCACGCAAGGCGTTGCCAACTCAAACGGCACAGCCATCACCCATGGCACCGCTGTCGGGCGTGGTGATTACTGTCACGCAGTTCCGGCTGGTGGGCAACACGCTCATCGGTGCTGAACCACTGCAGGCGGCGTTGCAGCCCTTTCTTAACCGTGCGTTGGACTACACCCAACTGCAAGCCGCCGCCGCTGCCGTGGCCGACGTGTACCGCGCGGCTGAACACCGACGCCATCGACCGCGCACTGCTGTTGGTTGACTGGCCCGCTCGGTGGTGGTCTCTGGAACCACGACTATCACCGCAATGGACAGTTGCCGCCCGCGTACGCAACCGCTATCCCCGCATTGCCGCCGGACGAAGAAATAAACCGGTGGGCGCCGTTACTTGCGGCCACCTGGCCTTTCAGCCCAATGCCACGAATCTTGAACGACCCCAGCGGCTGCAACGCCTCCATCTTGAGCCAGACGCTGCGTCCCGCGTGAATGGAACGCGCCCGGGATTCGATGTAGGGGGTTGTGATGTGGAGGTGTGTCATGGGGAAACGTTGCTCTGATTTCTGGAATCTGCGCATCAGCGCAAGCCGTTCCAATGGGTTTGAATTGTGCGCGAGCGCTGCCCACTTGAACATCACCCGAACGGGTGAACTTTGGCCTTGGATCGCGGAGCAAGTCCGATCTGAACTGCATGCGGCTATACACCACCCTGGCAAGTTGACGCGTCCTCGCATGCAGCCATTTGCGGCTTGAGGCCCAAACCAGTCAGTCACGATTGATAGAGCGGCCTTTCAAATTTCACCAAAATATGCCACGTAACTAGTCGTTTGACGAGTCTGATGTTGAAACAACGAATGGTGCACGCATTGCGCGAGCGCCATGTAGAGAATCTGGATTGACACTAGCGAAACAAGAGTGCTTTCTTCAGAGTTTCGCTGGGTAGTTCCTGGTAGAGCAGGCTGTAGCGGCGGGCAAAATCACTGAAGTTATCAAACCCGCATTGGGCTGCCACGCTGGAGACCGTGGTGTAGGCGGTGGGCATGTTCAGGAGGTGTCTGGCTTTGGCCAGCCTTTGCTCCCGCACCCATTGCAATGGCGCACAGTCATGGGTTTTCTTGAATTCTTTTTGCAACACCCGCCCTGAAAGACCGCTGATAGATTCCAAAGTGGTCAGGCTCAGGGGTTGGTCCAGATTTGAGGTGATGTATTCACAGAGGTGCGTGAGCTGCTTTTCTTTGCTAGCGCTATGTAGCAGAGGCGACTCAATCGCAGCAAAAAACCACGACGGGGCCAGCATCATGACGATGGCTCTGACGATGCTTTCGTCCGGCGTGAAATTGCGCAACAGGTCCAGATTGCCCTCAAACTGGTCGATCAGCGTGCAAGTGTGGTAGATAACCCGTAGCAAATCGACATGGGCATGCCGTGTGTGGAGGATGCGTGGGGTGTCCAAGTCCAAGTGCCGCAGGGCAGGCTCGCCAAGCATCACCCTGGCAGAATTCAGCAGCCTTCGACGAGGGATGTTGATAAGCAGTACAGACTTTGTGCCACCTTCGGTATGGCGTTTGCCACCCGGGTAAAACATGGCATGCGAAGGCTCGCCCAAGACAAATTCCTTCCCTCCCACCCAGGTCTGGAAGTAGCCTTTCAGCGCAATGGCGACTGTCAAATCGGGAGCACTGACTTTCATCACCGTGGGTGTGCTGGCTACGGAGATTATCTGGACGTCATTGGATGAAAAAACCGATGTCTTGTGGTGAAAATGTCCTGACTTACCCAACTGGTCAAAGTCGCTTTTCCAATTGGTCATTGCACTCACCCGCTGCTGCATCTGCGGCAGATCAAGGTCGACCTTGGCGCGGCTGAGTCCGAAAGCCAACGACGGAATGTTGGATTTGCTGGTTTTTAGCATCCTGCCATTATCCGTAAATCTTCACTTTGCTGCTAACGGTTGGCCCGCTCTGTGCCTGTAAGTTATTGATGGCACGTAGAAAGCTTCGAAATCTCCGGGAAGGTGATTCAATTTCTGACGTGGCGCTGCAGCAGCAACCCTGTGATGTTCAAGCAAATCGTTGGTTTTTCGTTTTCTAGGTATTGGTTTCGCTTATCGCGTATACAGAAAAGCAGCTCCCCGGCAGACTTCACGCTGGATTTCTCGATCTAAGCCAATTGTTTTGGCCTGTCAGGTCCGCATAAAAAAATACGTCGTTGATCTGTTTGCCCGCTTTCCTCGGCGAGCCTGCCCCCATAGAAATCGGTCATTTTTTGAGCACTAAAAATGCATAAACGCCCCCACCACGCATCCATCCTCAGTGCCTGCGCACTGGTACTTCTGGCTACGCGGGCCAACGCCCAAACCCCGCCCGATGCCGGTGCCCTGCGCCAGCAAATCGAGCAGGGCCGCGAAGCCACCTTGCCACGCAAGGCGTTGCCAACCCAGCCGGCACAACCATCACCCATGGCACCGCTGTCGGGCGTGGTGATTACCGTCACGCAGTTCCGGCTGGTGGGCAACACGCTCATCGGTGCTGAACCACTGCAGGCGGCGTTGCAGCCCTTTCTTAACCGGCCGCTGGACTACACCCAGCTGCAAGCCGCCGCCGCTGCCGTGGCCGACGTGTACCGCGCGGCAGGCTGGATCGTGCGTGCCTACCTGCCCGAGCAAGACGTGG